>DASURA010000393.1:0-26485 GCA_036280295.1 Hyphomicrobiaceae bacterium
CACCAGGGCCGCAGGAAGGTTGCGCTCGACGATCAGCCGCATGACCTTCATGTGGCTTGCCGAGCATCCAACTTGGCTCGGAGTGAGCGTGTGCGGGCTGGCGAAATAAGCGGCAATTTCCCTTGGGAGGCCAGCCAGACCGTCGACTGCGGCAACCCGCTCAAAGGCGATGCCAGCCTGCTCAGTCTCCGTCTGCATGCGGACGAGGCGGTCCGGACTGCGGTCGAGATTGATAATGAGGACCGGGACCATCGCTTCAAACTCCAGAACAAGAAATTGAAATTCGCTCCATGATGTGGAATGGCAGATGGTGGCTAAGCTCCAGAGCTTTGCCTCGGCTATAAGCTGTATGCGTCGATGATGGCCGTCGTCAAGGGGAGCCAGGGCACTGCCTGCCGCTCAAGGTGAGCGCCAACTGTTTTGCCCGTCTGTTTTGCCCGTCTTGACCCCATATCTGCAGCAATCTAGGTTAACGCCATCTGTCGTCTGATAGCGAGCCTATGACAGCAGGTTGTCACGCGATCGATGACGGCTTGGGCGGATAGCCTCGGGGGAAAGATGGGAAACGCCGATGTTTCGCCGGCCGGCTCGGGCCTGACGGGCGGGCAGGGTGATGCTTTTCCCCGCCCTGTCAAAGTGGTGGTGGCCCTGTGCACCGCGCAGCGGCCGCGGATGCTCGAGAGCTGCCTTGCCTCGCTGGTGGCCCAGCGGATTGGGGCAGGGGTGGACCTAACCATCGCGGTGGTGGAGAACCATGCCACGCAATCCTGCCGGCCGATTGTAGAGCGGTTTGCTGCCCAGCCCGGTGCCCCGTCCTTCGTCTATGCCAGCGAGCCGCGGATCGGCATCCCGATTGCACGCAACCGCAGCCTTGATCTGGCGCTGGCAGCCGGGGCGGACTGGATCGCCTTCATCGACGATGACGAGGTTGCCGAGGCGGACTGGATCGCGTCTCTCCTCGCCGCGGCGCAGAGCCTCAACGCCGACGTGGTACGGGGGCCGGTCGTTCAGGTCAATGCCGCAACCGGTGCCATCGTACGAGATCGCAAGAGCCGGCCGACCGGCGCACGGCTGAAGACCGCCATGACGAACAACACGCTGATGCGGGCCGCCATCGCGGGAGCGGGTGGATTGAGACTGCGCTTCGATGAGGGCTTGCGGCTCACCGGCGGCTCCGATGTCGAGTACTTCAGCCGCGCCCACGGCCGCGGGGCAACGATCTGCTGGGTGAACGAGGCGGTGGTGCGCGAGAGCGTGCCGGCGGAGCGGTTGTCGCTCAGTTGGCGTTGCGCCCGCGAGCGGCGCGTCGGCTCCAACGGGTCCTTGTCCTATATCCGCAAGCACGGGCGACCGCTGGCCTTCGCCATCTGCAGCGCGAAGTGCCTCGTGCGGGCGAGCGGTGCATCGCTGAAGCTGGTCCTGGGCGTCTTGATCTATCCATTCCAGCCCGTGCGCGGGACCGCCACCATTTTCCAAGCGTGTGCCGATTATTGGCGGTGCGCCGGCAGCCTGGGTACTTTCTTCGGGCAGGTGCCCGAGCCCTATCGTGTGGTTGAGGGGTATTGATCGGCAGAAACGCGCACGCCGCCACCTTGACAGTGGCGAGCGGCGTTCCGTATATGGCCCGCACCCGGCGATACTGCCGAGGCGGGCGGGCACTCCTGCTGGCCGGCCGGGTGCTTTGGTGCTTGGAAGTATGGCGGAGTAGCTCAGTTGGTTAGAGCGGCGGAATCATAATCCGTAGGTCCCCGGTTCAAGTCCGGGCTCCGCTACCACTAAACCCGGCCAAGCAAAAGGCCCTTCTGGACGCCACAGGGCTTGCGCGCGAGCCATTGACGCGGCTGGTTGCCGGCGAGGACTTCGACACCCCGTTGGCCACTAGCCTGCTCGAGGACAGTCCCGCAGACATTCCCGCATCCAACGTGCATCCCGCCCGGCGGGCAGTTTACGGGCACGGTCATGGGCACGCCCTGATCGGCTATCTGGCGGACGAGTGCTGCGCCGAGAGCGCCAGCCCACCGAGCCTGGAGCGGCTCTAGGGTGGTATCCTGCGGTTGCCTCCGACCCTGATGGAGGCGGCAGCCGACATCTCGGCGCGGCTCGGGCATCGCAGGCAACGGCCTGTGAAAAACGCTTCCTCGGGGCGCGGGCCATGAAAAGCGCTGCCTTCTCCGGATCGTGCCAGTGGTCCGTGCTGCGCGCGACCGCCTCGCGCTTCCGCCTCGGCGCGGTCCTCGGCAGCGGCCTGCTCGCCCGCTGGCGCCGCTCGACAGCCGCCTGTTCGACGATGCAACCGGCGAACGACTTTGCCGAGACCTCGAGAGATCAGCTGAAGATGTCGGCAGTGATGCCGGCGTACCAGCCAATGTTCTCCTGCTGGGCCTCCTTGCGCATCGCCGCCGGCTCGTCGAGCTTGGAGATGAACGTCTCGGTCGCGGCGATCTTGCCGTCCTTGGCGCCGTAGCGCCCGCTCACCTTCACCGCATCGTCGGTCTCGATCAGGCTCCAGCAGCTGTTGGTATAGCGCGCCGGGAACACCGGCGCCTTCGCCAACTCGCCCAGCACCATCATGGCGGCAACCTTGGCCTGGCTGTTGGCGGCAAACGCCGACTTCGGCATGTCGCCGGGAATGCAGGCGTCACCCACCACGTAGATCGTCGCATCGGCCATCGCCCGCATGTTGGCGGGATCGATCGGGCAGTAGCCGCCGGCGTCGGCGAGCCCGGCATCGCGGGCAATGGCGCCCGCCATCTGTGCCGGAATCACGTTGACGAGGTCGGCCTTGTACGTCTCGAAGCCGGTGACGACCGTATTGGTCTTGGGGTCGACCGACTTGATGCCGTCATGGATCCCGGGTTCCAGCCACTCGATCATGCCAGGGTAGTATTTCTCCCATCCCGTCATGAAAAGCGTCTGCTTGGAGAAGGTCTCCTTCGGGTCGAGGATGATGATGCGCGCGTTGGTCTTTCCCGCCGCCTTCAGCACATGTGCCATCATCGAGGCACGCTCGTAGGGTCCGGGCGGGCAGCGATAGGGGTTGGGCGGCGTGATGATCACGATCAGCCCGCCGTCGGGAACCGCATCGACGCGTGCCTTCAGGAGTTGCGTCTGCTTACCGGCCTTCCACGCGTGCGGCATGGCCTCCTCGTGCTCGCGGCCCCAGCCCGGCACGCTGTCGTATTTGAGGTCGATGCCAGGCGCGATAACGAGCCGGTCGTACGCCAGCGTCGAGCCGTCGGCGAGGCGCACCTGCCGCTTGTCGCGGTCGATGGCCGTGGCGGCCTGATGGTTGAGCCGGATGGCATAGGCCGATGCCAGCTTGTCGTAGCTGTGGGTGATGGCTTCGAAGGTCTTCAACCCGCCGAGATAGAGATTGGAGTGGAAGCACGTCGTGAACTGCCTGGCTGGCTCCACCAGCCGTCACCTCAATCGCGCCGGCGCTGTCCTTGGCGATGTACTTGGCGGCCGTTGCGCCGCCAGGGCCGCCGCCGATCACGACCACCTTCGCTTTCGCCTGCGCATAGGCGGGCGCGGCAAGCGTCCGCAACGCATTGGCCGCCGCACTGGCCGCCACGCTGCCCCCCAACAGCATGCCAAATCGGCGCCGATCGATCGTCATTGGGCTTCCTCCTCTCCCTTTGACTTGTCGTTATCGGTCTTGCGATCGTCGGTGGCCGGAGCGAAGTTTCGTGGGCTCAGCCTTCCGCCTTGAGCGACCCGAAATACGCAGCCAGCGCCACCATCTCCTCCTCGCTCAAGCCAGCGGCGATGTTCTGCATCACCGGGTTGGCTCGCGACATCGGTCAGTCCACCCGCGGTGCCGTCTTGCTTTCCGGCGTCACGTCCAGCACACGCGCACGGCCGAGCACCTCCACCGCCTTCTTGCAGTCCTTCATGCACGGATGCCGGTTCCAGAAGGCCTTCTCGGCCTTTTCGCGGTCGTCGTCGAAGAACTCGCCCGCGTTTGGCATCTTCACCAGCGGCAGGGTCTTCTCGTCGAGGGAGAACGCCTGGTCCTTGGTCACATCGTTGAGGTACAGGATGTAGGCGGTCACGGCGTACAACTCGTCGGGCGACAGCGACTGCGGGCTTCCGAACGGCATGGCCCGGCGGACGTAGTCGAACACCGTCGTGGCATACGGCCAGTACGAGCCCACCGTCTTGTCCGGGCGCTCGTTCTTGAGCGAGCCCTGCCCGCCCGCCAGCACCGGCCAGCGGTCGATGCCCTCGCCGAACTCGCCGTGGCAAGTGGCACACTGGGCCTGGAAGACCTGCTCGCCCTCGGCGACGGTGCCGCGCCCCTTCGGCAGGCCCTGGCCGTCGGGACGCACGTCGATGTCCCACGCAGCCACCTCTTCCGGCGTGGCGGTACGGCCGATGCCCAGCTTGCCGGCAAGCGCGGGCGTGGCAATGACAAGCGCGGCGGCCATGGCGAGCGCCGCAGTGAGCTCACGAGATCTCGACATTCTCGGTTTCTCCGTTGGAGCGCACGAGCCAGGTCTGGATGCCGTTGTTGTGGTAGATGGAGTTGACGCCGCGCACCTTGCGCAGCTCCTCCTTGGTGGGCTGAACGTAGCCGGTGGAATCCATGGCGCGCGACTGGATCATCAGCTCCTCGCCCTGCCAGTCGAACTCCACGTAGAAGCGCGCGAGCGAGGCGTCGAGCACCGGCCCATCGAGGCGCGCCGTGCGCCAGTTGCGGCCGCCGTCGAGCGAGACATCAACGCGCGCAATGGCGCCGCGGCCGGACCAGGCGAGGCCCGACAGGACGTTGTGCCCCTTGTACTTGAGCGGCGCCTGCGGGCTCGGATTGGTGACGACCGACTTGGCGTCCATGTAGAAGGTGAAGCGGCGCGAGCGCCCGTCGGCCAGCAGATCGGTATACTTCGAGGTCTCCTCGCGAGTCTGCCAGGGCTGGTCGCCGACCTCGATGCGGCGCAGCCATTTGACCCACATGTTGCCCTCCCAGCCGGGGACCACGGCCCGCAGGGGGTAGCCGTTCTCTTCACGCAACGCCTCGCCGTTCATCTTGAAGGCGATGAGCGTGTCCTTGAGGGCCTTCTCCAGCGGCAGCGACCGGTTCATGCCCGAGGCGTCGGCTCCTTCGAGCATCAGCCATTTGGCGTTGGGCTTGAGGCCGGCCTCGTCGAGGAGGAACTTCAGCGGCACGCCGGTGTACATGACGTTGTGCACCATGCCGTGCGTGAACTGGCAGCCGTTGAGCTGCGCCCCGCGCCACTCCATGCCGGAGTTGGCCGCGCATTCCAGGAAGTGGATGCGGTTGACACGCGGGAACCGCTTGATGTCGTCCATCGTGAACAGCATCGGCCTGTCCACCAGGCCGTTGATCATCAGCCTGTGATCGAGCGGGTTGACCTGGGCGACGCCGCCGTGGTGGCGTTCGAAGCACAGCCCATTGGGCGTGATGATGCCGTCGAGCTCGTGCAGCGGCGTGAAGTTGACCGAGCTCTCAGGCGAGGCCGTCAGCCACGGGACATCAGTGCGGATGACCTGCGACTCATATTTCGAAGGCTTGCCGTAAGGACGGGACTGTACACCGTCTCCCAGGGTCTTCGACCACTCGGGGACGTTCGGGGGCTGATTGTCTGGGTTGGCTTTGTTCGCAATCGACCGGGTTGTGCCTTGCGCCAGCGCGTTGCCTGCACCGGCCGTGACGAGCCCTGCCGCGGCGCTCGCCAGCAGGCGGCGGCGGGAGGGCTGCCATCCTTGCAAAGCGTCCCGTCTGGGGGCGTTGTCGGTGGTCTTGGTCATACGTGCGTACCCTTGCCGTCCTTGTGCTTCCCTCAGGCGCCCTTCACCTTCACCGTCTCAAGCGGCTTGAAATCGATGGTCCCCCGGCTGCTGACGAACTTGGAGACCAGCTCCCAGATCGGCGGCCCCTCGGTGCCCTCGTTGACGCTTGCCCAACCCGCCACCACGTACTCGCGGCCTGCTTCCAGTGGTTGGCCGGTGCGCACGAGCGTGAGGTCGGAGATGCGCTTGCCGGCGCTCGCGGCCACATCGATCGTGAATGCCAGCCCGCCGGTGCGCACCATGTCGCCGCCCTGCTGGTAGTAGGGATCGGGGTTGAAGATGTTGTCTGCCACGTCCTCCAGTACTTCCTTGAGCCGGGCGCCAGTCATCCGCATGCGGTAGCAGGCGGGATACGTCACCGAGCAGGCGTTGGTGAGGTCCTCGAAGGTAATCGGCTGCCCCGGCACCAGGGTGGTGCCCCAGCGGAATGCCGGCGACAGGGCGATCTCTGCATCGCGTTCGGTGAGCATCGCCTCGCAGAACAGGTCGTCGAGCGTGCCGGCGAAGTTGCCGCGCCGGTAGAGCAGCGAGCCGGCCGTGCCGAGCCTGCGCGCCAGGTCGTCAGCATAGGGCGCGCGTTGCTGGCCAATCAGCGCAGCCATGTCGGCATCCGGCTTGATGGTGTCGGAGAAGATCGGGATCAGCCGGAAGCGGAAATCCTTGACCCGCTTGCCCTGCACATCGAGATCGAGGCGGCCGACGAACTTGCCATGCGAGCCGGAGGAGACCAGCAGCACCTTGCCGACCTTGACCACCTCGGGGATTGCATCGTGCGTATGGCTCGTCAGGATGACGTCGATGCCATTGACGACGCGCGCCAGCTTGCGGTCGAGGTCGAAGCCGTTGTGGGAGAGCAGGACCACCAGGTCCGCCCCCTTGCTGCGCACCTCGTCCACCTGCTTCTGCAGCTGGTCATCGCGGATTCCGAACTGCCACTTGGGGATCATCCAGCGCGGGTTGGCGATCGGCGTGAAGGGGAACGCCTGGCCGATCACGGCCACTTTCACGCCGCCGCGCTCGAAGATCTTGTAGGCGGGGAACACCGGGTCCTCGAACTCGGTGTCGCGGATGTTCTGCGCCAGGAACGGGAACGGCAGGGCATCCGCGATCTCCTTCACCCGGTCCGCGCCCAGCGTGAACTCCCAGTGGCCGGTCATGGCGTCCGGGGCCAGCAGGTTCATGGCTTCAACCATGTCCTGGCCCTTGGTCTGCAACGCCGTCCAGCTATTGGTCCAGGTATCGCCGCCGTCGAGCAGCAGCACGCGCTCGCTGCGCTCGGCGCGGATCGCCTTCACCACCGTGGCGACGCGATCGAGTCCGCCCATTCGGCCGTAGATCTTGGCGAGCTCGGCGAAATCCTGGTCCGTCAGCGCATAGGCATCCTGCGAGCGCGCGGCAATGCCGAAACGATCGAGGAAGGCCTTGCCCGTCACGTGCGGCACCTGCCCCTGCGCCTCGCCGACGCCGAGGTTGACCGTCGGCTCGCGGAAATACAGCGGAACGAGCTGGGCGTGGATATCGGCGAGGTGGACGATGGTGACATTGCCGAGGCTCGGGAAGCGCAGCAGATCGTCCTGCGTCAGGCGGCCTTGCGCAACCGCACGGCCTTGCATCGAGCCCAGGGCCGACGCCGCCAGCATACCCTGCAGCAGTTGCCGTCTGGAGATCATGGCACCACCTTGCGGCCTCTTGGCGAGCTTAGCTTTGAGAATCCATCACATGCGAATATTAGCATGTGTTAGCGACAAGAATGGCCCGGCGCCTGGGGCACCGGGCCGAGCGGATTCAACCGACAACAGTAACCTTCCGCTCCGACTTGTAGACGGAGCCATCGTCGTCGTGCCACGCCATCTCGAACGTGCCGGTCTCGGGGACCTTGACGAAGAACGACAGGTAGGGATTGGCGGAGATCGAGGGATGCCAATCGCTGCGGAAGACCTCTTTGCCGTTGAACTTGAGAGTGAAGGCCTTGATGATCTTGCGCGGGATCGTCTTGCCCGCAGCGTCCTTGCGCTGGCCGTTTTCCATCTCGTGCGAGATCAGCGTCTTGACCTCGATCACCTCGCCGGCCTTGGCCTGGCTCGGCATGCGCACGCGCGGGGTAGGAGTTGCCATCGTCGTTTCCTCTGGGGTTCTCGTAGGTTGGGTCGAGCGTCAGCGAAGACCCAACACAATCCATGGGGATGCGCTCGCCAATTGTTGGGTCTGCGCTCCGCTTGACCCAACCTACGGCAGCGCGGCCTAGCCGCCGCAGCCGCCGATCGTCACCTTCACTTCCTTGCGCGCCGTATAGAGCGAGCCGTCCGACATCTCGGCGATGGCGATGACATTCTGGGTCCGCGCCAAGCGCATGCGCAACTGCGCCGACGCCTTGGGCATCATCGGGGTGAAGTAGAACGAGGCGACGCCCGGATTGGGGTTGCCGTCGGCGAACACGTGCACAGCCTTGACGTAGGCTTGCTCCGTCATCGGGCTTTCCACCTCGAAATTAAGCGGCACCACCAGGCCGTTCTCGGCAATGGAGGGAAGATCGAGCTTGATCTTGCCGTCGGCCATGGACTTGCCGGCATAGAGCTTGTCGATCTCGGCCTGCACGATCTCGGGCGATGCAGAGGCGAGCCTCGGGGCCAAGATGGCGGCCAGCGCTGCGATGCTTCCTCCCGCCAAGACGCTACGGCGGCTGACCTCGCTGCGTGTGCGTTGCATTTGGGCATCCCTCCGATTGATTACGCGGTCTCGTATGGCCACGAAATGCCACGTGCGCTTGGCTAGCGTCGCCACGTTTTCTTAGACAGCACCTATTGTCACATCATAATATTCGAATGTAAACTTATTTTATGCGGTCTTGCCGCGCCGGCGGCCGCCAACGATGAACGAGTTGGAGGGAGCACCCTATGTCCAAAGGCGCGAGAGCGTCGCTGCTGGGGCTGGCCGCAGCACTGCTGCTGACCGGCACCAGCATTGCCCTGGCCGAGCCGAACGCGGATGCCAGCGGTGAGATCGAACGCTACCGGGAGATGATCAACGACCCGATGGCCAATCCCGGCTATCTCAATGTCGACCGCGGCGAGGTCTTGTGGAAGACGCCGCGCGGCGCCGCCAACGTCTCGCTGGAGACCTGCGACCTCGGCGAAGGACCCGGCAAGCTGCAGGGCGCCTACGCCCGCCTGCCCCGCTACTTCAAGGACGCCGACAAGGTCATGGACCTGGAGCAGCGCCTGCTCTGGTGCATGGAGAAGGTGCAAAAGCTCGACACCGCCGACGTGATCAAGCGCAAGTTCGCCGGACCGGGACGCACCTCGGACATGGAGGACCTGGTCGCCTTCGTTGCCAACAAGTCGAACGGCATGAAGATCGAGCCGCATCTGTCCCACCCCAAGGAAAAAGAGATGCTCGCCGTCGGCGAGGCACTGTTCTACCGCCGCTCGTCGATCAGCGACTTCGCGTGCTCAACCTGCCACGCCGAGGACGGCCGCCGCATCCGGCTGCAGGAGCTGCCCAACCTGTCCAAGCCGGGCAAGGACGCACAAGTGACCATGGGCTCCTGGCCCACCTACCGTGTCTCGATGAGCCAGACCCGCACCATGCAGCACCGGCTTTGGGACTGCTACCGGCAGATGCGTATGCCGGCGCCCGACTACACCTCCGATGGCCTCACAGCGCTGACGGTCTATCTGATGAAGCAAGCCGAAGGGGGCGAGCTCAACGTCCCCTCCATCAAGCGCTGAGGAAGGGACGTCATCATGATGAAGAGGATTGCACTCGCGGGCGCGGCCCTGCTCACCGCGGGGCTCGCCAGTGCCGACGCACAGACCGCCTCCAAGCCCGGCAGCAAGGTCGATGCTGCCGTGGTAGACGCCTACGTCAAGGGCATGTGGAAGAAGGTGCCAGCGGGCTGGGAAAGCCGCATCGTGCAGGATGAGACGCAGAAGGTCTGCTCCGAGCACCGCAACAATCCACCCGACGCCGTCTTCCAGCAGGTCCTCGACCGCGAGAAGGCAACCGTCGTGTTCCCCGCCGACGGCAACGTCATGGGTGACTGGAAGGCGGGGGAGAAGATCGCCCAGAGCGGTTTCGGCGGGCGCTTCAACGACAAGGCCGGCGCCGTCAACGGCGGCAACTGCTACGCCTGCCATCAGATGGCCAAGGAGGAGCTGAGCTTCGGCACGCTGGGTCCGAGCCTGCGGGAGTACGGCAAGATCCGCAAGTTCAGCGCCGAGGAGGCCAAGCTCGTCTACGCCAGGGTGTACGACTCGCAGTCGGTGCAGCCGTGCTCGATGATGCCGCGCTTCGGCTACCATAAGTTCCTGAGCGAGCAGCAGATGAAGGACGTGGTTGCCTATCTGATGTCGCCCGACAGCCCGGTGAACAAATGAGAGCAGGCAAATGAGTGAGCGCCGCATGGGAAGCGTCCGCACCCTTCCTCTGTGCCTCATGCTGCTCTGGGCGCTGGCGCTTGTCGCCGGCGTCCAGAGCGCCGCGGCGGCAGAACTGGTGATGTTCGAGGACGAGGGGTGCTCCTGGTGTCGACGCTGGCATGCCGAGATCGGTCCCGGCTACCCCAAGACCGAGGAGGGACGGCTGGCGCCGTTGCGCCGCGTCAATATCAGGGATCAGGCGAGCGCGGGCGTGGAGCTGAAGCGGCCGGTCACCGCAACACCCACCTTCGTCCTCGTTGAGAATGACCGCGAGGTCGGCCGCCTCGTGGGCTATCCGGGCAGAGACTTCTTCTACAGCCTGCTCGGTGAGGTGCTGGCACGACTGCCCGGGATCATAGCTGTCGCAGCGGGTGCCGGAGGGATACGAATGTGGTATAGGGAGGTCGCAATTCCCACTCTGTCTGTATCCAAAGCCGAACCATGAGCCGCATCCTGTCGAGCAAAGTCGTCGACGCACTGGAGGACGACGCGGAGCTGCCGCCCGACCTCGCACGCATGATGAAGAACGCGCGCAAGGCGAGCGACTTCCTGAAGGCGCTGGCGCATGAGCATCGGCTCTTGCTGCTGTGCCTTCTGGCGGAGCGCGAGCGCTCGGTCACGGAGCTGGAGGAGCTCCTGTCGCTTCGGCAAACGACGGTCTCCCAGCAGCTGGCCCGCCTGCGCCTGGACGGGCTGGTGACCACGCGCCGCGACGGGAAGACGATCCATTACAGCCTGGCGGATGCCAGCACGCTCAAGTTCGTGAAAGTGATCTACGAGATGTTCTGCGCGCCGCCGGCGCGGCACCCAAGTCCATAGGGTCCGGCAAGAGAGCTTCATGACGCGCCGCCATGGCGCCGCTAAGATAACGCGCCCCGGCCACGTATCGAGGGCGAGTTGCGAGGAAAACAGTGTGGACGGGCTTCTGCTCGCGCTCGTCGGATTCGTATGCGGCATGCTTGCCGGCGGTGCCGCGCAATACGGCCGGCTATGCACCATCGGGGCGATCGAGGACGCGCTGGTGGCGGGCGATCTGAGGCGCGCCCGCGCCTGGGCGCTGGCTGCCGGCGTTGCCTTGCTGCTCACCCAGGTGCTGGTCCTCTCGGGGAGTCTCGATCTCTCCGCCACGCACCATGCGCAGCCGCGTCTTGACCTCTCGGGCCTCATCGCCGGCGGACTCCTATTCGGACTCGGCGCCGCGCTGGTGGGCACCTGCGCCTTCGGCATGCTGGTCCGGGCCGGCACGGGGGACCTGCGCGCCATGGTCTCGGCGCTCATCCTGGGGCTGGCAGCGTTCGCGGCGACGGGCGGCATCCTCAGTGATATCCGATCACGGATCACCTATCTGGCCGTAATCGATATGAGCCCCCTCGGCGGCAAGACCCTCACAGGCATCGCCGCCACGTTCCTTGGATCCGCGGCCGCATGGGCGTGCGCTCTGGGCATTGCCGGGACCTTGCTTGCTTTCGGCCTCGTGAGCGGACGGCTCTACCGCAGACCACGCCTGTTGGCGGCCGCCTGCACGATTGGGCTCGCGGTCGCAGCCGGCTGGACCGCCACTGGCGTGCTCGGCGATCCCTTTGGCGGACAGGCACCGGAAAGCCTGAGCTTCGTGGCGCCGTTGGCTCGCGTTATCCTGCAGGTCATGGGTGAATCGCTTGCCACCACCGGCTTCGCCGTCGCCACGGTATTCGGGGTCGCCGCCGGCTCATTCGCCGCAGCGGCCCTACGCGACGAGCTGCGTTGGGAGGCGTTCGACGATGCCCGCGAGATGCGCAGGCATCTGCTTGGGGCCGTGCTGATGGGCATCGGCGGGGTGCTCGCGCGCGGCTGCACCATCGGGCAGGGCCTCAGCGGCACCAGCACGCTATCGCTTGCTGCGCCGATTGCCGTGCTCGCTATGGTGGCGGGCGCGCGCCTTGGTCTCTCGCACCTGATCGAGGGCCGCATGCTGTTCGTGCGCCGGCAGTAAGGTGCCGGGACGTCACTTCGTCGCGGCGGTCTTGATAGGTCCGGATGACCGTCTGCAGCCGGAGCCGCCTTGTCTCACGTCAATGCCAGGTCTGACGGGACGTACTCAGAAATAGTGTCCACGCCCCCAGCGGGACGCGCGTTTCGGGCGATTTGCGGCCGCCGATGACGACGATGGCGAGCAGCTTTTGATTCCCGGAACCTGGTCCGGTGGCGAACAGCGAGCCGTCATCATGACCGGCCGCAGCCGGCGTGCGGCGCCTTCGAGCGCGACCTGCCCGCACGCGCTGGACCACGCGCCGGCCATGATCAGATGATGACTCGCTTCCTGGCGCTTGCGCTGGCCGTCATGGCGATATTGGGCAGCGCACGTTCGGGGCCGATCAGTCACACGATGCTCATCGGCGGCTACGTCGTCGAGGGGCATGTCCCGGTGAGTGCAAGATCCACGCGCACCGTGGCCCCGTAGTCTTCTGCGGCCCGCTTGGTCTTGAACACCTTGCGCCGACGCTTGCCGCTGCCGTCGATGTAGTCGAACATCCAGGCCGTCTTGCGCTGGCCTTTCCAGGTCCAGCTCCGTTGGCAAGTCTGGCCTCCGCCACCAAGGTTCTTCAGTGCCGTAGTTGGATGAGCGGAGCGCGATCCGCCGTCGCACCGCTAGATCAGGGGTTTACAGGCTCAGCCCTAGTCGGCCCTGAGCGGCCGAGCCCTATCAGCCATGGTGGTGGACCACGGCCGGTCGCCGCGCGCCTCGGCGACGGTGTCGATGTGGACCTTGCCATCCATAATCGTCAGGGCATGCGCTCCGCGGGCGGCGATGTCGTGGCTGTCGATGGCGGCGCCGCCGGGCCGGCAGCGCCCGGGCCTCGGGAACGGCAGGACCAGGATCGCTGCCAGTGCGCAGTCGTCGCGCAGGGCGGCGGCGGACCTGGCAACGGCCAGTCTCAACCCCTTCACCACGGCAATGCAGCCTTGCCGGTCGCAGCTGTAGGCGGCCGCCTTGCCCGCCTCCTCCGGGGGGCGGGCGTCGCCGTCGTGCTCCAGCCACCGCTCCAGCTCGAAACGGGTGCCGCGTCCGGCCAGCGCTGATAGTCTGCCGTCGGTGCCACGCACGGCGACCAGGGCGGCGCCGCGTCCGACCAGGACATCGGGCCGTTGCGCCGTTGGCGCCAGCATCAGCCCGAGCGCGATGGGCACGAGGCCGAGAAGGCGCCAGCGCGTGCCCCACAGCGTGCCCCAAAGTCCGCCGCAGACGATCAGCGCGAACGCCGGCATCGGGATCGCCGGTACGTGACCTACGGCCCCGGGCAGCCGCGCGACGATGTGCGCGCACCACACCATCGCCTCGACACCGAGGCCCATGACCCACAGCGGCGCGGCCTCCAGTCCCAGCGGCATGGCCAGCAGGGTGGCAAGCGCTGCCGGCATGACGATGAGATTGCAGATCGGGATCGCCAGCAGGTTGGCGAGCATGGCGAACTGCTGGGTGTTGTGGAAATGGTATATTCCAAACGGCGCCACCGCGACGCTCGCCACCAGCGTGGTGGTGAGGATGCCGCCCAGGAACATGAGGACGCGGCCGAGCCAGCCGCGCTCGGTCGCGGGGGCACCGCGGGCAGCGTTGCGCAGGCGCAGCCACTCGTAGCTTGAGACCAGCGCCACCACCGCGGCAAACGACATCTGGAAGCCGGCATCGAGCAGACTCTCCGGCCACGCCACCAGGATGATGAGCGCCGCCAGGGCGACATTGCGCAGGGCGATCGCCGGACGGTCGAGCAGCACCGCCAGAAACATGATGGAGATCATCACGTACGAGCGAACGGTTGCGAAGGCGGCACCCGAGATCATCAGATAGCCGAACGCCCCGGCCATGGCACCGGCGGCGGCCCATTTCTTGATCGGGTAGCGCAGGGCGATCGCCGGAATGGCTGCCAGCGCCAGCCGGATCGAGAAGAACACGGCACCGGCCATGATCACCATGTGCAGGCCGGAGATCGAGAGGATGTGGAACAGCCCGGAATCGCGGAACGCCTGGTTGGTGGCTTCCGAGATGCCGCCGCGCTCTCCCGTGATGAGGGCGTTGGCGATGGCACCGGCCTCGCCGGGCAGCGCCGCGACGATGCGGTCGCCGATCGCCTGCCGCACCCGTGCCACCTCTGCGGAGAGACGCAAGGCGAGCGGCGGCGAACCGGCGTTGCGGTCGATGGTGGCCGCGCCATCGGCCGAGCCGACGGCGCCAAGGCCCTGGAACCAGGCTGAGCGGGCGAAATCGTAGTCGCCGGGCAGCGACGGGCCGGGTGGAGGGTGGAGGGCGGCCCTGAGCCGCACGGCATCCCCCGGCTTCAGCGTGTCACCCGGCATGCGGGTGGTGATGCGCACGCGGGTCGGCCAGACGGAGGCCCCCTGCGCCTCGGTGCGCTGTGCTATCGCGGTGACGGCGAGCGTGAGGCGCTGGCCCTTGCTGGCGCGCGGCTCGATCAGCTCGACGTAGCCAGAGACGTCAACCGGGCGTGCCCGGCCTGGCTCGGATGCAGCCGGCAGCACGGGCGCCCGCACCCACTCGGTGCGCAGCTTGGCGGCGGCGATGCCGAGCGCGACAGCCAGTAGCGCCGTCGTGGCAACCCCGGTGAGCCCCCCGCGCGAGCCGGCCAGATGCAGCGCCAGCGCGGCGACGGCTGGCATCAGGGCCACCAGCGAGAGCGGCTCGGACGGCAACGCGAAGTACAGTGCGATGCCGGCGCCGAACATGACGGGCAGCCACAGGAACCAGCGGTCCTGCTCGATCTCGAGTTGGCGTTCGACCGCGGCGAGGAGCCACGCGGCTACGGTGAGTACCGTAGCCCTGGGGCGGACGCCGGCCGGCGGCGCTCCGGCTCCGCCCATGCCGCCGACCTGCGCCATGCCCGCCTCCCGCGCAGCAATGCATGGTGCTGAAATACGGCGATCTGATGATTAGGGAACCCCTCTCAGCACTTGCGGGGAGAGGTTTAGGGTGAGGGCAGGGATGCCGACGTCGGAGTGATGCCGACGTTGGAGATTGGTCCCGCCCCTCTTCCCGCGCTGTCGGAACGCGCCGGTAGCTTGGTGTCGCGCGGGGAGAGGGAGATATTCACCCAAATCGGATCGGCAGCCGCCGCGGCCCGCGCACCGTACCCTCCGACCACGTCACCGGGCCGTTCAACTCGAACTCCGGCACGCGCTGCAGCAGCTCCTCCAGCGCCACCGTCAGCTCCATGCGGGCGAGGTTGGAGCCGATGCAGCGGTGAATGCCGAGGCCGAAGGCGGCGTGGCGGTTCTCCTTGCGGTCGATCACCACCTTGTCGGCGTCGGCGAACATGGCGGGGTCGCGGTTTGCGGCCGGGAACGACAGCAGCACCATCTGCCCCGGCCGCATCGGGCAGCCGCCGATCTCGGTCTCCGCCACCACCTCGCGCGCCATCGTCACCGGGGCGTAGGCGCGCAGCAGCTCCTCGATGGCCGTCGGCATCAGCGCCGGCTCGGCCACCAGGCGACGGCGGTCCTCCGGTGTCCTGGCCAGGTGCCAGATGAAGGCGCCGATGGCGCTCCAGGTGGTGTCGATGCCGGCGACCAGCAGCAGGCGCACGGAGCCCAGCACGTGGTTGTCGGTCAGCGCGCGGCCGTCCTCGTACGTCTGCTGGACGAGGTAGCTGATGAGGTCGTTGCCGGGGCGGTGCCGGCGCTCCTGCATCGGTCCGCGGAAGTATTCCGTCATCTCCTCGACGGCGCGCACCAGCCCCGGCTGGTCGACGGCACCCTCCTGCAGCACGGCATTGATCCACTTGCGGAACGTCTCGCCATCGCTCTCCGGCACGCCCAGCATGTGCGCCATCACCCTGGTCGGGATGTGCTGGGCGTAGTCCACGGCGGCGTCGCAGGCGCCATTACCGATGAAGGCGTCGATCAGCTCGTTGCAGATCGCTCTCGCCCGCGGCTTGAGCCTCTCGGTCGCGTCCGGCGTGAACGGCGGCAGCAGCACCATGCGCGCCAGCCGGTGGCGTGGCGGATCGGAGGTTATCGGCGGGGCGCCACGGTCGGTCGGCGGATGCTTCTCGCGCACCGCCACCTTCCGCGACGAGAAATGCTCCGTGTCGTAGGCGATGGCGCGCACATCCGCATAGCGGGTGGGCAGGTAGACGCCATTGTAGCGGTCGGTGTGGGCGATCGGGCAGCGCTGGCGCAGCGCGCTCCAGATCGGATAGGGATCGTCGACCCATTGCGGGTCGAGATGGTCCCAGTCGGTGGTCCAGTCGGTGACAGGCGGACGCGTGACCATGCGTGCCTACTCCTCGATGATCTCGATCGCGAATTCCGGACAGTTCGACCTGGCGAGGTAGGCCTTCTCCTCCAGCGCCTCGGGCACGCGGCCGTCGCCGGCCGCATGGGCATTGCCGAGCTCATCCAGCTCGAACAGCTCCGGCGCCAGCGCCTTGCAGCGGTTGTGTCCCTGGCACTTGTCGGGATCGACGCGCACTCTGCGCGTCCTGGTCGCCGCCATTGGGTATCCTCCCTCGCCACGCGGGCCCCTCCTTGGTGGGGGCCTTGGATTGACGTTAACGTCAAATGTGGCGCGGAGCACGGGCGAGGGCAATACGCAAAAGCCGGTTCTTCGCCATCTCGCGCGAAAAGGCGGCCGGGGTGGAAGGGCACTCGGCGGGAGTGAACAGAGCGACTGCCCGGACGATCAGCCCGCGCGTGTTTGCGAGATGGCCGCCGCAGGTGGTCGGAGCAAAGCTTCGATCCGTGGCACTGCGGCACGCTGAGCGCCGGGATCGCTGCCATCAGTCGACCCGCTTGAAACGTCGCGAAGCCATAAAGACTGGCTCCGAAAAAGCCCGGGCAAGCTGCCGGGGCTGCCGGATCACTTCAATGGAATGTTGAGCTGCAGCCTTCCGCTCCACACGTTCTCAGCGTGCGTGTCGCCTTCCTCGATCGTGCCGCCGACCTGCAGCTTGGTGCCGTCGGCTGCACCGAAGGTGATGGCAGTCTCTGCCACCTGCCGAAACGCAAATTCCAAGCCGGCGGCCTCGGCCGTTGCCGCCTCGCCCAGGTTCCAGTACGTGCCGACCATGAGCCGCGGCTCGATGTAGGTCGAGGCGCCTGTATCGATGCGGTAGGCGATCTCCGGCTTCACGTCGACCCGGCCCGAGTCGATGGTTTGATGGCCCGCAACGTCGGCGGAGAGCTGGTCAGTCGTGGCGTGCCGCTCATGTACGTGGGTGAAGCCGATGCTCGGCGAGAAGCGCCACGCCCCCGCTCCCTGGCTGCTGGACAGGCGGGCGTCGAGCGTTTGCCGCTCTGGAGCGTTGCCGACGATGGGATCGCTGGACCCCCAGGCCGCGCGCGCGTCGAGCTGCAGGCCGCCGCCGAGCTTCAGGCTCGTCGTGGGCCCCACCTGCCACGGCTGATCGGACAGTGCGGATGGCGCAACCATCTGGTCGCTGGTTTGGTCGAATTGCGCCAGAACACCGATCTTCACGTCAGGCTGCAGCTTGAGATTGATGCCGTATGTCCCCTTCGCCGGCGGCTGCCCGGCTTGCACGCCGCCCAGCCATTGCAGGGGTGATGCGTCGGCGGGGGCCGGGGCAGGCGCGGTGCCGTCTTCCACCGGCGCAGCCGCGACGATGGCCCCGCCGTCCAGCGCCATCGCGCCCCAACTGCGCGCCGGGCTGCAGGTCATGATGAAGATCGGCGCCTTGCCGCTCGTCGCCCCGAGGCGGATGTCGACTACGCCGGACTGCTCGGCCGTGTACGACAGTTGCGTCGTGTGCGGACCGTAGGGGAGCCGCTGCTCGCGGCCATCGCCGCCAACGAGGGTGACGTCTCCTGCCACCGCCTGATCGGCTGCGAAGCTGAAAGCCAGGGTATCGCCCGCCGTCATCGCCACCGATGCCGGCACGCCATCGGCCTGGCCCTGGGCGACGGAGGCGCAATCCAAGGGGTCCGCTGCCGCGGCCGTGCTGGCTGACAGAACGGCAGCGAGCACGAGCATCGCGGGCGATCGTCGCGTTGGGGTGGTTGCAGACCACCGTGAGATCGAAAAGAACGCAGCACTGCCACGGCCCATGCGCGGTTCCTGTCAAATTTTCCGGGTTCCACCATGCATGCTGCACCGCAATGCGGCAGCCGTGTGAAGCAGCGGCGCAGGCTTCGGCTGGTGCGACGTTTGGTCGTGTCCGGTCGGGACCGCCAGTCAGGAGCGATGACGACCGATGCACGGCGAATGAGGCTTCGCTTATCCGCCCGGCGATCGTGCCGGCTTTGGCTGGCCGCACGCTTACGGCAGGTCGGACGTGCCGGTGAAGGCATCCGCCCGCTCCACCGCCATCCGCGCTGCTGCTCCGACTTGGCGCTGCCCGGCCTGCGCCGGCGCCTGCACGAGCTTGAAGACGCCGCTACGCTCCATTGCATCGGTAATCAGGCGGCCAAAGGCGAGGTCGGCCTGATAGAGCCACACGGCCGTGACCGCGACGGTGGTGGCCGTCAGCAGAAATGTGGCCGACATGCTCGCCGCCGCACGCCGCCTGCGTGACCGCTCGGCTGCCCGCAGTCCCGCCCGGTAGTCGTCGTACGCCTTCCGGGTCTCTGGGTTGCTCAGCAGCTCATAGGCGCTCTTGGCGTGCTGGAAAGCCTGCTCGGCCGCATGGTCCCCCGGCCGCACGTCAGGGTGGAGGGTCTTGGCAAGGTTGCGGTAGGCCGCCTTGATCTCGGCGTCGCTGGCTTTCGGCGCAACTTGCAGCACAGAGTAGGCATCCCGCATTTGATCGCTCCGCACGCAGTCAGTCTTGCATCTGATGTGTGGCTTGCGCAGATCAATCTGTAGCACCGACCGGATTGGCAGATAGCGTCCAGGTTGTGGAAAAGCCCAACGCCTACCTGCGTTTGGCCGGCCGTTGCGGCTGGGTCACTTCGCAGGAGGACTAAGAGCTAAATGCTAGAAGATAGAGAACAATCCGGCGGGCTGGCTGCGCCACACATAGCTTGATTCGACCCCGCCGTCCTGACTGCTGTACCGACTCGTCAGCAATGGGAATGTCGGCGCAGCGCAGCGGGGCCTGGTCTGGTATAAGAGGCGACGGTCACCAGGGGAGCGAGGCATGAAGCGCGTAGTGCTGACGGGCGCGGCCGGCGGGGTGGGCTCACGGCTGCGCAAGCTGCTTCCCCCAGTGTATCCGGACCTTATCCTCAGCGACGTCGTGGCGCCGCCCGATCTCGCGCCGCAGGAGCGGTTCGTCGCCGCCGATCTGGCGCAGCTTGATCAGGTCGAGGCCGCCCTTGACGGCGTGGAGGGCGTCATCCACCTCGGCGGCTTCTCGGTTGAAGGGCCGTGGGAGACGATCCTGCAGGCCAATATCATCGGCTGCTACAACCTGTTCGAGGCGGCGCGGCGCAAGGGCGTCAAGCGCGTGGTGTTTGCCTCCTCCAACCACGCCGTCGGCTTCTATCCGCGGGACCGGCGCATCGGCACCGACGCGCCGGTGCGGCCCGACAGCCGCTATGGCGTGAGCAAGGCGTTCGGCGAGGCGCTGGGCGCTCTTTATGCCGACAAGCATGGGCTGCGTGTGCTGTGCCTGCGCATCGGCCACGTGCTCGATGCGCCGGTCGACAAGCGTCGGCTTGCCATCTGGCTGAGCCCCGACGATCTGGTGCAGCTCATCCGCATCGGCCTGGAGCACCCCGATCTGCGCTATGAGATCTTTTACGGCGCCTCGCTCAACGAGCGTGCCTGGTGGGACAACTCGGTTGCCTACGCCTACGGCTATCGTCCCACCGGCCGTGCGGAGGATCACGCGGCCGCCGCGCTGGCCGCCGACGCCAGCCGGCCGGCCGACCCTGTGGGCGATTTCTTCCAGGGCGGCCCGTTCTGCAGCGACGAGTTCGACGGCAGAACGGACGATATCCGGACGTGACAGTCCCCTTGGGGCGAGTGACGGCCAGGTTGTGCCAAGACCTGCCGTCGCGGTCGCACCACGCCGCGGCGGCGGAACTGGGCTCCGCGGACCAGCTGTCGACTGCCGCGCTGACCCGAACCGTGCTGGTGGCGAGCAGCCCGCACACCTGTACCCGCAACAGAGAGCACCTGCTGCGGATGTAGGCCATACCCCTGAAGTCCGGGCGCGAGTGGCGGCCCCCTGGTAAGCGGGTGCGCTGCTGGCTAATGCTGAGGCCCCCAGGGGCGGTCGGGGCGGTCGCAGGAATACCTGCCGCACTTCGGCTTCCAAGCATCCTTTCGATGATCGCGGACGATCGGCTTCTCGCCAGGCTTGTTATACCCCGGATGCCCCGGTCGGTGGGGGCCACTTGGTTTCGGCTGCCACCCCCCGGGGCGATGGTCGCGGATCACAGGCCTCTGTCGCGCCGTGGCGGTGGTGACTGCGGCGGCGGCCACGATCAGCGCGACGCCGCAGAGGAGTCGGACCGAGTAACCGACTATTATCATGTTTTCCTCCCTGCCTGCTGTTGGGTTTCATTGGCCAAGTGCCTGCTGCAAGGGCGGAGATCGTTGGACCCTGCTTCTGCGACACCTGTTCACTGTGGCATTCCGATTTCGCCGCGGGACGTGCCCTCATGTCCTGCGGCCGGCGTGCGGCTCCCATCTGCCTTCGCGCCCCCGTGCCCTTCGGCTCATTCGAACTTGGCCGGCGAAGAGAAAGGCCGGGTGGCGTCCACCACGAACATGACGAGTTGTGTCAGATCGGTGGTGCCGGCACTGAACACTTCCATTGGCGTGTCCGCCCCGTGCCCATTCATGGACTGTCCCACCTCGGCATAGGCGATGCCGTGCGGAGTCTTCTGGCCGAGCCTGCCGCCCAGCACGTAGAAGGCCTCCGAGCCGGGATGCGTGTGCACCCGCGTCTTGGCCCCCGGCGGCCCGACGGCGTGATTGATGCGGAGAAGATATTCAGGCGCGGACGCAACGGGCACCGGGCCGATCTCGGCAACCCTTGTTCCGCCGACGGTGGCGCCGCCCTTCGCGCCCAACGTGAACAGCCAAACCTTCCCGGAGATTTCGCACGCCAGCGCTGCGTCGTTGGCGGCGGCTTGCGCCTGCGCCTCCGCCAGGCTGCGAAAGGTCTCGATCCGCCAGTGGAGTGGCCCCGGCGGCAGTTGCTTGAGCTTCTTTTCCGTGACAGGCCTGATTTCCAGCTTTTGCGGGGCCTGGGCGAGCACGGGTGTGCATATCCCGAGTGCGCACAGCATCAGCGCAGGCAGGAGTCGCATGTACCAGCTTGATAGTTGCATTGGGAGCCTCGGTGTGGCGGTGTGTGGCCTGGTTGCGCGTGCCCTGTCAGGGCCGAAGGCGCCACGCAGAGTGCCGGAAGGACGTCGTGCGGTCTTTCACGGCTCCTCAACTTCCCCTTAGTGGCGGCTCCCTTTTTCCTTAGCCGGCGCGGCGTGCTATGGTCGTACGAGCCATGCGCCGCGAACGGGTGAGAATTTGCAATATCTGTTCGATGACTGTGTGCTGGACACGGATCGTCGCGAGTTGCGCCGAGGGTCCGAGGTTGTCGAGGTCGCGCCACAGGTGTTCGACCTGCTCGTTCACTTGATTCGCCAGCGTGACCGGGTCGTCAGCAAGGACGAGTTCTTCGCCTCGGTTTGGCAGGGGCGTATCGTCTCCGAGTCTGCGTTCTTCAACCGGGTCAACGCGGCCCGTAGCGCGATCGGTGACAGCGGCGATCGGCAGCAATTGATCAAAACCTTGCCGCGCAAGGGCCTCCGTTTCATCGGCGCCGTGCGCGAGGAAACCCTTGCCAGGGAGCCCGCAACCGGCACTGCTGAGCCGTCTCGGCCCCACCTTCCGCTTCCCCAAAGACCGTCGATCGCCGTCCTGCCCTTCACGAACCTGTGCGGCGATCCGGAGCAGGACTACTTCGCCGATGGTATTTCCGAGGATCTGACGACCAGCCTGTCCCGCATCCGCTGGCTATTCGTAATCGCGCGCAACTCGACGTTCGCCTACAAGCACCGTGCGATCGACGTGAGGCAGATCGCTCGCGAGCTCGGGGTTCGCTATGTGCTGGAGGGTAGCGTTCGTCGGGCGGGCAAGCGGCTGCGCATCAGTGCGCAACTCATCGACGCCTTGACCTGCGGTCATCACTGGGCGGAAAAGTACGATCGGGAGCTCGGTGACATCTTCGCTGTGCAGGACGAGATCATCCAGAGCGTCGCTGCCGCCATCGAGCCGCATTTGCTGGCCGCCGAGGGCATTCGCGCACAGTCACGGTCGCCCGACGATCTCGGCGCCTGGGAGCTCGTGGCTCGCGCGCAAACGCACGTCTGGCGCTTGACCAATGCGGACTACGAGGCCGCCATCGGCATTCTTGAGCGTGCGACCTCTGGCCATCCGGACTACGCGCCGGCGCGCAGCCTGCTTGGGTTTGCACTGGTCTTTGCCGCCCACATGGGTTGGATCGATCGCGAGGAGGGGCTCCGCAAGGGCGAGCACCATGCGGCGAGCGCCGTCATGCTCGATGATCGCGATTCCTGGGGCCATATCGCGCTCGGCTATGTGGCCTTCATGGAGCGACGCACCGCCGAGGCGATCGCGGCGTTCCGTCAGGCGGTGGCCATCAATCCCAACTCGACCGCCGCCCATTGCCACCTGAGCCATGGGCTGGCCTTTGCCGGGCACGACCGCGAGGCAATTGAGCATGCGCAAGAGGCGATCAGGCTCAGTCCCTTGGACCCCCTGATGGCATTGTTCCTTGGGTCGATCGCCGTGGCCCATTTCGCGGCCGGACGATATGGCGAAGCCCTGCACTACACCACCGAGGCGGCGCGGCTGCGCCCCGGCTTTCAGGGCGCGCAGCGCATGCGCTGTGCGTGCCTGGCGCTTTGCGGGCGCACCGCAGAGGCCCGCGCCCACCTGACGGTCGTACGGCGCCAGCAGCCCCAATTGTCGCTCGGCTGGATCAGAACCAGCGTTCCCTATCAGACACCCGACATAATGGAGCGCTTCCTGGACGGCATGCGGAAAGCCGGGCTCGAGGGCTAACAGACCTGAACGACGAACCGCGCTGGCGGCCCTATACGTCTTTTGAAGCGGTGTGTGACTCTGCGGAGGCGGCCGAGCTGACCGCCCGGGCGGCAATCGGGGTAGCTGGTTTGATGGATTGATTCAGGAACAAGCCGGTTTGCAGCCACGGGCCGTCAGCCACCGGCCCATGCCCTCCCGCCATGAGACTTGAGCTCGGAAATATCGGGACGGCGCCGGAAAACCATGCCGGTGGGACTGACGGGCATGGTGTCTTCACTGCCCGCGCCAGACTCGGCTTGACGAAGCCATATCTGTACGGTTATGGATTGACCAATAGCTGTGGGGTTATGGGTTCCGATGTCGAACGCCCATGATGTGCTCTTCAAAACGCTCGCCGACCCGACCCGGCGGGCCATCTTCGAGCGGTTGTGCCGGGAGGGAGAACTGACGGTCGGGGCGCTGACAGCGGGCTCCCGTGTCTCGCAGCCGGCGATTTCAAAGCACCTTGCGGTGTTGAAGATGGCCGGACTGGTGCGCGACCGCCATGAAGGACGGCAGACGCACTACTGCGCACAGCTTGCCGCCTTGGCCCCGCTCATCGACTGGACCGGCCAGATGGCCGGCTTCTGGGAGAGGCGGTTCGACGACCTTGAGGATCTGCTGAAAAGGATGGACCAATGAATGAAACATCGGCCGAAACGCGCTCCGTCGTCGTCGAGCGCGAGCTGCCACATCCGCCCGAGAAGCTCTGGCGGGCACTCACCCAGCCGCACCTGATCGAGGAGTGGCTCATGAAGAACGATTTCCGGCCGGTTGTAGGCCACCGTTTCAATCTTCGTGGCGATTGGGGCGGCGTGCTGGACTGCGAGGTGCTCGCCGTCGAGCCGCACAGTACTCTGTCGTACACCTGGAACTTTGCGCATGCCGATGCGGCCTACAATCTGCGCAGTGTGGTGACCTTTACGCTCACGCCGACCCGCACGGGCACCCACCTGCGCGTGGAGCAGTCGGGCTTCCGGCCGGATCAGCCGCAGGCCTACGGAGGCGCCAGACACGGGTGGCAGCAGTTCCTCGCCAACCTGGAGCAGGTGCTGGCGCGGACGGACTGAACTGAGTCTACAACCTGCAAGGAAGATCAGTGTGGCGCGGGCCCGCCCTGGGCCCGCACGCGCGCGCCCTCAGAGGAAGGAGGTGCAATTGAGCTGGAACGCCTGGATTCGGCAGCTCCACCGCTGGCTGTCTATTGCCTTTACGGTGGCCGTCATCGCCAACTTCGTCGCCCTGGGGTTGGGGGAGCAGCCTGTTTGGGTGGTCTACTCACCCTTGCTCCCGCTCTTCCTGCTGCTGGGCACCGGCCTCTACATGTTCGTGCTGCCGTATGGCGCCAAGTGGCGCAGCAGACGTCGCATCATCGGGGAGGAGTGAGCGCCGATCCTTGGCGGGTGTCGAGCGTCAGCGCAGACCCAACGCAGGGGATTGGAGAATGGCGTCGGGCCTGCGCCTGACGGGCCTACAGGGGCTTGATCGCGACCTTGCGGAACTTCATGACGCCGGCGCCCGCGGAGCGCCGGCCAATCACGGAGCGGGGCGGGAGCCCTCCTCAATCGGAAAGAACGCACCATCGCTCCACACGCCGGGCTGCCCCGCGTCGCCCTCGACGGCAAGCTCCGCCAGGTCGTAGGTGAGGGCACGCGTGACGAGGGCCTCGAGGCGGCCGCGTACCAGCAGGAACGGCTTGAGCCCGCCGCTGCCGGCCTCGGCGGCGAAACGCAGGCGATGCTCCGGACCCGCCGTGACGATATCGTCGACGTTGGTGCGGAAGATGAGGGTCTGCGCGTCGCCAGAGCCCTGCACTTCCATCTCGACTGCCAGGAACGGCGCGTCGTCGACCGCCACGTCCACCTTCTCGGCCGGCGTCACCAGGTAGTGCCGGCCGTCGGCGTCCTTGCGCAGCACGCCGGCGAACAGCTTGACGAGCGCCGGCCGGTTGATCGGGCTGTCGCGGTAGAGCCAGGTGCCATCCGCCCGGATGCGCAGCCCGATGTCGCCGCAGTACGGCGGGTTCCATCTCTCGACAGGCGCCGGCCCCTTGCCGGCCTGCGCCCTGACCAGGGCCTCCAGCCCGCCGATGCGGTTGGTGGTGGCGTCGGAGGGCATGTCTACGTTTTGAGCAGAGCCTGCGTGATATTGCGCCGACCATGGAAGACGCAGAGCACATGAACGAGCTTGGAAGCCCGCACGTGCTCGTAGATGACGATATACGGTCGAACAGCGACTATTCGGGTGTGTGCCCCAAGCGCAGCTCGCGGCGCACCGCTACCGGGGAAATCCTGCAGGCCGTCGATAGCGGCCCACAGCTTGCGGTCCCACTTGTCGGCGGTCGGCAGTCCCGCGACAGCCACCAGGTGCGCAACAATGCTCAGAAGATCATCCCTGGCCTCCGGCGAGAGGATGACTTCTGCCATCGTCATCGCCCGCCGATTGACCTCAGATACTTATCGATCTCTGCTCTGACCGAGTCGGCCGAAACACCTTCCCCTCGTGCCAGAGAGGCTCGAGCTTCATCCACGAGAGGCTTTGCCCAGGCAAGATCGTCTGAATCGTCGGCCATCAGCTCGGCAACGGCAAGACGAACGGCCTCCTCAACAGAGGCGAACTGGCCGCCCGCGACCTGCTGCTCCAGCCACTTCAGCTGCTCTGGTGCGAGGGTGATTGTCATAGCAAAATTCTATCACAGTCACCCGCGGAGGCAATGCCTCACCCCGGAAACTTCACCAGCGGCGCCACCCCTTTCGCATCGGCCGGCGC
Source organism: Hyphomicrobiaceae bacterium (assembly GCA_036280295.1). GTDB lineage: Bacteria > Pseudomonadota > Alphaproteobacteria > Rhizobiales > Hyphomicrobiaceae > AWTP1-13. The sequence goes on from DASURA010000393.1 coordinate 26,011, forward strand.
CGGCGTCCGCGCGACGTTCATGGTCATGGCCAGCAGGCTGTAGTAGCCGCAGATACCGGTGAGGTCGACGATCCCCCGCGCACCGAACAGCTTCAGTGCGCGCGCGTAGGTGCCGTCACTGACACCCTTGCGGTGGTGCAGCTCGGTGGCGAAGTCATGGGCCGCCGCCTCGTCCTCGGACATCTCCGTTGGGCGGCGACCCTCGGCAATGGCATCAATGATCGCTTGCGCCAGCCCTGCCTTGAGTGCATGGGGCACGTGGTGTGCCCACTCGAACGGCTGGGTCCACTCGCGGGCGGTGATCAGGATGACCATCTCGCTCACCCGCTGGGGCAGCACGTTGCGAAACCGCAGGTAGTCGCCCATCGCCTTGGCGCGCAGCATCACCTCGGGCGAGCGCAGCATCACCGCGAACGGCCCGTGCACGGCATAGCCGCGTCCGGCCCGGAACGCCTCGGCGGCTTGGCGCTGCTCC
>DASURA010000394.1:0-7260 GCA_036280295.1 Hyphomicrobiaceae bacterium
CATCATGGGTCACTCCATGGGCGGTATGCTGTCGATGCGCTACGCCCTGATGTATCCGAAAGAGACGAGCGCGCTGGTGCTGGTCAATCCGATCGGCCTGGAGGACTGGCGGGCCAAGGGCGTGCCGCTGGTGACGGTCGACGAGTGGTTCGCCGGCGAGCAGCGGGTCAACTATGAAGGCATCAAGAAGTACCAGCTCAACACCTACTACGCCGGCCAATGGCGGCCCGAGTACGACCGCTGGGTGAACATGCAGACAAGCATGTACCAGGGCGAGGGCGGCAAGCTGGCAGCCTGGAACCAGGCGCTCACCTCCGACATGTGCCTCTCGCAGCCCGTCGTCTACGAGATCGACCAGATCGCGGTGCCGACCATCCTGCTGATCGGCGAGAAGGACTCAACCGCCCTCGGCAAGAACCGCGCGCCGCCGGAAAAGGCCAAAGTGCTCGGCAACTATCCGGTGCTGGCGCGGGAGGCGCAGGCGCGCATCAAGGGCTCGACGCTGGTGACCTTCCCCGACCTTGGCCACTCGCCGCAAGTGTCGGAGCCGGTCCGCTTCAACAGGGCGCTCCTGGATGAGCTCAGCAAGCTACCTAAGTAGGTCGGCGCCGGCGGCGGCTTGCGGTTGCGCTCGTCGAGGCGGCTGCGGTAGTTCTGGTGCACGCAGACGATTTGGCGCGGGGTAATGGGCGGCAGGTGTTGCACCAGCGCATCGTCAACGCCCAGCGTCCGTCCATCGATCCAGGTGAGCTTCCCACCCTCGACGACGTCGCACTGGACGCCCTCGATGGAAACACGGCGCCATTCAGTCATGATGGGGTCTCCTACAGTTGGGGGCGGACTTTGCGGGTCTGGTATTCCGAGTTCCTAGGGCGGATTAGGCAATAGCCGTAATCCGCCGATGCACCGGGCACAGATGGCGGATTACGGGCTGCGCCCTGATCCGCCCGGTCCCTGCGGCTCCGTCTCCACAGCCGGATGCCCGGGCACCCCTCGTGGTCAGCTGGAGAATCGCGCTATCCGATAGGCGATGGGAAACCAAGCACCAATCGCCGAGCCGTTTTTTGCCGAGCTGGATCAGCTGGGCGAGGAGGCCGTGCGCGAGCAGCTGGCCGCGGGCGCGTGGGGCAAGAGCGGGCGGCGGGTGAAGCTTGCCAAGCTGTGGCTCGATGACCAGGAGCGTGCGCGCGCCGTCGCCCATCATGCCGAGATCGCCCGCGGCTCCAAGGATGCCGCCAACCGCTCTGCGGCAGCAGCCGAGCGCAGCGCCGACGTGGCCGCCGCCGCGCACGCCATCGCCAGGGATGCCAATTTCCGAGCGGCGATGGCCATCGCCATCGCCGCCGCCTCGCTGATCGCCCAGCTGGCGCTGGTCTTTCTGCGGCCGGGTGTACCGCCAGGCCCCTGACGCAGCAGGGCCTGGCCCAAGTTCAGCTTAAAGACCCAACAGCCGTGACATCACTACGGCCCAAAAAAAGATAAGCACAACGGCGATGGCGATGGCGATATTGCCACCGCGATTTCCCTTGATGGGGAAATCCGAATAAACTTGAAGAAAGGCATTTGTACACTCGCAATCGGGATTGTCGGTATAAATTCGAAATTTCCTGTTAGATAACTTCCGTACAGGCACATCCCTCAATTGGGGGGTGTGCGCTTTTTTACGGAATGGATCGGGAATGGGCCGCAAGCCTTGCGGCGGCAGTTCATGAGTACGATATAATTTATAGAATACCTGCCCCGTCATGCTCCTCCAGCACGCAGCTGAATGCAAATCGCCGGCGGCATCTTACCCGATCGGCAGCTCAGCCAGCACCCACCGTTCGAGGAACCGCCCCAGCCATGCCTGAACCTTGGGTGCATGGGCGATATGGCCGGCGATGTGCTCGTGGCGCTGGCGGGCACCCTTGATGTCGAGGCGTGTCAGGTGATGGCCGGTCCAGCGGTGCACCTGGGCGCACGTGATTTCGGGATGGAACTGCACGCCGACAGCCGCGGGGCCGTAGGCGAAAGCCTGGTTCGGAAACGGGCCGTCTGAGGTGGCCAAATGCTGCGCACCAGACGGCAGCTCGCATCCTTCACGGTGCCACTGGTAGACATGGTCCGGCATCGGCCCCAGCCGCTGATCGAGCGCCTGTCCCGCGGACGTCGGCCGCAGCGGGTAGTAGCCCATCTCCGCCCGTTCCTGCGGATCGAACCCGACTTTGGCACCGAGGTGCATTGCCAGCATCTGCGCGCCGAGGCAGATGCCAAGGAGTGGCGCCTGCTCCTTGAGCGCCACGCTGATCCATTCGATCTCGCGGCGGATGAACTCGTCCTTGTCGTTGGCGCTCATCGGGCCGCCGAAGATCACCGCGCCACAATGGCCGGCGAGCGTCGCCGGCAGCGGATCTCCGAAGCGCGGCTTGCGGATGTCGAGCGGAAAGCCGTTGCGTGCCAGCCACTGGCCGACATGTCCGGGGTTGGAGCTTTCCTGGTGCAGCACGATCAGCACCGGCTTTTTCGTTCCGGCACCCAGCCTGGGCACCTTTGCGGCGGCGCGGTCCGCGTTGTCGGTATCGTTGGCGTCGATATTGGTGGCGTCGAGCATTCCTGAATCCCGAAACTCTTGTGTCAGCGTGGCTTCAGCAACCATCGGAGAAAGGGCGTGGTGATCCGGTGCGGCAGTACCCGAAGAAATAGTGCGAGAATCGGGCTCAGCAGCCCCGGCACAACGACGCGCAGGCCGAGCCAATAGCCGCGATAGCCTTCGCGCGCGACGGATGCGGCCGATGCCGGCAACAGATAGCGATAGAAGGCGGCTCCGGCGCCGGCGCGGTCGTGCCATTGGGTGCGCACCGGTCCAGGCGCCAGCGCGCAGACGCGGATGCCTTCCCCGGCGGTCTCTGCTGCTATCGCCTCAGTGAGGGAGATCACGTACGCCTTGCTCGCATAGTAGACAGCCTGGTTGGGGCCTGGAGTGAAGCCTCCGAGAGAGGCGACATTGAGGACGCCGCCGCGCCCGCGAATGCGCATGCCGCCGACATAATGCCGCGTGAGTGCGGTCAGCGCGCGCACGTTGAGGTCAACCAGCCGCATCAGCGCCTCTGGGTCCTGGGCGTGGAACGCCCCGGCGAGGCCGATCCCGGCGCTGTTAACCAGCACATCCGCGTAAGCGCCATGCTCAGCCAGGGCATGGTCTATTCGAGCGACGGCGTCCGCGGCCGTCACGTCGACCGCCAGCGCGATTGCCTCAACCTTGAACCCCGCACGGATTGCGGCAGCGGCCTGTTCCAGAGGCTCGCGGCGGCGCGCGATCAGCATCACAGCGTTGCCGGCTGCGGCAAACCGGCAGGCTAGGGCGTAGCCGATGCCCTCCGACCCGCCCGTCACAAGCACCATCGGCCGCAACCCCGCATACGTCGCCAGCGCGGCGGGGTCCGGCTGCCACCGGCGGCGGCGCCAAGCCTCTAGAACCATGCCAGCTCGCCTCCTGCTCCGGCTGAGGAGCACACTCCAGCTATGTATGGCCAGCTATGTATGGTCGCGCAACAAGGGTCCAGCGGGATCAAGTGCCCAAGCCAAGGCTCCCTGCGGCGGTGAAGCATAGACATTAACGCATCGTAATTCCCACGTTTACGGGCAACCAACTACACAGCGCCGATATGGCCCCCTGAATGCGGGGGCTTGCGGGGTGCCAGGCCGATAGGCATGGTCTGACCCTTTTTCTGGCGATGAAAGACGCGACATGGACGCAACCAGCACGGCACTGGACGCCTATTGGCGGGCGCAGCTCGAAAAGGCTCTGCTGGCGCCGATCCGCGCCATGCGAGCAAGCTATCTGCCTTTGCTGATGGTCTACTTCGCCTACGGGGCGATGGGGCTGGTCGGCGTCGCCCAGACCTTCTGGGTGAGGGAGAGCCTGACCTTCTCTCCCGCGGAGCTGGCCGGGCTTGCCTTCTGGTTCAGCCTGCCGTGGACCATCAAGATGGTGTTCGGCGAGCTGGTCGACACCATACCCCTGCTGGGCTCGCAGCGCCGCACCTACGTGTTTCTCGGCGCCAGCCTGATCGCCGCCTCCTTGGTGCTGCTGGCGGGAAGCGCGGGCGGCTGGATCACAGCGGTCTCGCCGGACCAGGCGTTCGTGATCGCCGGTGTCCTCGCGGCAATGGGCGCAGTGATCCAGGACGTGGTCGCCGACGCCATGAGCACGGAGGTGGTACCGCGCACTTCGATCGACGGCAGTCCCCGCCCGCAAAGCGACATCGACCACGACCTCGGCATGGTGCAGGTGCTGGGCCGTCTCGCGCTCTCGTTCGGCCTGTTCGCTGTCTCCGGCATCGCCGGCGTGCTCGCGCAATTCTTCTCGTATGACACGGTCTTCCTGATCGGCCTGATCGTCCCGATCATCTCGGTTACCGGCGCCGTGCTCGTGCGCCTTGAAACCACCGAGCGGCGACCGATCGACTGGCGCATTCTGGGCGGCGGGCTGGCCTTCGGGGCGGTCGTGGTCGCACTTGCCTTCAGCGGCATTCCCTACAGCCAGGAGATCATCTTCGCCGTCTCGATGGCGGTGGTGATCGCGATGCTGGTGCGCGTCACCCAGGACATCGACCACACAACGCGCCTGCGCATCGCCTTCGCGGCCATCATCATCTTCGCCTTCCGAGCGACGCCCGAGATCGGCACCGGCTGGTCCTGGTTCGCGATCGACGTGCTCGGCTTCGACGAGACGTTCTTCGGCATTCTGGGCCAGATCGGCACTGGCGTGGCCATGGTGGCGCTGTGGATGCTCTCAGACTTCATCACCCGCAAGCCAGTGGCACAGGTCCTGCTGTGGCTCACCGTTCTCGGCACCGTGCTGTCGCTGCCGATGATCGTGCTGGTCTTCCAGTGGCATCTATACCTGGGGTTGAGTGCCCACAGCATCGCCCTGTTCGAGACCGTCGCCACCTCGCCATTCGCACAGCTCAGCATGATCCCGCTGCTGACGCTGGTTGCGGTCTATGCCCCGGCGGGGCACAGGGCCACTTGGTTCGCTCTGACTGCCTCGCTGATGAACCTGGCCCTGCAGGCTGGCACCTTGCAGACCAAGTATCTCAACCTGATCTTCCACATCGAGCGCGGGTCCTACGGCAACCTGCCGGCCCTTACGGTGACAGCATTCACGATTGCCCTGCTGCTGCCGTTGGCGGCAATCGCCATCCTGGGCAGGCGAGTGCGATGAGACGGAACTTCGCGCCTCGCCCGTTCTGCTTGTCGCTTCCGTGCCACAGCAGGGGATGGATGCGGGAGCGGGAGTGGCCCGGTCTTGACGCCGCCCAACTCCAATCCCATTCAGGGAGGTGGAGATATTCTCCTGCAAGACGGCGACGTTTGAACGCGCGGGCTGGGGCTCTCGCGGAGTTCTGCGATTTGAGCAGTCGGGGGGACTTGCCTTGCAAGGTGGCAGCGTTCAGCACGGCGGAGTATGGCTCACGTCCTCGGCTACGGTGGCCTCTGCGACAGCAGAGTTCTCGCCACCGCCTCAGGCCACCGTGCAGCCGGTGGAGCTGAAATCACTCGGCTGGGCGCTTCGGCGGGCTGCGCTTGGGCTTCTCATTCTGCTCACCGTGGCCGGGCTCAGCGCCTGGCTGCTCGATGCCAGTATCGAGCGCGACGGCGCCACTGGCGCCAACATGCTGAGCGAGTATGCCCTGCCGCCGGGCTGAACGATAAAAATTTTCGGCAAAGCATATCGTTAGCCCCGCGTGTTGGTACGCGAGCCGCAGCACTTCTCTGAGGGGCGAAGATGGATTATCCAGTCGGCCAGACGGAGCCGGTCTCGGCGACAGCCGCCAAGCCAGGCATCCGCCACGCAGGAAGGCCGGGGACTCCGATGCAGCTCGTCATGCTGGCCCGCAATCCGCGACTCTACTCGCATCGGCGGATCATCGAGGCGGCCCAACAGCGGGGCCATGCCATCGACGTGGTAAACACGCTGCACGTGCACATGAAGATCACCTCCAGCCGGCCCACGCTGATGTACGGCGGGCGCACGCTGCCGCACTACGATGCCGTCATTCCCCGCATCGGCGCCTCGATCACCCATTTCGGGCTTGCGGTCCTGCGCCAGTTCGAGATGCAGGGCGTGTTCCCGCTCAACGAGAGCGTCGCCATCGGCCGCTCACGCGACAAGCTGCGGGCGCTGCAGCTGCTGGCGCGGGAAGGCATCGGCCTGCCGGTAACGGCATTCGCGCACGGACCCAAGCGGGCCGAGGATGTCATCAAGGAGGTCGGCGGCACCCCGTGTGTCATCAAGCTGCTGGAGGGCACGCAGGGACGCGGCGTCATCCTGGCCGAGACGGCGGCCTCGGCAAAGTCGATCATCGAGGCGTTCAGCGCCGCCAACACCAACATCCTGGTGCAGGAGTTTATCAAGGAAGCGGGCGGCACCGACATCCGCGCCCTGGTCGTGGACGGCAAGGTGGTGGCCAGCATGAAACGCACCTGCTCGACCGGCGAGTTCCGCGCCAACCTGCACCTGGGCGGCAAGGCCGTGGCGGTGGCTATCACCGATGAGGAGGCCCGCACGGCAGTGCGCGCTGCGGAGGTGCTCGGGCTCAACGTCGCCGGCGTCGATATGCTGCGCTCGGCCCGCGGCCCGCTGGTGGTGGAGGTGAACTCCTCGCCCGGCATCGAGGGCATGGAGCAGGCAAGCGGCCTCGACCTGGCCGGCGCCATGCTGGATTTTCTGGAGCACCGCGCCGGCTGCGGCGAGACCCGCACGCGCGGCGTTGGATAGGAAGAAAGGTGTTAGGTTTCAGGGATCAGGTTTCAGGGCGCCGAACGCGATCTCCCTGAAACCTAGCCCCTGAAACCTGAAACCTGATCTCGGGACAGCCATGACGACCTCCAATATCCTGATCGCCCCATCGATCCTCTCCGCCGACTTCGCACGGCTGGGCGACGAGGTGCACGCCATCGATGCGGCCGGCTGCGACTGGGTGCACGTGGACGTGATGGATGGGCACTTCGTGCCCAACATCACCATCGGCCCCGGCGTGGTGCAGGCGATCCGGCCGCATACCGGCAAGGTGCTCGATGTGCACCTGATGATCGCCCCCGCCGACCCCTTCATCGAGGCCTTTGCGGCGGCCGGCGCCGACATCATCACCGTGCACCCGGAGGCCGGGCCGCACCTCGACCGCTCGCTGCAGATGATCCGGGCCGCCGGCAGGAAGGCGGGGGTGGCGCTCAATCCGCACACGCCCGAGAGTGCCATCGAATACGTGCTGGACC
>DASURA010000395.1:0-12970 GCA_036280295.1 Hyphomicrobiaceae bacterium
TCGCCGCGGAGGAACTTGACGCGCCCGGCGACGCCATGCCGGCGCGCCCTCTCGCGCGCCTCGGCGACGCGCCGCGGATCGCGGTCGATGCCCACCGCCTCGGCGCCGTAGGCCTTCGCCGCGGCGATGGCGATGCGGCCGTCGCCCGAGCCGAGGTCGATCAGGAGATCGCCGGGCCCGACCTTGGCCAGCCTGAGCATGGCATCGACGACCGGGTGAGGCGTCGGCTCGAACGGCACATCGATGCGCGGTGAGGCTGACACTATGGGGCGTGCTCTCGCAGGGGCTGACGATGCCGACGGTCCGGCCGCTGCCGGGAACGAGGAGAGCGAGTATGACCACTGAGGCTCGGACCGTCGCCAACAAATTTGCCCGCCCCGCGCTGGGCAGGGCACCATCGGCAAGGACTCCTGGGATCGGGCTCAGGTTATCGCGACGCCCCGCGATCCTTTCTCCTGCTCCGATAGCCAGATTTCGCCACCAGCAGAGCAAGAGTGCGGCAAGGGCGCTGTCAGCCGCTGTCGCAACTCACGGAGCCCCGCATGTCCAACAGAGCGTTCTCGGCTCGCCACATCTACGACAGCGCCCCGCTCGGCTCGCTCGTCCGCTTCTACGACGGCACGCCCGAGCCTGCCGCCCGCGACCGCAACAAGCGCGCCGCATGGTCCAACGCCAACGGCACCGGGCGCCTGATACGGAAGACGCCGGCGAGCGATCTCACGGTCCCCGGCTTCAAGCTCCACGTCGGTGACTTCGACATCATAACCCGATGGAGCTGCTCTCATGACCCACACATCGTTCTCAGCCAACCAAATCCACGAGATCGCGCCGCTTGGCTCGCTCATCCGCTTCTCCGGCAGGCCAACTCCCGGCGAGCGAGAGAAGGGCGGGGGAGCAGCGGCTGGCCGCCTTGGGGGAGAGTCCCCGGCTGCCACACTGCTTTGTGCCGGGCGGGGTCCGCAGACAGCGGGCAAGAGGACGCGGCCGGGGAGAATTGGAGAACGCGGTAAACGGGAATAGGGTCTTCAGTGATTCAAACGGCTGTGACCTGCGAGGAGGCAAGCCATCTGCAATCTCTACTCCCTGACCCCGAAGCGCGATGACATCGGGCGCTTCTTTCGCATGTCCCACAATCGCACCGTCGCTTTCGAGCCGATGAATGCGATCTTTCCCCGCCACGTCGCGCCCGTCGTGCGCCAGAGCGAGGACGGCGAGCGCGAGATGGTGCCGATGAGCTGGGGCTTCATGCGGCTGGAGAAGGGCAGGGCGCCACGGCCCGTCACCAACGTCCGCGACGACCAGATCCGCACCAATCCGTTCTGGCGCGACAGCTTCCAGAAGCGCCGCTGCCTGGTGCCGGCGTCCTCCTTCTGCGAGCCCAACGGCGACGTGAAGCCGGCCAGCTGGCACTGGTTCGCCCTCAAGGGCGAGGACGAGCGGCCGCTGTTCGCCTTCCCGGGCATCTGGCGCCGCTACCAGGGCCCGGTGAGGAAGGACGGCCCCAACGTCGACATCGAGACCTATTCGTTCCTGACGACCACGCCCAATCCCCTCGTGTCGACCATCAACCACGAGCGGATGCCGGTGCTGCTCACGCGCGAGGAGGAGTTCCAGACCTGGCTGACGGGCACACCGGACGAGGCGTTCGCGTTGACCCGTGAATATCCCGCCGACCGGATGGCGGCCGTGCAGGAGGGCTACGACAAGGAAGACCTGCTTGGCGGTCCGCCCGTCGAGCGGCGGACCGGAACACTGCTTTAAGCGGAGGCTGTGATGACAGCGCTCTCCATTCTCGACCTGGTCCGGGTCACCGAAGAGACCGACGCGCGCGGCGCGCTCGACAACGCGCGCGATCTCGCCGCCCATGCCGAGGGCTGGGGCTACCGGCGCTTCTGGGTTGCCGAGCACCACAACATCCCCAGCATCGCCAGCTCGGCCACCTCCGTCGTCATCTGCCATATCGCCGAAGGCACGAAGAGCATCCGCGTCGGCGCCGGCGGCATCATGCTGCCCAACCACGCGCCCGCAAAGGAATGGGGTGATGTAGAGTGGGGGCATGAGCGAATCAAAAACCGCTGTTGCACCTCCGGCGATGGTGAAGGAGCTGCGCAGATTGGTCGCGTCCGCGATAGCGGACGAGAAAGCCTATGACGTGCCCGGCGTCTGTCGTCGGCTTGGCTTGGCAGATGGCACTGGTGATGAAGCCTTCAGTAGCAAGTTCAAGTACGCGCAGAAGCGGTTGGCAGAAGTAGATGGCGCGCGTGTGCTCGAAATCGCGCGGATCATTCTTTCGGAGAATGAGCACTTCGGCCTCTCGGAGCAGGTCGCGAAAATCGATGAGTTGGCTGGGTCGGAAATCACGACGCTAACGCGGCGTCGGCTGATTGCGCTGTTCGACGGTCGGCCGCTATGCACGGAGATCGAAGAAATCGAGCTGATACGGAGTGTGTGGCCGATAGCGACAATGCTGCCGCCGCACGAAGGGTCTGAACGCACACTTGAAGACTACATAATTCGCCACGCGATACGGAACGCGGACATGAGCCAGCGTGACCTGCTGGAGGCCCTTGGTGTGCTCACATGCTCGCGATCGCGGTTGTTCAGGTTCCTCGAAGCAGTGACAGCACCCGATGCACAGAAGTCAAATGAGCAGCGGGCGCTTGCCGAAGAGATCAATGCGCTTCTCCAACACGATGGCTACACGCTGGCGATAGCGGGGAAGACATCCGGGAGTCCGAAGTACGCCGTGCGGCGTGGGCCGAAGGGCGCGCCGTCGGATGACAGCATCTCTGAGGCGCTCGCCGCGTTCGACCCGACACAAGTGCATGCGCGGTGGATGCATGCGTTGGAGAGGCGCGCCGTGGAGCCCGAAGGCGCGATCACGCTCGCGCGTACGCTCCTGGAGGACGTGTGCAAGTGGATTCTCGATCAGGCTGGCGAAACCTGGCGGGAAGCGGACGATCTGCCGGTTCTCTATCGGAAGCTGGCCAAGCTGCTCAAGCTTGCGCCGGACGACCACACGGAGCAGGTATTCAAGCAAATCCTGGGGAGCTGTCAGTCGGTAGTCGAGTCGTTGGGGGCGCTCCGCAACAAGCTCGGCGACGCGCACAGTCCGGGTCCGAAACGCGCCAGACCGCAGGCTCGCCATGCGGAACTGGCCGTGAACCTCTCCGGCGCGATGGCGACGTTTCTCGTCGCGACGTGGGATGCTCGCAAGAAAGCGGTAGAGGCGGCAGGGGAGAAGGCGTGAGCGGGGGAGGCGATGAGTTGCCAAGACCCGTCTTGGGGAAGCGGAGCATGGCTGACCATAGTCCGAAACGCATGGCGTGGATCAGGGCGCTGGATGCCCTGGAAGCCGGAGGAGAGCGGAGGTTCGTTGAATACGAATTTGCCTCCGAGTGCAGGATCACAGGCTTCCTCACTTATGCGGATGGGGCGATAACGTGCGGGCCTTACACCTTTGAGAAGGATGAGGTTGGCCTATACCACTACCGACTGAGGCTGGCATACCGTTACGATAGTGATCCTGAGCGCGAGGGCGGACGTTTGTCGCGCGGTCAGCACTTTGTCAGTGACTGGCCGGTTCTCGATCTCGGCGAGCAGCCCGGCTCAGACCTTTCTGCTCTTGGGTTTTCCCAGACCTGGAGCGTCGGTTCGGTCGCGCCGGGCTGGAAGTGGTGCCTGCGCAAATGCGCCCGGGCGATCCTCATGTACGATCTGTGCCGCGAAGCCACGTTTGGCGAGCAGCTTGTTCACGCGGGCGAGATCGTCGCACCAGCCCTGCTGGACCTCGACGTCGCGGCGGTTGATGCCGGCGCTTCGCCCCGAATGATCGTAGGCGCGCACCTTCGATTGGATGGCCCCGCCCGGCGCGCTACTCAGCTGCACGTCGTAGTTCGGCTCGGAGGGCTTCTGGATCGTGATACGGCTGCCCTCGTCCCAGGCCTCCCCCTGCAGATTGACCTCGTAGCCGAGCTGGGTGAGCTCGCCCAGCAGGGCGTCGCGGATCCGCATGCCGTCCTGGCGCTTGCCTTCGGCCTCGGCCCATGCCTGCGCCTCCGCAGCCGCGGCGCGCGTAGCTGCAAGGTCGCCGGCGGCCGCGGCTGCCGCCAGCCGCTCGCGCAGGCTGTCTGCGCTGAGCGACTGGAACGGGGTGAGCCAGGCGGCGCCATCGTCGACGGCCGCGCCGATCTCGCGCTTGCGCTTGGCGGTGTCGAGGCGCTCCTGCGCCTCTAGCTCGATGGAGTCGATGAGAAGGCCCCAGTCTTGTCCCCTGGCGCCGGGGCTCCTGGCCGGCAGCGCGAGCAGCCGGGCGACGAGATCGTCGACCGGGACGAGAGCCGGATCGATCTCCGACAGCCGTTCGGAAAGCTGAATCACGCGATCGGACGGCGTTCCGGGACCAGCCGGGTCGGCGTCGTAGGGCGCTTGCACCGGTTCGCTGAAGCCGCCATGGATTGGCGCGCGGCTGCCCTCGACTGGGGAAGCCGCGAGGAGGTCCTTCGCAAGCGCGAGCTGATCGGAGGTCAGTGCCGTATCCCGGGCGGAGAGCGGGCTATCGAGCCGCTGGCGAACCAGCGTCTCGACCCTTGACCGCGCGTCTTGGAATTTGTCGCCGTAGAGTGTGCCCGCCCCTTTCGAGATCGCTTCAAGCTCCTTCCGCTCAGCGGCGCCTCCGGCCGATGCCAGCAGCGTCGCCGCGGTCAATTCCAGGCGGAGCCGCTTGGCCTTGGCGTCCGCCAGATCCTTCGTGAGCCTGCGCTCCACCTCGGGAAGCTCGTCGTAGAGGCGGTTATACTCGCCGACGAAGTCGCGCCATTGCGATGCATCGACGAGCTTGGCGTAGCGCTCGAGCACCTCGCTCCAATCCTCGCCCGCGACCGGCTCCAGCGCAGCCAGCTCCTTCTGCATCCGTGCGCAGCGCTCCAGCATGGAGCGGATCAGCGCGATCTTGCGGCGCGCCTCGCGCTCCTCGGCCTCCGAGATCCGGTAGTTCACAAGAACGAGTTTGCTCATGGGGCGTTGGCTCCGGCTGTCGCCGCGCGGGCCGCATGGATCAGCCGCTCGCGCTCTGCGGTCCGATCCTGCGCCCAGGCGGAGGATTGGATGCGGTGAAGACGAAGGCCAGACCGGGCCAGCAGCTTGCGCCGCCACACCTCGCGGGCGCGCGCTCTCGCCAATAGCCGATGGCGCGGGCTGTCGATCTCGACCCCGAGGGCATAGAGCCCGGTGTCGGGATCGGTCACGGCGATATCGATGCTGAAGGCATCGCCCGGCGGCATAATGGTGGCGTCGTATCCTTCCCGCAGCAGCGCATCGAGCACCTGCAGAACCAGCGGGTCGGGCTGAGACGCCGGCGGCGCTCCCGGGCCGGCGGAGGTGCTGCCAAATGCGCCAAGGATGCCGGCCGCAGCGTCCAGGTCGCCGTCGTGCACGAGCTGGGCATAGGTCATATACCCCTGCAGGTAGTCGCGGGCGAGCGTGGGCGCGCGGCGTTGGCCGATGAAGCTAGAGATCTCCGCCGTGGGCATCGAGGTCACCAACACCACCTTCTGCTTGGCGCGGGTGACGGCGACGTTGAGCCGCCGCTCGCCGCCCTGCTGGTTGAGCGCGCCGAACACGCGCTTGAAGACGCCCGCCTCGTCGCGGCCGAACGTGGTCGAGAACACGATCCAGTCGCGCTCGTCGCCCTGCACGTTCTCCAGGTTCTTGACGAAGAAGCCCACGTCCTCTTCCTCCGCCTTGCGGGTCCGCTCCCGGTCGAGTGCGCGGGCGAACTTGCGGCTCTCGTCGGCGCGCTGGCGCAGCCTTGCCTCGATCAGCTCGGCCTGCTTCATGTTGAACGTGACGACGCCGATCGTGGGCGGCGGCGCCTTCGAGCCCCAAAGCTCGGCCAGCAGGTCGACGATCGCGGCGGCCTCGTCCGGGTTGGTCTGGTTGAGATAGATGCCGTCGACGCGGCGCACTTCGATCGGTCTGGCGCGGATCACGTCCCCGGGCGGACGGCGCACGGGGATGTTGAGCTTGCCGCCGTAGTAGGCTGCGTTCGAGAAGTCGATCAGCTCGCGATATGCCGAGCGGTAATGGATGTCGAGGCTGGCCGACGGCAACAGGCCGGTGGCCAGCGTGAGAAGGTCCTCGCAGTCCTTGATGTGGCGCTCGCTCGCCGCCAGCTCGCGCGGATCGATCGAACTGGCCCCCGCTTCCGCGTCGGCCCCGTCGTCGGCCGGATCGGCGTCGAGCTCACCCCACGGATCGTCGTCGCCGTCATCGTCGTCGGCCGGGTCGGCCTGGATGCGGGTTCCGAAGAAGCTCGTGGGCGGCAATTGCTTCTCGTCGCCGCTCACGACGACGCGCTTGGCCCGGTAGAGCGCGGGCAGGGCGCTATCGACGCGCATCTGCGAGGCCTCGTCGAATACGACGGTGTCGAACAGTCCCGGCTCCAGCGGCAGCATCCGGCTGGCAACGTCGGGGTTGACGAGCCAGACGGGCCGCATCCGCAGGAGGCCGAGCTGGCGGCCCCTGTCGAACACCTGGCGCAGGCGCTGCGAGTTAACGCCGCCGATCGCCCAAATGCGCGACCAGTCCTGGGCGCCCCGGATGCTGCTCGCGTCGATATGCGCGAGGACGCGCCGGTTCACATCGCGCATCTCGCCGTCGAGGGCTTCGAGCTTGGCGATGTCGGTCTCGATCTCGGTTGCGATCCGTTGCAGCCGGGGATGCCGGACCTCGATCTCCGCCTTCCAGGCCATCGCGGCCTCCCGGCGCATCAGGGCGGCGATGGCCCCGGCCGGGTTGTCGCCTGCGTCCGCGCTCCCGTCGGCGCGGAACGTCCCGGCGAGCGGCGCCAGCTCCGGAAACGCGGCGTGCGCCGCCGGCGACAGGTGGGCCTGACGCAGCCGGAACGTCTGATACGGCACCAGGGCCGGCAGGGCGTCCTGGACAGCGCCCCAGTCGAGCGGCAGCGCCGCCTCGATGGCCACCGCCCTCCTGATGCCGTCGAGCGCGTCCTCGGTGAGATAGGGGGCGAGGCGCTCCGCCTCTCTCAGCGTCAGTGCGTTCGCGGCCGCGACCGCCCTTGCGAATCCGAGGGCCGTCAGCAGCGTGCTAAGCGGCGGCTTGTTGACACCCTGCCGGATCGCCCCGGCTTGGCCGGCGAGCCGCTCCATGTGCGGCCACAGGTCCGTCACAGGCGCGGCCTGGAGGCGGTCGGCGAGGTCGCGGAAGACATCGAACCCGCGTGCGAGCGCTCGCGCCAGCGCCAGCACCTCGCCGCGGTCGGGCGGGCAGAGGAGGTTCTCGGCGAACACGGCGCCGATTTCCTTAAGCTCCCGCAGGGCAGCCCGCACGCTCGTCTCGAACAGCGCCGCCTCGGCATGGGCGAGGCAGGCCCCTCGGTCGGTCGCGACGCCGCGGCCGCAAAGGACGGATCGCGCCGCCCGCAGCCGCAGGAGCCTAGCAGGATTGAGGAAGTCGAGCGGGCCCGGCACCTTTCGCAGCGACGGCAGCGCCTTGGCGAGCGCGGCGATCTCCTCCGGCGTCCAGTCGCGCACCGCGGCGTGGACCAGGGAGGCCGGTCCGGGCATGGCGAGACGGTCGAGCCTGTCGATCAGCTCCGCCAGTCGCTTGCGCCCGGCCTCGGCCTCTTCGAAGAGCCGGCCGGCCGGTGCGAAGAAGCGCCAGCGCGCCGCGCGCTCCAGCACGTCAGCCGGGACAGCTTCCAGGGCCGGGCGATTCTCCTCCAGCCATCGCCCCAGCGCGTCGGCGTCGAGGCATACGATGGACGCAAGATCGGCAGGGAGCCTGCTGCGCTCGGCGAAGGCTATGGTGCGCGTCTCGTCCGCCTTGCGAAGCTCGGCAAGGTCGTTCCCAATCCTCGCGGCGAGCGCCGCATCGGTGGCGAGCGGGCGCAGCACTTCCAGCGCCGCGGCAGAAACGCCGCCCTTGAGCCAGACATCGGCCAAGCCGGCGCATTCGCCGATAACGCTCTCCAGCTCGGCTGCGCCCAGCGGGCCGAGCAGCGCCCTGAGCCCCGGTGCGGAGCGGCCGCCCGAGCGGGCGTCGTGCTCCGCGACGAGCGAGAGCACCTCACGGTAGGTGAGCCCCAGCCGCTCGTCCGTCAGGTAGACGGCCTCGTGGTAGGCATCGAGATCCGTCTCCAGCGCATCGAGCTGCGCCGCGATCTGCCGGCGCTTCGCCTGTCCGTCGGCGCCTGACACGGTACGGGCATCGAGCACCAGCGGCACCTGGGCTTGCAGGTCCCGCAGCACGGTAGCGCGATCGCTCTGCGTGCTCTCGATCCGGAACAGGCGATGCCCGAGCTGCTCTGCCGCGAGCCGCTTCTGCACGACATCGAGCGCCGCCTTCTTCTCGCACACCACCAGCACGGTCTCGTTGCGGCCGATGCAGTCCGTGACGATGTTGACGATGGTCTGGCTCTTGCCGGTCCCGGGCGGCCCCTGCACGACGATGCCCGGCGCGTGCCGGGAGCGAAACACCGCTGCCTCCTGCGACGGATCCGCTTCGAGCGTGGCGAAGCGGTCGAGGTGCTTGATCCTGCCGTTCTCGGAGGGCGCCTCCGGCCTGCGCAGGCGCAGCAGGCATTCCAGCGCCGTGCCCTCCAGGGGCTTCTGCTGCAGCTGCCGGAGATCGCTGGCGATCGCCTGGCTTGCGAACTCGACCAGGAAGATCGCGGCACTTGGATGCACCGCGAGCCTGTTGGCCGGCTTGACAGCGCTCGCCTTGGGCACCGGCACGAGCTTCTCGCCGACGTCGTCCTCCACGAGCTCGGCGGCCGCTCTCAGAACGGCCACATGGCTTTCGAACCCCTCGCGGAGGCGCTCGCTGGCCCAGTCCTGCCAGCGTGCGGCCGTTTCCGGGCCCAGGATCGACTCCAGCGCCGGGTTGAGCTGAACCTCGCGGGCCTGGTCGAAGCTGAACGAGAGCGATCCCGTGGCGCCGCGCTGGACGCCGAGCGCAATCGGCCAGAGCAGAACGGGCGCGATGCGCGTCTTCTCTCCGTCATCGTTCCTGGTCCTCAGCGTGAGGATCGGGAACGCCAGGTAGAGCGCATCGAGGCCCGTATCACGCTGGTACATGCGCGCCTTCGACTCGATGTCGCGCAGCCTGTCGACAAGCGTTCCGGAGGTCGATACGCGCGGCTCGACAGCTTCATCCGCCCGCGTGACGATGGCATTGAGGATGCGAGCCTGCAGGTCGGCACCGCGCAGCTCCGTCAGATCGAGGACGCTCTTGGTCGCCCGCATTTGCACGAGCGGCCCGCGCTGTATTCCGGCGAGGATCCGCCGCTCGAGGAAGCTTACAACGTTGCGGACGTAGTCCTGATGCGCCGGCTCCGCCCAATCCGATGTGGGAATCGCCAGTACCACCAGCATCCGCGCGAGCGGCATGCGGCGGTTGGTGGCGCGATAGACATCCATCCAGCCATCGATCGACGCCCGCCCGCAGCGCTCGAAGCCCGGCACGCGGGCGGCAAGCTCGTCGGCCAGCTCGCGGCGCGGGCGGATCAGCTCACGGGCCGCGCCCTGGCGGTCGAACTCCGTGACGCCGGCTTCGCCCGCCAGCCGCTCCGCGTCGAGAAGCACGCTCTGGGCGGGAAGGAAGTTGCCAATCGACGCAGCAGCCAGCAGCAGCAGGTCCTCGTCGGTCAGGGTGCGCCGATCGATGAGGCTCGCGAGCACGGGATTGTCGCTGTCGGGGAACAGCGCGCGCTTGCCCGCCCAGCGCTGCTCCAGCGCGGCCGACGAGGTCGCCAGCTGGAGCATGGCGAAGCCATCCTCGTCGAGGCCGATGCGCGCGTCCTTGGCCCGTGACCTGACGCGCTGCGCCCGGTCCGCGAGCAGGATCAGCCAATGGTCGCTCGGCCGCTTCAGGCGGCGCAGGTGGGCGATCGAATCGCGGGAGAGCCATTTGCGCCCGGTCTCGGGGGCGGCCAGCAACGCAGTGGGCGTGACGAGCTCGCCCCTGATGCACAGCGGCAGGTCCGGATTCAACGTGGCGATGACGAGCGCAAGGGGGAAGTCCTTGTCGACGGCCTTGAGCGGCTGGTCGCCGGCGATCTTCCTGACGGTCTCAAGCGCGGGTGGCGGCTTCTTGAACGAGGCCAACCAGCTGACGATGCGTCCCCCGTTGAGCGCCGCCAGCGCCTCCGCCCAGTTTTCCTCCTCCGCGGCAGCGAACGCCAGCTCGGCGGGCGCGGTGAACGTGCGGCCGGCGAAGTGGATCGACGGCCCTGCGGCCGCCGCAGCTGCCCGCTCACGCTTGGTAGGAATATCGCTCTCGCCGTCGGCCCACCTGAG
The DNA here is from genome assembly GCA_036280295.1 of Hyphomicrobiaceae bacterium. GTDB lineage: Bacteria > Pseudomonadota > Alphaproteobacteria > Rhizobiales > Hyphomicrobiaceae > AWTP1-13. Next base: position 10,320 of record DASURA010000395.1, read on the forward strand.
CGCCTGCTCGGCGCGCCAGCGGTCCTCGTGGTTGCGCGTCAGCAGCCCTTCCAGCAGGTTGCGCCAGCGGGGAGTCAGATCGTCGGGCAACGTGATGCCGCGCGCCACCAAGTGCAACAGGAAGGCGCGCTCGTGCACGCCTTCGAAGCAGTGACCGTCGGTCAGCATTTCCAGCAGGACGATGCCCAGGCTCCACCAGTCTGAGGCGACAGTCGAGGCCTCGGCCACCGCCTCCGGCGCCATATACCGGCTCGTCTGCCGGAACCGGCTCGCCTCGACGTCGAACTCAGCGATGCGCGCCGAGGCGAAGTCGGTGACGCACAGGACCAGGGGATCGGCCGACCGGAGCCGGATCACCGAGGGCTGCAGGTTGCCGTGCCGCAGCCCGCGCTGCTCGAAAGCGGCGAGGGTACGGATCAACGCCACCGCCACCCGCTCCGCCGCCTGTCCGGCGAGCTCCTGGCGCAACTCGCCGAGGGTCTGCCCCTCCACATGCTCCCACACCTCGAAGGCGCGCCCCTCGAAGCGGCCGTGCGCAACGAGGGCGGCGACATCCGGCCGGCCAAGCGTCTCGATCACGCTGTAGAGGCTCGGATCGGGCTCCAGCCCGGTCCGGTAATGGCGCAGGACGCGCACCTCCTCGCCGCCGTCGCGGCGCACGAGGAACAGCTCGGCATCCGGCGCGGCATGCGGCAGCTCGGCGACGATCTGCCAGTCGGCTATCGTCCTGCCCGGATGGGCTGGGCCGTCCCTCTCCTGGATGTTGCCGATGCGCACCCCACACGTGGGGCAAAGCAGGTCGTCGGGCTCGACGGGATGGCCATTCGGGCAAGAGCCGCCAGGACCTTCTATCTCCCCGGCCGTCCTGCCGGTGGCCTCCGTTCCCTCCCTTGCCTGTGGTTCTGCCGCGTCGGCCGGCTCGACCGGAGCTGCGGGCGCATCGCCGGCAGGTGTCGGATGGATGTCGAGCAGCGGGAAGCTGCACAGCTCGCCGCTCGGCAGAACCTTCTGGCAATCGTCCTCTTGGAGCGGCCGCTCGGTCGAGCAGGCTGGACAGACGCGGACGTATAAAGTCATGCGAGATCCCCCAGCCGTCCGGCCGACGTATGCGCCCTGATGCCGGCCGCGCCCAGCCGCCGGTCCAGGCGGTCGAGATCGCCGGGGCCCGGCACGCCGGCTAGCCAAACCGACCCGTCGCGCTCTGCAATCAGGTCGAGCCTGCTGCCCTGCTCGCGCCATCCGGCTTCTGCCTGCTGCCATAGCGCTACGCCGCGCTCGGTCAGACAGGAGACGCGCTGGTTGGCGGAGCCGCGCAGCGGCGCGCTGACGGCTTGGCGACCATCGAACGGCTCGGAGATCAGAACGTCGATGAACGGCAAAAGCAGGGGATGCCGCTCCCGAAGCCGATCGTAGGGAAAGCCCGAGTAGACGAGAACGGGGAGGTCACCCGCTGCGCGCAACCCCTTGAGGAGCCCGAGAAGCGCGGTCGGCTGATCGAACGGCTCGCCGCCGGAGACGGTCACACCGTCGGCAGCGCTGACCCAGGGTGTGATGGACTGAAGCAGCGCCGCAACGCTGATCGTCTCGCGGGCTGCGCCCCACGTGTCCCGGCTCATGCAGCCCGCACACCGGATGGAGCAGCCCTGGAACCAGATGCCGATACGCCTGCCTGGTCCGAGCGCGGTAATGGGAAAATGCACCCGTGAAAGGCCCAGCTCACTATTCACTGCAAAATCCGATCCTGGTCGAATACGTAGTCTACCGGTCCAAAGTCAGCGTCGTCATCCCGCGCTCTATGCGCACATCTGCGATCGCTATGCTGTCCCCGGGCCGGGGATCGAGCGCGAACAGCGCGCGTGCCAGCGGATTGATCAGATGCACCTCGACCTGGTTGCGGATGCCCCGGCCGCCATTCGAGAGATCGCCCAGGCACAGCTCCTCCAGGTGCGCTCTGGCCTGCGAGGTGAAGGACAGCGTGAGCTGCTGCTCCGCGCGCACATCATCGACCACGCGCCCGACCATCAGCTCCAGGATCTCGCGCGCCACCGGCGGCCTGATGAAATCGAAGACAATGACATTCTCGCCGATGCGGTTCAGGATCTCGGGCCGGGAGATCTCCAGCTTGAAATGTCGCTCGATCTCATGGCGCACCTTGCGCCGGACCTCGTCGAGCGGCTCGCCGGGCGTAGCATTGGCGACGCGCGAGCCGTCCTGCAGCGTTCGCGTCATGCCGAGGTTCGATGTGAAGATGATCAGGCTTTCCGAGAAGTACACGCGCTCGCCGCGACCCGAGGTCAGGACACCGTCGTCGAGGATCTGCAGGAACTTGTCGAGGATGCGCGGATGCGCCTTCTCGATCTCGTCGAACAGCACGACGGAGAACGGCTTCTGGCGGATGGCGTTGGTCAGCTCGCCGCCTGAATCGTAGCCGAGGTAGCCGGGCGGCGCGCCGATGAGGCGCTGGTCGGCATGCTCGGCCGAGAACTCGCTCATGTCGAAGCGGATGTAGGCGCTCTCGTCGCCGAAGAGCAGGCTCGTGATCGTCTTGGCCAGCTCGGTCTTCCCGACGCCGGTCGGCCCGGCGAGAAAAGCAACCCCCCGGGGACGACCGCCGCGCTTGCCGCCAATGCCGGTTGCGGCGCGCTTCACGA
>DASURA010000396.1:0-10537 GCA_036280295.1 Hyphomicrobiaceae bacterium
AGCAGGCGGGCGCCGACGAAGATCGAGTTGGCCCCGGCAATCAGGCACAGCGCCTGCGCCTCGTCAGTCATGCCCTCGCGGCCGGCGGCCAGCCTCACCACCGACCGGGGCATGACGATGCGGGCGGTGGCGATGGTGCGCACAAGATCCAGAACGTCGATGCGCTGGCTGGTGCCGAGCGGCGTGCCTTCCACCTGCATCAGCATGTTGATGGGCACGCTTTCGGGATGCACCGGCAGATTGGCGAGCTGGCACAGAAGGCCGGCGCGGTCGCGCTCGCTCTCGCCCATGCCGACGATGCCACCGCAGCACACGGCGATGCCGGCATCGCGCACGTGCGCCAGGGTCTCCAGCCGGTCGGCGTAGGTGCGGGTGGTGACGACCTCGCTGTAGTACTCGGGCGAGGTGTCGAGGTTGTGGTTGTAGAAGTCGAGGCCGGCCGCCTTCAGCTTCCCGGCCTGGCTGCCAGTGAGCATGCCGAGCGTCATGCAGGTCTCAAGGCCCATGTCCTTGACGGCGGCGACGGTCGCGCACAAGGCGTCGACGTCGCGGTCCTTGGGCGAGCGCCAGGCGGCGCCCATGCAGAAGCGCGTGGCGCCGTTGGCCTTGGCCCGGCGCGCCTCAGCGAGGATCGCCTCGCCGGCCATCAGCTTGGTCGCGGTGAGGCCGGTCTCGAAGCGGGCACTCTGGGCGCAGTATCCGCAATCCTCCGGGCAGCCGCCGGTCTTGACCGAGAGCAGCTGCGCCAGTTCAACCTTGCCGGGTTCGAAATGGCGGCGGTGGACCGACTGGGCGGTGTAGATGAGCTCCGGGAAGGGGAGACGCAGGAGGGCGAGGACCTCGTCCACCGTCCAGTCGTGGCAGAGGGCGCCGGCCTCCGCGCACGTCGCAGAGGGCTCCGATACGGGTTGAGGAACGTCCTTGGCCATCCGTCGCCTACCTTGTCACCTTGATCTCGACGCCAATGCTCAGCTTGGTCCAGCTCTTGTCCGTCGTGAGAGCCGGCGGCCTTCTCCCGATGCGCCAGGGCCAAGCACGCGCGATCCACGAGCGACAGATCAAGAGATTTCGTGAGGGCGTTTCGGCGCTTCCTTGGGAGGTTCATGTTAGGCAAGTTGCGAGCACGACGCAAACTGCCGGTGCGGCAGTCGACAGCCGAGGAAGTCCCGTCGCAGCCCATCTACAGCAACCCGCGGCGGATGACGGGCTAAGCCCTATTCCGGCCGACGATCGTCGGCGAGCATCTCTTCGAGCCGCGCCCGCAAGGCCGGCTCGGCGGCGACGAAGTCGGTGGCGATCCACCAGTTCTCCAGGGTGCGCAGGACCTCGCCCACGCGCGGCCCGGCGGTGAGGCCGAGGGCGATCACGTCGGCGCCCTTGAGGGGGAAGCGGGGCGGTTGCCAGCGCTCGGGCAGGGCGAGACGGTGGCGCCAAGCGGCGTCGTCCGCTGCCGCGTCGCTGCGCGCCCAGGCGAGCAGGATGTGCTCGCGGTAGGCGGCAGTCCCGTGGCGGTAGAGATAGGCCCTCGCCTCCGCCTCCGGTGCGGCAGGGCCGACGCCGGGACCGCGCCAGTCGGCGGCGCGCAGGAGCTTGGCGGCCTGCCCGTTGGAGAGCCTGAGGCGGTCGCGCAGCCGCTCGGCGTCCTCGGGAATCTCCACCGCCAGGGCGGCGAGGCGCAGGGCCGCGTCGGGAGCGAGGCCGAGCCCGGCCTCGATGGCGGCGAACCGGGCGAGCAGAGCGGGGCGCGGCGCGGCACCGAGCACCGCGGGAAGGAGGCCGTAGTCCTGCATCAGGCGCACCACCTCCGGCCCGCGCCGCGCTGCCAGCGTACGGAGCAGCTCAATGCGGATGCGCTCGGCCGACAGGATGGCGATGCCGGCACGCTCGCGCACGCAGGCGAGCAGCCCTTGCGGATCGGCCGGCCCCTCGGCGAACTCGGCAGTGAGGCGGAAGAAGCGCAGGATGCGCAGGTAGTCCTCGCGGATGCGGTCGCGCGCCTCGCCGATGAAGCGCACGCGCCTGGCAACGAGATCCGGATAGCCGCCGAGCGGGTCGAAGACGGTGCCGTCGGCGTCGCAGTAGAGGGCGTTAAGGGTGAAATCGCGCCGCCTGGCGTCCTCCGCCCAATCGTCCGTGAACGCCACGGTGGCGTGGCGGCCGTGCGATTCGACATCCTTGCGCAGCGTGGTGACCTCGTGGGGCACGTCGCCGGCGATGACGGTGACCGTGCCGTGTGCCAGCCCGGTCGGCACTGCCTTGAGGCCGGCGGCTTGCGCCGCGCGCATCACGTCCTCCGGACGGGCGTCGGTGGCGATGTCGACGTCGACCACGGGCCGGCCGGCGAGCGAGTTGCGCACCGCGCCGCCCACGGCGCGTGCCACGAAGCCCTTGGCGGCGAGCGCGGCCAGCACGGCCTGTGTATCCGGCCGGTCAAGCCATCCGGTGCCGTCGAGGCGCTGTGGAGGAGCAGCCATGGGGACCGCTACTTGAAATGGCCGGGCTCGATCTGCCCGTCCTTGATGCGCGCCGGCGTGTAGGTCTGGTTGAGTCCGCCCATGGTGGTTGTGGAGCCAAAATAGATGAGGGTGGCGAACATCAGAAAGGCGCCGGAAGCTGCCAGCCAGACAAACGGAGCCTCGTCGACGATCTCCCTGGCTGGCCGTCCAGGCCCCGTCAGCAGGGCGTAGACAAGGTAGGCGATGGTTGGCACCAGGAACAGGCCGATCAGCTCCAGTACGATCCGGATCATGATGCGAACAGTCTCTGGTGCATGTTCCTGAGCACACCGGCGGTGGCGCCCCAGATATAGTGCTCCTGGTAGGGCATCGCATAGGAGAAGCGTTGCCGGCCATACCATTCGCGCGAATCTTTCCTGTGGTTGGCAGGGTCCATCAGGAACTGAAGCGGCACCTCGAAGGCATCTGCGACCTCATTGGGGTCGAGCATCAGGGTGAAACCGGGCTCGACCAGGGCCACCACAGGCACGATCTGGAACCCGGTGCCGGTGCGGTAGCTGTCGAGGTAGCCGAGCGGCTCGACGCGGTCGGCGGGCAGCCCGATCTCCTCCCGCGCCTCGCGCAGGGCGGCATCGAGCGCGTTTCTGTCCTCCGGATCCAGTCGGCCGCCGGGAAACGAGATCTGGCCGGCATGATTCTTGAGCGCCTGCGAGCGCTGGGTGAGGAGCACCGTCAGCGTCGGCCGGCGCATGATCGGCACCAGCACGGCCGCCGGGCGCGGCGGTGGCATGACGGCGAGATCGTCCATCAACTCGGGGTTCAGATCCCAGTCGCTCGGTCCCCACGACTGGCCGGAGCGCGGATCAAAGATCGCGTCGGAGGGCTCGGCGCTGAGGCCGCGGCGCGCGCGTGCACGGAAGCCGCCTTCGGTGAAGGGATCGGCGGTCTCGTTCGGGTCGGTGGCCGGCATGTCCATGGGCTGAGCATAGCACATGCACATGTGTTTTCACTGCGGCACAGCAAGGCTTGGCGGAGGGCGTTGCTCCTGCACCGGCGGCGGGAGGCTGTCACCGGGTAAGCCTCCCGCCGGGCATGCTATCTGTTGTGCTCGTCGGTACGCGGTTTGCCCTGCTCCTGGCCATGCTGGCGGGTGTGCTGGCTGCCGCCCTCCTGCTGGCGCTGCTGCGCCTCGCGGCCCTGGCCCGCGCCCTGCTGGCGCTGCTCGGCGCCCTTGCGCTGCTCGTCCTTACTGTTCTTGCCCATGCGATCACTCCTTCGTTTGAGGTCTGGAACGCACCGCGCCGGGATCTGGCGAGCCCGGGCATTGCTGCGTCCACCCGACCGCCTGCTGTGGATTTGTTCCGTCGGCGGCGGGACGGCCGGTGTTATGCCGCGCTCGGGCGCCCTCGTGTCCGAGTTCCTCCGTTCATCCTCAACCGTAGGCTAAGGCAGACGGGACGGCGCTTAAGGGGGCATTAACCTCCGGCGGTCCTCACCCGTCGGTGGCCGATCTACCGGGCTCCGGACACCACGCGACCTGCATCGGTCGAGGCCTCCGGGCGGCCGCGCCATGCCCCGGCGCTGCGGCCGGCGATAGCCCAGTAGACGTGACCGCCGATGGTGCCGAGAATAACCGCCAAGAGTCCAAGGCCAGCCGCGCTGCGCATCTGAAAGGAGGCCGGCCACCGCTCGGACAATCGAAACAATCCGATCCAGGCTTCAGCCGCCGTGAAGCACAGGATGGCGATGAGTGAGCCGGCGGCGAGGCAGAACCAGACCGAGCGCATGCGTCGGGCTTCCGCGTAGGCGATGGCGAGCGCTGCCGGAGCCAGCGCCCATGCGCCGACAGACACCGCCAGGAGCGGTGCAAACGACGCATAATAGCGCAGGCCAAGCATCAGGTCGTCAGTGTTCTCCCCGTGCATCCGGGCGATCACCACAAGAGGCAGAAGCAGGATGAGTCCGGAATAGCTGATGGCCAGGCAGGCGAGGCAATAGCCGCACGCGATCCTCGCCAGCCGGGAGCCGACCCCGCCGGGCACCGCTCTATGCATTCCAGGATCTCGATCCTCGGCCATGATCCACCCTCACCCGCTGCGGTCCGCTTCGGTCCAATTCCGATCGAGGAGACCATCGCCGACGATGTAGCAGGCCCGGATGTAGCCGCGCGGAATGGTCGGTGCAACGCGCCTCATGATGCGTAATGCATCGGGCGCAGGCGCAGCGTGCGGCGATCGCGCGGCTCCCGCGCTTTCGAGGCCGGCAGGCGACTGTTGGGGTTGGAGGCCAATGCTCACGCGGCGTGCGGCGCAGTGCAGCATACGGACCGAACCGACGACGGCCGCGCAGCGCGTAACCAGCCGATGGACAAGCGCAGCCTGAGGTGAATGGCGGGTTACGGCCTTCAGCCTAACCCGCCTACGGTCGATAGCGCTTAATGACTCGCGGGCCGCGTCGGCCGGCGCAGGAAGGCGGGAACATGATCGCCGAGACCGACTGGCGTCGGCGTGCGATCCTCGCGCTCGCGGCGCGGCTCGCGCGGCTCCCACGGCTCACGCACGCGCTTAGGCGCACGCTGCTGGCGCTGCGGCTTGGGCGCCGCGTCGCGAGCCGCGGGCTGGGCACGCTGACGCGAGCGCGGCGTCGGCGCCTCGTCGTGGAGGCGATCGGCGTGCGCGCTTGAGGAACTGGCAGCAGCAGCGCGCCGCGGCTCCCTCACCTCCGGCGCGCGATCGGCGCGCGGAGCACGCTCCGGCCGACGGCCGCCGCGGCTCGCTGCGCGCGAGCCCGATGCACGTGCCTCGCCATCGCGTCCACCGCGGCGAGCACCATCCCGCCCAGCTCCGCCACCACGCCGCGCTGCAGCACCGCCGCGACCGCGGCGCTTGCGCGAGCCCTCGGCGATGTCCTCCTCGCTGGGCGGCTCACCGAGCCAGCTGAGCGATTCCCCGCTCATCTTCTCGATGTCCTTGAGCTGCTTGATATCGTCGATCGTGACGATGGTCAGCGAGCGGCCTTCCTTGCCGGCGCGGCCGGTGCGGCCGATGCGATGCACATAGTCGTCGGCCTGCCAGGGTACGTCGAAGTTGAAGACGTGGCTCACATCCGGAATGTCGAGCCCGCGCGCAGCCACGTCGGATGCCGCCAGCAGGGCGATGCGGCCCTCGCGGAATGCATCGAGCGTCGCCATGCGGCTGGTCTGATCCATGTCGCCGTGCAGGGCGCCGGCATTGAAGCCGTGCTTCTGCAGCGACTTCAGGAGGATCGCTACATCACGCTTGCGGTTGCAGAAGATGATGGCGTTCTTCACCTGCTCGGCGCGGATCAGCTCGCGCAGTACCTCGCGCTTCTCCCAGTCCTCGGTGGAGGGGCAATAGCGGAACAGCTGGGTGATGGTCTTGGCGGTGGTGGCGGGCGGTGCCACCTCGACTCGGGCCGGATCCTTGAGGAAGGTGTTGACCAGGCGCGTGATCTCCGGCGGCATCGTGGCCGAGAAGAACAGGGTCTGGCGAGTTACCGGCAACAGCTTGCAGATCTTCTCGATGTCGGGGATGAACCCCATGTCGAGCATGCGGTCGGCCTCGTCGATCACCAGGATCTCGACGCCGGTGAGCAGAATCCTGCCGCGCTGGAAGTGATCGAGCAGCCGGCCGGGCGTGGCGATCAGTACGTCGGCACCGCGGTCGAGCTTCCTGATCTGGTCGTCGAACGAGACGCCGCCGATCAGCAGCGCCACCGTGAGCCGGTGATTGACGCCGTATTTCTCGAAGCTCTGCGCCACCTGGGCCGCCAGCTCACGCGTTGGCGCCAGGATCAGCGAGCGTGGCATGCGTGCCCTGGCCCGTCCGGCCTCCAGCCGTGCCAGCATCGGTAATACGAAGCCGGCAGTCTTGCCGGTACCGGTCTGAGCGATGCCGAGCACGTCGCGCCCGGTCACGGCGATAGGGATGGCTTGCGATTGGATAGGCGTAGGCTGTGTGTACCCGGCAGCCTCGACGGCCGCCTGCACTTTCGCGCTGAGCCCAAGCTCAGCGAACGTGGAAGGTTCCAAAAGAACGACTCTCCGTCTCTCTTAGCATCGCCGATAACTGCGCATGACCCTCGCAAGGGTACGCATGGTGTCGGCATCGGAGAGCGCAGGGGGACTTGGCGACAAAGGGCCTAACGGGAAAGGCTGGAAGATGGGGGGAAACCGGATTTAAGATACGGAAGCGTGTCCCCTGCGCCCGTTACACCCAGCTACATGGCACCGTTCGCCGGCAAATGCAAGGAACGTCGGCCGGCTAGGGGGAAAAATGTCACGGCGAGCGAAAATGTCGCGCGATCCAAGACTTAAGTGCGATCATCGAGGCTGTAGCCGAGCGCGGCGGCTGGTCGCATGGCTAAAGTCGGACATAGGCGGGGAGCGGGGCAGACCCCGCTTCTGGCCCGCTTGTCATGACACCGCAATGCTGGACAAAGGGCTGACCCCTGTGGAGGCACAATGACGGCAAAGACAAATCTAATGTTGGTTCCCGGCCTCTTGTGCACCGGCAGGCTGTGGGCTGAGCAGATGCCGGCTCTTGGCGACATCGCCGCCTGCACTGTCGCCGATCACACCCGGCACGACAACATGGCCGGCATCGCGCGGTCGATCCTGGCGGTGGCGCCGGAACGCTTCGCCCTCGCCGGGCTCTCCATGGGCGGCTACATCGCCTACGAGATTGTGCGCCAGGCGCCGGAGCGGGTCGAGCGGCTGGCCCTCCTCGATACGGCCGCGGCCGCAGATATCCCCGAGCGCAGCGCCGCGCGCCGTGAGCTGATCGCCACGGCAGAGCGTGAGGGCATCGCCCGCGTGCAGGAGCTGCTGTTGCCGGCATTGTTGCACAAGGCGCGGCTTGCCGATAAGCCGCTGGTGGATGCCGTGATTCAGATGGCGGTCGATACCGGCCTCGACGCCTTCAAGCGCCAGGAGGAGGCGATCATCGGCCGGCCGGACAACCGTCCGTTGCTGCCCTTCATTCGCTGCCCGACGCTGGTGCTGGTGGGCGAAGAGGACGCACTCACGCCGGTTGATACCGCGCGCGAGATCGCGGCTGGCATCCCCGGCGCCAAGCTGGAGATCATCCCGGATTGCGGGCACCTCTCGACGATGGAGCGGCCTGAGGCGGTGAGCCAGGCGTTGCGGGAATGGCTGGCGGCGTGAGCTTGGCCACGCCAGAGGCGGACAAGGGATTCATGGCGCCTTCACGATGTGTGGCGCTGCGCTTGCAGCCGGCGCCGGTTGCGCCAATGTGAAGGGAGAGAGCGGACGGGCACTGCCGCATCCTGCCTGGGAGCGAGCACATCATGGGCACATCGTTGCGTACGCCGGCGGCCGGTGCCGGCCCGGAAGGGCGGCCGCGCCGGAAGCTTGAGGCCGAGCTAGACAGGGCGCTGGCACAGACCTTTCCGGCTAGCGACCCTGTCGCGGTCGGCCATAGCACCTCGACCGAGCCACCTTCCCGGCCGGTAGATCGCCAGGCGCCGGAGCTGTCGCCGGCATGGCCCCCTGCATGGCCTGCGGCACGGCACGATGCGTCGGCTCCACCGGCAGGCCGACGGCAACGGCGCCGGCGTCCGTTGCAATTCTAGAGCGATGATCGAGAAGTCCGCTTCATCGGTTTGGCTAGGGTGGCGAGGCGGACTTCTCGACCTCAATCGCACTAACCATCACAATGTTGGCTAATGTCCTTCAGATCGCGAAATTCGTTCCAGCCTTGCGGCACGCCGAGACGAATTTCGCGATCAGGACCTAGCGGTCGATCCTGATATTCTGTCGCCGTACGTAGGCGACGAAAGCGTCGCGCAGCTCGTCATTGAGGGCGAGGCGGTCGCCTTGCGTCACCTTGCCGTTGGTATCGGTCAGCTGCACATGGCCCTCCGCCGTCAGCTTGCGGCTGTCGCGGTCGTAGGCGATCTCGTCTGCCAGCAGGATCTCGCCGTAGTAGCGAATCTCCACATTGCCCCGCGCCACCACCCGCCGGTTCCAGGTGTCGTCCGCCAGCTCCTCCATGGAGATCTCCAGCATGCTTCCCTGCGCATGGGCGGGCGTGTGGAGAAAAGTGTGGCCGGCAAGCAGGGCGAGCAGGCAGAGCGCGGCGAGCGCTTGGGAGCGGGCGCGGATCATCTTGAGAGAGCCTCTCAGGCGAGCAGGACGCAGGACGGATGTTGAACGCGCACTCGGGCGGACGCGTGAACGCCTCTGCCGAAGTTCGACGCTTGCGCGCCGCCTGTCAAGAATGCGCCAAGCGTCGGAGCTGGCGTAGGGCGCAATAAGGCGAAACCGCATCGCCGATACCTGGCGAGCAACGACATCCGGCGCAGCGGTGCAAGGCGCTTAGCTTGTTGCACCCAACAGATCAAATATCCAGATCCTTCGCGAACGCTGCCCGCTCCTGGATGAAGCGGAAGCGGGCCTCGGGCTTGGAGCCCATCAGCGCGTTGACGGCATCGCTGGTGGCGGTCTTGTCGCCGACCACCTCGACCTGCAGCAGCGTTCGCCTGGTCGGGTCCATGGTGGTCTCCTTCAGCTGCGAGGCGTTCATCTCGCCGAGACCCTTGAAGCGGTTCACTTCCACCTTGGCGTTATGTGCGAAGGCGGACTTGATCAGCTCGTCCTTGTGCCTGTCATCGCGGGCGTAGACCGACTTGGCGCCGTGGGTGAGCTTGTACAAGGGCGGCAACGCCAGGAACAAATGGCCGTTGTCGATCAGCGCCGGCATCTCCTGGTAGAAGAACGTGATCAGCAGCGAGGCGATGTGGGCGCCGTCCACGTCCGCATCCGTCATGATGATCACGCGCTCGTAGCGCAGATCCTCGTCGCGGTACTTCGTGCCGGTGCCGACGCCCAGCGCCTGCACCAGGTCCGACAGCAGCTGGTTCTGCGACAGCTTCGCCGAGGAGGCATTGGCGACATTGAGGATCTTGCCGCGCAGCGGCAGCACCGCCTGGCGCTCGCGGTCGCGTGCCTGCTTGGCCGAGCCGCCGGCCGAGTCGCCCTCGACGATGAAGATCTCGGTGCCCTGCTTGGCGTTGAGCGAGCAATCCGCCAGCTTGCCCGGAAGCCGTAGCTTGCGGCTGGCGTTCTGACGGCCGACCTCCTTCTCGCGTTTCTTCTTGAGCCGGTCTTCCGCCTGGTCGATGGCCCATTCCAGCAGCTTGGTGGCCTGCTGCGGGCTATCCGCCAGCCAATGGTCGAAGGCGTCACGCACGGCGTTCTCGACGATGCGCGCGGCCTCCTGGGTGGCGAGCTTGTCCTTGGTCTGGCCCTGGAACTCCGGCTCCCGGATGAACACCGACAGCATCGCCGTGGCGGTGCCGAGCACGTCCTCGGCCGTCACCTGCGCCGCCTTGCGGTTGCCGACCCGCTCGCCGAAGTCGCGCAGGCCCTTGCTCAGGGCGGCGCGCAGGCCGTTCTCGTGCGTGCCGCCCTCGGGCGTCGGCACGGTGTTGCAGTAGGAGTGCAGGAACGCGTCGCGGTCGGCCACCCAGCACACCGCCCACTCAACCGAGCCGTGCCCGGCATCCTTGTCGATGCGGCCGGAGAACATGTTGGCGGTGACGCGGGCGGCGCCATTGATGGTGGCGTCCAGGTATTCCTTGAGGCCGCCGGGGAAGTGAAACGTCGCCTGCTCGGGCGTGTCGTCGCTGATCAGCTCCTTGGCGCAGGTCCAGCGGATCTCGACGCCGCCGAACAGGTAGGCCTTGGAGCGCGCCATGCGGAACAGCCGCTGCGGCTTGAAGCGGGCGCCCTTGCCGAAGATCTGCTCGTCCGGCTTGAAGCGCGTGCGGGTGCCGCGCCGGTTGTGGACGCGGCCCAGGCTCTTCAGCTTGCCGAGCGGGGCGCCGCGCGAGAACTCCATGGCGTAGAGCTGCTGGCCGCGCGCGACCTCCACCTCCAGCTTCTCGGAGAGCGCATTGACCACAGAGACGCCGACGCCGTGCAGGCCGCCGGAGGTGTTGTAGACCTTGGAATCGAACTTGCCGCCCGAGTGCAGCGTCGTCATGATCACTTCGAGGGCGGACTTGTTCTTGAACTTGGGATGCGGATCGACCGGGAT
>DASURA010000397.1:0-5994 GCA_036280295.1 Hyphomicrobiaceae bacterium
CCCGACCGGGCCACGATCCGCAATGGCGGGCGGCGCGTTACGCGGTACACGCTGGCAGGCGGGAGGTTGTGCAGGGTGCGGCCGATCTTCGTGGCCCTGAGGCCGAGGCGATCCAGGATCGGGCGCGGCACCGGAAAGCGCGGGGCGTAGGTGAACTGGTAGAACGCCCCGTTCGGCCGCAGGTAGTGGAACGCGCCGCTCATGATGGCGACCATCTTGCGCGGCGACATGTTGAGGAGCGGAAGGCCGCTGATCACGGTGGTCACGGAGCCCGGCTCCGCGATCCTGGCGGCGACCAGCTTGCCGGCATCCATCCATAGCACCCGCACGCCCGGAAAGCGCAGTTGCAGCACGCTGACGAACTCCGAGCCGTACTCGATGACGGTCAGGTCCTGCGGCCTGATGCCCTTCTGCAGAAGCTTGTGGGTGAATACCCCCGTCCCCGGCCCGAGTTCGATGATCGGCACCGATGCCGGCGTGATCTCCGAGGTTATCAGCTCGGCGAGCGCGCGGCTGGACGGCGCGATCGCGCCGACGCCTACGGGATTCGCCAGCCAGGATCTCAGAAAGGACGAAAGGTGGCGCGACATTCCGGTGCTCCCGTCCGATGCTCGGCTGCCGCACTCTCTAACATAGGCGGCCGCCCAGGGGCATCGCGAGATGTCGCGCATCCTGCCGCAAGGCCGTGCGGCCGATGCGCGTGGCGCCGCTATTGCGCCTTGATGCCGCCGGCCGCAATGATCGGCGCCCAGCGGTCGTGCTCCTCCTTCAGGACGGCCCTGAACTCGTCGGGCGAGTTGCCGATCGGCGATACAAACTGCTTGGCGAGGCTCGCCACGACCCCCGGGTCTGCCAGCGCCGCCGCAGCCTCCTTGTGGATCTTTGACTGCACCTCCGGTGGCGTTCCGGCGGGCGCGATCAGGCCAACCCAGGCATCGGCCTCGACGCCGACAATGCCGGCCTCGCGCAGCGTCGGCAGGTCTGGCAGCAGGGCCGAGCGCTTGGGCGAGGTGACGGCCAGCAGCTTCAGCTTGCCCTCGCGGCCAAGCGGCACGACGGAGCCCGCCGGCAGCACCGCCATTTGTACATCGCCGCGCAGCAGCGCCGTCACCGTCTTGGGGGAGCCGACGAACGGCAGGTGCACGACCTTTACGCCCGCCTTCATGGCAATCGCCTCCATGGCGAGGTGCGACAGCGAGCCTCTGCCGATCGAGCCGTAGGTAAACTTGGCCGCGTCAGCCTTGAGCAGCGCGATGAGGTCGGCCGTGGTGGCAGCCTTCACGCCCGGATACGCCACCAGCACACTCGGCTGGGCGGCGAGAATGGTGATGGGTGCCAGATCCTTGGCGGTGTCGTAAGGCATGGACGAGAACAGCATGGCATTGATGACCAGCGGCCCGACGATGCTGACCCCGAGCGTGTGCCCATCGGGCGTGGCCTTGGCGACGGCGGCGGTGCCGGTGTTGCCGCTGGCGCCGGGCCGGTTCTCCACCAGGAACGGCTGCCCAAGCGTCTTCTGCATCCGGTCGGCAACCGTGCGAGCAATGGTATCGGGGGTCGAGCCGGCGCTGAACGGGACGTAGATGGTGACGCCGCGCTGCGGCCAGTCCTTGGCCCTCTCTTGCGCTGACGCGGGTGTCTGCCGCGCCTGCGCCCACACCATGCACAGGGCCAGCAGGCCCATTGCCATTCTGATCAACATGACATCCCCCTTTGCACTCCCCGGATTGACTGCATGTAGATTATGTCCGAACGGGGCACAGATCGCCAAACGCCGCACGCAACGCTCCGCTGCACTGCGCATTGACGATGATGCCGTGAGGCCCGATATCTGGCGGTTTCCACCCCCTCTTCTCGCCCAGTCCAACCCAAACCAGCCCATGCGCCGCCGCTTCTTCCTGACCGCGAATCCCGGAGCTGGAATTACCGGCTCGCCGCTTCTTGATGCCGTGGCGCACGCACTCCTTCGCGCCGGCGCTGAGCTGACACTCACGCAGCCCGGCAGCATTGCCACGGTGCGCGAGCAGGTGCGCGAGGCGGCCGCCAGCGCCCGCTACGACGCCATTCTCGCGGCGGGTGGCGATGGCACCATCCGCCAGGTGGCCTCCGAGCTGATGGGTACGGCAACGCCGCTCGGCATTGTGCCGGTGGGCACCGGCAACGTGCTGGCGCACGAAATCGGCGTCGTGGCAGAGGCGCGCGCCATCACCGACATGCTCCTCAACGGGCCGCTCATCCAGGCCGTATGCGCGCGCGCCAATGACGAGCCGTTCCTGCTGATGGCGGGCGCCGGCTTCGACGGCCGCGTGATCGCAGCCCTCGACCACCGCCTCAAGAGTCACGTCGGCAAGGCCGCCTATGCCGGCCCCATGCTCGGCGCTCTCGCGCACCGGGTCGACACCCTCACTGTAAGCGTCGACGGCGTGACCCGCGAGGCAAGCTGGGCGGTGATCTCGAATGTGCAGCATTACGGCGGCAATTTCGTCATGTCGCGGCGGACTGGCATCCGCGAGCGCGGCCTGCAGGCCATCCTGTTCAAGGCGAAGAACCGCACGGTCCTGCTGGGCCAGCTCATGGCCCTCGCCATGGGCACGCTGGACGAGCGCTCGGCCAGCCACGGCGACGTGGAGATGCTGCCGTGCCTGAAGGCGACCGTGACGGCGCACAAGCCGGTGCCGACCCAGATTGACGGCGATGCGTTCGGTTCCACCCCGCTCGTGATCGAGGCCGGCAGCGCCGATCTTTCGCTGATCGTCCCCGAGCGCCCGGTGCTCGCGCTCGCACATTAAGCTTTCATTAACGGAATCGACAAAGCATACTGCCGGTGCCGCGCTGCTGTCTTCACCCTCCAAGGTGCATGGCGGCAGGTCGAAGGCAGATTGCTCGCGGCGCCCTGGCAGGCCTCTTCGACCGCCCGCCAAGTTGGGGGAATGCGTGCTGGCGAGCATGGCAGAGCTACCGATGGGCGGGGCGGACGTGGATGGGGCCGCCGCGAACAGCTCTCCGGCTCTCGTTCCTTCAGCAAGCTCGCGGTCCCATCCAAAACCGCTGGACGCATCCAAGCAAAGCCTGAGCCCTGATCGCGCTGGCCGCAGTGGTCCGGCGCGCCGCCTTTGCGCCTATCGCTTGGGCAGGCTTTGGCACGCCTGGCTGCGAGCCGGCAACTCTCGACATGGAGTGGCACATGAAGCGCCTCCGCCAACGGTGTTGCGTGTCTCTGAGTCCGCTGGGTCTTTCCACCAGCCGCACGCTTCGCCTCCAGCCGGATCTCAAACCGATGCTCACCTGGCGCGACGACCTGCTTCTTTGGCGCGATCACCAATGGCCCAGTAAGCGCTAATCCCGCTCCGCCGGCGGGGTTGTGCGAGCCGCCGCCGGCCACGAGCCATGCGACCGGCCCCCGTGATGGGGGCCGGTTTGTCTGTTGGAAGGGAGAGAGCAAAGCAAAAAAGGGCAACCGGTCGGCCACCCCTTTCGCGTCGTCAGCGGATTTGCTTTGCAGGCGGTCGCTACGCCATCTGCTGGATCGCCGAGAGCTGCCAGCCCTGCTTCCAATCCAGTGATGCCGTCTGGCCGTGATCGCGCCGGAACGTCCACACCTCGGTTGCCTCCTGCAGCTCACCGGGATCGCCCGACACGAGCTTGCCGGTGGCGCGATCGACCATCGTATCGCGCAGAGCAAAGCGCATGGCGACGGTAGCGTAGTCGCTGCCGGCCTCGATCCAGGCCTCGGCCAGATCGCCCTGCAGGAGCTTCACATCGGAGACGTCGTTGCGGACACCGTTGGCCTTGTTGTCGTGCAGGTCCTGGCTGAAGTAGGTCAGCATCTCCGGCGTTGTCAGGTCGACCAGCGCGTGCACATCCTCGCGGCTATGGGCGCCCTGGATCTCCCCGAGCAGACGCTCGAAGGCGTCGTAGTCAGCCGGCCCAATCGCCAAATCGGAGGCGCCAGCCGCAGTCGAGGCCGCGCCGCCACCCAGCATGCCGTTGAGGGCGCTGCGCTGGGCATGGCCTGCGCCGGGGGCAGCACCGGGATCGGCGCCCCTGCCGCCATAGGCGTGTGCCGGCTCCTGGCGGTTGCGGAAGTAGCCGATCACCAGATAGGCGACGCCGGCGATCAGCGCCATCTGCAGCATCAGGCCCAGCAGCGAGGCGAACCCGGACAGCCCGCCGAACAAGCCGGCGCCCGACAGCAGGCCAAACAGGCCGGCGCCGAGCAGCCCGCCAAGCAGCAGCCCACCAAAGCCCGAGCCGAAGCGCGAGGCCATCGGCGAGGTCGCGCCAGGCCGGGTCGCAGCACCGGGTTGCGCCGCATTGGGCTGCGTCATCGACTTCTGCATAGGCTGCGCCGCCCTGGGCGTCGTTTGCGTGGTCGGCGGCGGCGTATACGTGCGCATGCCGCGGCTGCCGAAGCTGCCACCGCCTCCGACACGGGCATCCGCCGCGTCGATCGAGAAGGCCAGCATCGCCGCTAGCGCCAGAGAAAGAGCACCTATCCGCGCAACCATCGTTTTCGTCGCCTTTCGCCCAAGAGCTTCCATCCCCTGCCCGCACCCAGTATCGCGTGGCTTCGGGCGGACCAGATATGGTGTCTCCGGCGACCATTGTCACCCTCGTGATACTACGCATGTGGCGACCGGTGTTGCCCGCGCCTTACACAACCCTTGCGATGTTGAGAGCTCCCCCTTCCTGCCTTATTTCCGGCGAGAAGGTCTTGCGTTATCGGCCGCCGTCGACTTGGCGCACCGGCGACGGACCATGTTGCTGGCGTCGTTGCGGGGCGCTAGTGTTTGATTGCGAGCTTCGTCTTCGCATGCGGCGAGGATGGGCCGAATTTCACGATCTGAAGGACACTAGCCAGCCTTATGGTCGCTGGTGCGATTGAGATCGAGAATGTCCGCGTCACCCTCAGCCGAATGCGATGGTGCGGAGTTTTCGGTCGTCGCACTGGCGTGCCCCGCGGTTGTTCGAGAGTCGGCGATTCGGGTGGGGAGAGATGAGCACTGCGAGCCGTGAGCCTGATATCGATGGCTCGCTTCCCGCCTTCGTCGAGAGAGCCCAGCAGGACGTGCAGTGGCAGGCTGCGCTCGCCCGTCTCGGCTATCGCCAGGTGAAGGCCGCCTACACGCATCAGATCCGCAAGTCGCCCAAGGCCGAGATTTTCTTCGGTGTCGAGCACCTCAAGCATTGGCCGACGATGGAGTTCGTCCGCGCCTGGATGAAGGCCGAGAAAAAGCGCACCCTGCGGCGCGTTCGCTGGACCTTTGTCGGTGCCATGCTCGCGACCATCGTGGCAACGATTACCTTCGCGGTCGCCATCAAGGTCATCCGCTGACCACCCCAGGCGACCTGGTTGCGGTCACACTGCTGCGGGCACTGGCGCAACTTCCTCCATCTGTGCGACGATGTTGACGCTGGCGGTCGTCAGTCGCGAGTGCATCGCTGCGCGCGGAGAACGCTGCAGCAGCTGACGGTCCGGCCAGACGGGCCTGTGGCGGCGCCAGAAGAAGAGCATGGAAGATCATAGAGATGAGCGCCAGCCAAGAGCTTACCTACACCGTCGAGGGCGAAATCGGCATCGTTACCTTCAATCGGCCGGCAGCGCACAATGCGCTCACCTTCTCCATGTACGAGCGCCTCGGCGCGATTTGCGCCGGCCTCGCCGTGCCAGGACCTGTCAAAGCCCTGATCGTGACCGGTGCGGGCGGACGCGCATTCGGAGCCGGCACCGATATCGCCCTGTTCCGTGATTTTCGTGGAGCCGAGGACGGACTGGCCTACGAGGCCCGCATGGACAGCATGTTCGACCGGCTGGAGCGCTGTCGGGTCCCCACCATCGCCGCCATTCCCGGCATCTGCACCGGCGGGGCCGCCGTCATCGCCGCCGCCTGCGATGTGCGGCTCTCCACCCGCAACCTCAAGTTCGGCTTCCCGATCGCCCGCACGCTCGCCAATTGCCTGTCCGCCGCCAACATCGCCCGCGTGGCCATGCTG
>DASURA010000398.1:0-3957 GCA_036280295.1 Hyphomicrobiaceae bacterium
CCCTGCAGCAGCGCAACATTGCGCCGGGTCGCCGGGCTCGCCCACATGTGCGGGTTCATGGCCGGCGCCACCAGGACCGGCTTGTCGGTGGCGAGCAGGACCGCGGTCGCCAGGTCGTCCGCGTGCCCGCCTGCCATCCTGGCGATGAGATCGGCGGTCGCCGGCGCCACCACAATCAGATCGGCATCGCGCGCCAGCCGGATGTGGCCGATCTCGCGCTCGGCATTGAGGTCGAGCAGCTCCGTGAGCACCGGCGCGTTGCTGAGCGCCCCCACAGACAGCGGCGTGACGAACGCCTGCGCCGCCCTGGTCATCACCGTCACAACGTGCACCGGCAGCCTCTCGCGCAGCCGGCGGATCAGCTCCAGGCACTTGTAGGCGGCAATGCCGCCGCCGATGACGAGGACGATCCGCTTGGTCTCGATACCGCCGGTTGCCGGGTCGTTCATGGTATGGGCACCATCCTGCAGGCCGAGATGCTGGGCCATATACGCCCGGAGCCTATCGGCAGTCTTCAGCGTGACGCTATGACCTTTGCGCAGATTGGCAACCAGATGCCCGTCGTTGATTGCCGCCAGGCCGAACTTGGTGGGCGTGGCCCCGGTTGCGGCAAGAAAGCGCTCGATCTCTTCCAGCAGGATCTTGGCGGCGGTGGTCATGGCGGCCGATGCTATGGGGAATGCCCCATCTGTCAACGGCCACCAACCCGCGCGATCACTAGTCGCAACTGTCAGAAGCCGCGCTGCGCGACCGAGCGCGCGAGCCTCACCAGCGCCGCCTTCAGCGGGTCGCTGCCTTCTGCCTCGCCTGCTTGCAAGTCGAGCCGGTCGTCGACTGCCGGGCGCTGCCGGCGAGGCACGTCCGGTGGCGCTGAGTAATCCGGCGTCGCCGTCAGCTCGGTGGCGGCGCGGTAGCCAAGGTAGCGGTTGACGCGCTCGACGATGTCGCTCTTTGCATATTCCACGTCCAGCGCCCTGGCGGGCGTCGATGCAACCACCAGCCGGGTGCGCGATCCTCCCGGATCGGCCGTGCCGTCCGGGCGAAGCACGGACTCCTGCCGCTTCGGCCACTCGATCCGCACCGGCCACGTCTGCTCGGCCAGCGCCGGCCCCACGATCTCGCGCCACCTGAGCACGATATCGATGTTGCTGAACCCTCGCTTCCGGCACGCCTCCCGCACCAGCGCCGGCACATATGTGCCAACGCGCCTGGAGTTCAGCCGCTGCGGCCTCCGGTCCGCCGACGCTCCGCCTGATCGATCACGCATCGGCCTGCTCCTCCTCGCAGCTGAGCTTATTCCGATTCGTCTGGTTCCGGGGCGGCTTCGGCCGGCTCCGGCATAGACGGATCCAATCGCACGACCACCCGCCGACCTGCCAGGTCTACCTCCGGCACGAACGTGTCGGTGAAGGCGACGAGCTCGGTCTTGCCGGTCTCGGCGAGGCGGAGCTCCAGGAGATCGCCGGCGCCGTGATTGTAGACGCCCGTCACCTCGCCGACCGCGCGCCCCTCCGGGTCCAGGGCAGTGAGGCCGATCAGGTCGGCGTGGTAGAATGTGCCGTCGTCGGGCGCGGGGAGCCGGTCGCGGTCCACATGCAGCTCGGCACCCTTGAGCGCCTCGGCGCTGTTGCGGTCGCCCACCCCCGCGACGCGGGCAATGACACCCCTGGGGGTGGCGCGTACGACCTTGATGTTCAGCAGCCGCCCATGCCCGTCATCGAGCGGTCCGTAGGCGGCAATATCCTCCGGACGCTCGGTGTAGGTCTTGATCAGCACCTCGCCACGGATGCCGTGGGCCGCCGCGATGCGGCCGAGAAGGATGTGCTTTCCCCCTGCGGCGCCCATAGCGGCCTCCGTGGCGGCCATTTTGCGCTACGCAGCCGACTTCTCGGCGGCGGCAGCGGCCTCTGCCGCCTCGCGCTCCAGGCGCTTCTTGCGCGGCTTGCCCTTGCTGGGGTTGCTCGGCGTCTTGCGCTCGGCAAGGCCGGCGGCAGCCAGGAAGCGCAGCACGCGGTCGGTCGGCTGCGCCCCCACCGACAGCCAGTGCTTGGCGCGCTCGATGTCGAGCTTCACGCGGTCGGCGCTGTCCTTCGGCAGCAGCGGATTGTGGGTGCCGATCTGCTCGATGTAGCGGCCGTCGCGCGGCGAGGTCGATTCCGCCACCACGATGTAATAGTACGGCCGCTTCTTGGTGCCCCCACGCGAGAGGCGGATTTTGACGGACATGCTGGTCTCCTTTGTATGCTCGTCTGTCTAGTTTGTCAGATTGCTCAATTGCCCGGGACCGGGATGGCGGTAGACACCCACCCGCTGCCCGAGAAGCTCGATATCGCGCTCATGCGAGGCGCCCAGTCGCCGCGCGACGCCAAGCGAGCCCTCGTTCGCCGCATCGATATGGCTGGCGAGCGTGGACCAGCCGAGCTCCCGATAGGCGAAATCGCGGGCGTGCCGTGCCGCCTCGGTAGCAT
Organism: Hyphomicrobiaceae bacterium; assembly: GCA_036280295.1. GTDB lineage: Bacteria > Pseudomonadota > Alphaproteobacteria > Rhizobiales > Hyphomicrobiaceae > AWTP1-13. The sequence goes on from DASURA010000398.1 coordinate 2,469, forward strand.
AGCCGCGCCCCTGGCTGGCGGCGGCCAGCCCCCAGATCAGCTCCCGCTCCGGCCACCCCTCCGGACTCCACAATCCGGCATAGCCGACCCACCGGCCACTCGCCTTCTCCTCGACGGCCCAGCGGCCGAAACCGCGCAGATGCCAGTGGCCGATGCTGGCGGCCATGCGCCGCCACGTCACCTGACGATCGGTGGCGCCGACAAAGCGCGCCGTGGCCGGATCGGCGCAGAAGGCGGCGAACGCATCCAGGTCCGCCTCGCGCCGTTCCCGCAGCCGCAGCCGCTCGGTCTCAAGCACCGGCACGTTCATTTCTTCTTCCCCGGGAAACCGGGCAACCCCGGCAGCCCCGGAAACTTCGGCGGCGTCGGCCCACCTAGCCCCGGCAGACCTGGCAGCTTCGGCAATGAGCGGCTACCCGGAGCCGGCAAGCCCTTGCCACCACCCGGTGCCGGCAGACCCTTCGGCAGCTGGTCCTTCAAATCCTTCGGCAGCGCCTCCAGCGCCTTCGGGTCCAGCCGCCCCAGCTCCGCCCGCATGCGCTCCATGTCGGCCTCGCTCGGCGCCGCGCCGCCGCCCATCCCCATCATGCGCTGCATGAGGCCACCGCGCTTGCCCATCGACTTCATCACGTCAGCCATCTGGCGGTGCATCTTGATAAGCTTGTTCACGTCCTCCGGCCTGGTGCCGGAGCCGGAGGCGATGCGGCGCTTCCTCTTGCCGTCGAGGATCTTCGGGTTGCGCCGCTCCTTGGGCGTCATCGACGAGATGATGGCCCGCTGCCGCTTGATGATCTTGTCGTCGATGTTGGCGGCATCGAGCTGCTTCTTCACCTTGCCCACGCCCGGCAGCAGGCCCATCATGCCCGACATACCGCCGAGCCGCTCCATCTGCTTCAGCTGATCGGACAGGTCCTCCAGGTCGAACGAGCCCTTGCGCATCTTCTGCGCGATCGCCTGGGCCTTCTCCATGTCGAGATTGGCCGCCGCCTTCTCGACCAGGCTCACCACGTCGCCCATGCCCAAGATGCGGCCGGCGATGCGCTGCGGGTGGAAATCCTCCAACGCATCCCATTTCTCGCCGACGCCGATCAGCTTGATGGGCTTGCCGGTGACGGCGCGCATCGAGAGCGCGGCGCCCCCGCGGCCGTCGCCGTCCACGCGGGTGAGCACGATGCCGGTGATGCCGACGCGCTCGTCGAACGAGCGGGCAAGCCTCACCGCGTCTTGGCCGGTGAGGCTGTCCGCCACCAGCAGGGTTTCGTGCGGGTGCGCGATCTCGCGCACGTCCACCGCCTCCTCCATCAGCTCGTCGTCGATGTGGGTGCGGCCGGCGGTATCGAGCAGCACCACATCGTAGCCGGCAAGCCTGGCCGCCTGCAGCGCCCGGCCTGCAATCTGCTGCGGCGTCTGTCCGGGCACGATCGGCAGCGTATCGACGCCTGCCTGCTCGCCCAGCACGCGCAACTGCTCCTGTGCCGCCGGCCTGCGC
>DASURA010000399.1:0-4942 GCA_036280295.1 Hyphomicrobiaceae bacterium
GGCTATGGCTTCTGGTGGAGCCTGATCTCCGGCGAGGAAGCCACCCGCACTGGGCTCGCCGGCTTGCAGGAGGACGCGCGCGATGCTGCAGGCGTCATCTCCGCCCGCATCGACGCCGTACGCGGCCAGCTCGATAGCGTGGTAACGTGGTCGGAAGGACAGATGGGGCGCGAGGAGACCAGCGGCGGCAGCTGCGGCGTTCCCTCCGGTGCCGGCAAGGGGCCGCTCTACAACGCCCGCCGCAGCGTACGCGACTCGGTCACCACGCTGCGCGACGGCATGCTCCGTTCCTGGCTCGATCCGGTCAGCGCCGATGTGGAAGGTCTGCGCAAGACGGCATCCGAGCTCAGCGGCACGACCGTCGAGGAGCGGCAGAAGGCATTTGAATCCAGGGCCTCGGAGATCCGCGGCCGCGCCCGCAACATCGCTGCGCGATCCAACCAGCTCGGCCGCTCAACCGCTGCCGAGATGCGCGCCATCGCCAATGCGGTTGCGGTCGCGCCCGGTGCCTCCGGGTTCTCCTGCTACGACCCAACCCTGGCGGAGCGCTTGCGCCAGGCTGCTCAGCAGGCCGAGCAGCCGGCGGAGCTGAAATTGCGCGAAGCGGTCTTCAACGAGGGGCCGGCGGGCGTTGCCAACGCGGTCAAGAACCTTTGGCGCAACCTCGGCACCTACACGTCCAGCCTGGCCGCCTACATCTTCAATCCTCGCGGCACCTCCACCGTGCACACCGAGGGCGGTGAGCCGATTACCGGCCGCGATTTGATTGCCCTGATGGCGACCATCGGCGTTGACCTCGGGCTGCTGGCGCTCGCCATCCTCAACCCGCCGCGCGAGCCGCCTTCGCTCCGCCCATCCGGGGCTCTCAGGCGGCAGATCAACGAGGTGATCGATATCGCCATCGCCCGCGCCGGCGCTGCGGGCGTCGACCGCGAATGGGTGCGCAAGCACTTCATTCACCACAAGAGGGCCTCATACCTCGTCATCCCGAACCTCTACAGCGCCGGCAGCGACGACAATTTGGGCGACGGCGAGAGGCAGACGGAGGCGCGGCGGGCGCTGGCGATGAACCAGTTGGCCGGTGTGCTGAGCGACCTCGATCTGGTGGTGTGGCCCAGGCGCGGCTGGCGGCTCTGGGGATGGCGCGTCAAGAAAGGCGACCTCGACCGGCTGAAGGATGAGGAAAGCGGCACCAGTGATACGGACCTGAGCGAGATCCGCAAGAAGTGGCGTGAGGACAAGGGCCTGAAGCCGGAGCACGAGCAGGCCAGGGAACGGCCGGTGCGCAACCATGGCCTGTTCTCCAAGGCCGAGCGGGCGCTGGAGTTCGCAGACTGGAGCGAAGCGGCCCGCAAGGACATCGAGGTGTTCCGCCTGGTCGACTCCGAGGGTCTCACACCGTTGCTGATGGTCTTGAGCGAGGCGCAGGGCGGAAAGCCGAACATGAATCCCGCGTCCTGAGCATCCTGGTCCCGGTGACGCACCGGATTCCAGCAGAAGTAGCTGCTGGAGTCCGCGGATGCGCACCCAATGTTGCTCATCTCCAACATCGATCCGTTGGACTGTGGGCCATGGAAAGCCGCAACCTCCCGCCATGAACCGCCGACGCTTCCTGACAACGGGCCTTGCCGCCTCGCTGCTTCCCGCGTTGCCCCTCGCCGGGCGCGCGCTGGGACGGGTGCCGATGCCCGTAGCCGACATGCATTTCCACTTGTTCTTCTTCGGTCGTCGGTCTGCGGCCACGCGCGCCCTGGCGCAGGAGATGGCGGCCGGCCGGACAACGCTGGCCGCATGGTCGCTGGTTGGCGATGTGCCCTGGCTGCGCTTCGGTCCGCGAGGGCTGACCCAGAAGGGGGCGCCGCGCCACGGAGCGGCGGTCGAGTGGTTCAATGCGGAGCTCGCCCGCGTCAAGAGCTACATCGCCGCCCAGGGCCTGAAGATCGTTGCCACCGCCGCCGACGTCGATCTGGCGCTCAACGGTGATCCGCACATCGTGCTGTCGGTCGAAGGCGCGACCTTCGTCGACGACGGTCTCGACCAGCTCCAGGCTGCGCACGCGGCCGGGGTGCGGCAGGTCCAGCTGGTGCATTACATCCGCAACCCCATCGCCGACTTCCAGACGGAGAAGCCCGAGCACGGCGGTCTCACCGAGCTCGGCCGCCGCGTCATCGCCGAATGCAACCGGCTCGGCATTCTCGTCGATCTCGCGCACTGCACGCCGGAGGCGGTCATCCAGGCGCTGGCGGTCTCGACGGCGCCGATGCTGTGGTCGCACAGCGCAATCGCCCGGGAGGGGAGCCTGCCGCGCTGGTCGATGTCGGCTACGCTGGCGCGCCAGCTGCCGCTGGCCTCCGCCCGCGCCATCGCCGCCAAGGGCGGTGTGGTCGGCCTGTGGGGGCTGCGCTCCGGCACCATACGGACGGTCGAAGCCTACGCCGACCTGCTGTCGGAGATGGCGGATCAGCTCGGCGAGGATCATGCCGCCTTCGGGACAGACATGAATGCGATCGTCAACCCGGTGATTGCCAGCTTCGCCGATCTGCAACGTGTGCTCGAACGCTGGGAGCGCCGCAGCATGAGCGAGGCCCGCATGCGCAAGCTCGCCATCGGCAATTACGCCCGCGCACTCAAGCAGGCGATGGCCGCGACGTAGGTTGTGTCAAGCGATAAGCGCAGGCCCGACCTACCGCCGCCCGAACAGGCGCTCGATGTCGGCGAGCTTGAGCTCCACATAGGTCGGGCGGCCGTGATTGCATTGGCCGGAGCGCGGCGTCGCCTCCATTGCGCGCAGCAGGGCATTCATCTCCTCCGGCGTCAAGCGGCGGCCGGCGCGCACTGAGCCGTGGCAGGCCATGGTGGAGCACACCGCTTCCAGGCGATCCTGGAGCAGGCTGCCGCCCAATCTGCCGACCGCCTCGCCCATCGCCTCGCGCGCCAGGTCGCGCACCAGGCCTGCAATGTCGGTGACACCGAGCAGCGCCGGCGTCTCGCGTACCAGCACGGCACCGGGGCCGAACGCCTCCAGTGCCAGACCCAGCTTCTCCAGCTCCGGCGCCGCCTCGGCGAGCGCCGCCACCTCATCGGTGTCGAGATCGACCACCTCGGGGATCAGCAGCGCCTGGCGTGTCACGCCGCCCTCGGCCAGCGCCGCCTTGAAGCGTTCGTAGACCAGCCGTTCGTGAGCCGCGTGCTGGTCGACGATGACGACTGAGTCCCGCGTCTGGGCGACGATGTAGGTCTCGTGCAACTGGGCGCGGGCGGCGCCGAGCGGGCGATCGAGCAGCTCCGCGAGGGGCGGTGTGGCCGATGCGCGGGCGTCGGCGCTGGGGGCGGCGAGGCCATCGAGGGGGGCCTGCCAGTCCTCGGCAAAGCCGAATGCAGGTGTCAGACCCTTCGGGTCCGACACCCCTGTGCGACCGCCATGGATCGGAGAGTTGTACACAGCCCGAGAATATCCGCCGCTTTGCCCTGGTGTCAGACCCGGAGGGTCTGACACCATCGACCGCATCAGCACCTCACCGGTCGCAAGCCCGCCGGCCATGGTGGCGCGGTGGCCGGCCGCCTCCAGCGCGGCGCGCAAGGCGCCGGCGACCAGGCCGCGCACGCGGCCGGGGTCGCGGAAGCGCACCTCGGCCTTGGTGGGGTGCACGTTCACGTCCACCTCGCGCGGGGTGAGCTCGACGAACAGCGCCAGCAGCGGGTAGCGCAGTTTCGGCACCAGATCACCGTACGCCGCGCGCACGGCGCCGATCAGCAGTCGGTCTTTCACCGGGCGCCCGTTGACGAACAGGTACTGCTGGCCGGAGTCAGGCCGGTTGAGGGTGGGCAGGCCGGCGAAGCCGGTCACGCGCACGCCTTCGCGCTCGATGTCGACAGGCAGGGCATCGGCCAGGAATTCGCGGCCCATGATGCGGCCGAGCCGGGCGAGGTGGCCCTCGGTCCCCAGGGGCTGCGCCGGCAGCTTGAGGCCGGCACGCTCGCCGGTGGTCAGGGAGAAGGCGACGGTGGGGTGGGCCATGGCGAGGCGCTTCACCGTCTCGGAGATGCCCATGTTCTCCGCCCGCTCGGACTTCAGGAACTTGAGGCGCGCCGGCGTCGCCGAGAACAGCTCGCGCACCTCCACCCGTGTGCCAGGGTTGAGCGCCGCGGGGCGGACGCCCTGCTTGGCGCCGCGGTCGACCACGATCTCGTGCGCTCCGGCGGCGTCGCGCTGGCGCGAGGCGATGGCGAGGTGGGCGATCGCACCGATCGACGGCAGCGCCTCGCCACGGAAGCCGAGCGTGGCGATGTTGAAGAGATCGTCGTCGGCAAGCTTGGAGGTTGCGTGCCGCTCCACCGCGAGCGCCAGGTCCGCCGCGCTCATGCCGGCGCCGTTATCGGTCACGCGGATCAGGGAGATGCCGCCCGCCGCCGTCACCACCTCGATGTCGGTGGCGCCGGCATCGAGCGCATTCTCGGTGAGCTCCTTCACCACGCTCGCCGGCCGCTCGATCACCTCGCCGGCGGCGATGCGGTTGACGGTTTCGGGCCCAAGTTGGCGGATGAGCTGGCGGATGGGCATGAGGCAGAGACGGGGTCAGACCCCTGACCTCCAATATTCAATTGCAACCTTTGCGTCAGGGGCTGTCTGACCCCGTCCGCACCATCGCCGCCACGCGCTCGCGCGTCAGCACCTTGGCCAGCTCCACCGCCGGCTGATCGAGCGGATCGACGCCCATCAGGGCCGCGGCGAGAATCGTCTCCAGCATCATGTGCATCATGAGCGCGCCGAGGCTCGCCTCGTCAAGGCGGGGGAGATCGAAGGTGCGCACCGGACGCCCGGCCTGCGCCAGCGCTTGGGGCACGGCCTCGGCCTGCGCGGCCACCAGATCGCCGGCGGTGCGGCCGGCGAGATAGCCAACCCCGGCGGCATTGGCGAGAGCGGCATCGATGCGCGGGCCGG
>DASURA010000400.1:0-7310 GCA_036280295.1 Hyphomicrobiaceae bacterium
TCAAGCTCATGTTCACCTCGCGACGCGGTCGGTTATTCTTCGGGATCTGAGGCCAAGGGCACTTGCGGGTCAAGCCCATGGACTTGAACGCAGGGACATGCGCGCCTACGCAACCGGCTCCAGCCCCAGGCAATAGAGCAGTGTGTCGAGGCCGCCGAACAGGATGTGGCTCGGCAGCGCCGCGCGCAGGACGCTCTTGGATCGCCAGCCGACGCCCAGCCCTGCCGCTTGCAGCATCGGCAGGTCGTTGGCGCCGTCGCCGATGGCAACGGTCTCCGACATCGGGATGCCCAGCCGCTCGGCCGCCGCCTCAAGGCAGTGCCTCTTGAACGCCTTGCCGAGGATCGGATCGGCGACCGTGCCGGCGAGGCTGTCGCCCGCCACCTCCAGCCGGTTGCCATGATGCTCGTCGAAGCCGAGGGCCGCGGCCACGCGCCCGGTGAAATAGGTGAAGCCGCCGGAGACGAGCGCACAGTGCACGCCGTGCGCCTTCAGCGTCCGGATCAGCACGTCGGCGCCGGGGTTGAAGGTGAGCCGGCCCGCGGTCTGTTCCAGCGCCGTCACCGGCAGCCCCTTCAGCAGCGCCACCCGCTCGCGCAAGGCGGCCTCGAAATCGAGCTCGCCGTTCATCGCCCGGGCGGTGATGGTGGCGATCCGGTCCTTCAGCCCGGCATATCCGGCGAGCTCGTCCAGGGTCTCCTCGGCCACCATGGTCGCATCCATGTCGGCCAGCAGCAGCGACTTTCCGCGCGTCGCCAGGTCCTGGCAGATCGCATCGATGCGGAACCGCGCGCGCACCTCGTTCAGGACCTCGGGCGCCACGACCCCGGTGGTGAGCACATCGACGGCGCGATCCTTGGCCCGCACGTGCCGCGACTCCACGACAATGCCCGCCGCCTCCAGAAGCCCGAGCGGGGCATTGTCGAATGCCGGTGTGCTTGATGGAGCAACGAGCGTGGTGACAAAGGACATGGATGGGACGGTCCTGAAGGCCTCTGTGAAGCTTGCCGCAGTCGTTGAGCAGGCAAGGCGCACGCCTGTCAACGCCCTCCTGCAGCGCTATGCCGCGTGCTATGGCGGGCCGGGCGTTGTTGACCGCCATTGCGGCCGCCAGGGCTTCGCACGGCCCCTGTAAACGCTGGAGGCGGCTTCCGCTTTGCAGGGCCGCCGCCGTAGCATAGGGGTCTTGGCTCGGTCCAAGTCGTTCGCCGGGATCATGATGACGGAGCCGCAGGGCGAGGAGAAGGGCATGCAGGTCGCGGTGCGCCGGCTGGGCACCGCGACCGAAGACCTGCACCGCACCATGAAGGCGACCGCCGATGCCATTGGCGGGCTCCTGGTCGAGACGTTTCATCTCCTGGCTCTGTTTGCCATCGGCGGCACGACCATTTGGTCGGCGGTCGGGGCTTTCAGCGGCATGGTCGCACACGGCCGCGCGACGCTCTCCGATATCCTGCTCCTGTTCATATATCTGGAGATCGGCGCGATGGTGGGCATCTACTTCAAGACCACGCAACTTCCAGTCCGTTATTTGATCTATATCGCCATTACGGCGCTCAGCCGTACCCTGGTCGAGCTTGTCGGCGCCGAGCACCGCACCGGTATCGAAACGCTGATGGTGACTGGCGCCATCCTGTTGCTGTCGATCGCGGCCCTGGTTCTGAGGTTCGGCTCCAACAAGTTCCCGAGCGTTGATGGTGGGGCGACGGACATTGCCACCCGCCCCAGAGAGTGACACGCGGCAGAGGTCTGCCCACCCTCGCCCGGAGGACTGGGGTAGGCTGCTGTGCTTTAATATCGGGGCCAATGCCGAGCCCGCGAGCAACGCAAGGACCAAGCGCCATGGACCTCGCCGAGTATGCCTCCCACGATGCCGTGGGCCTGGCCGAGCTGGTCACCCGCAAGGAGGTAACCCCGAAGGAGCTGGCGCTTACCGCGGCGGCCGCGAACGACAAGGTCGGCGGCGCCGTCAACGCCGTCGTCGAGCTCTATCCCGACCGCATCGAGGGCCTGGACGAGGCGACGCTCGGCACCGGCCCGTTCCGCGGCGTGCCGTTTCTCATCAAGGATGTGTTCGGTCACGAGAAGGGGCGGAAGATCGAGTTCGGCTCGCGGCTGTGCGAGGGCATGGTGGTCGAGGCCGGTACCGCCCTCGTCGACATGCTCAAGGCGGCCGGCGTCAACATCCTCGGCCGCTCGGCGGCGCCGGAATACTCGATGGCGGCGACCACCGAGAGCGTGCTTCACGGCAACACCTCGAACCCCTGGAAGCCCGGATACTCGGCCGGCGGCTCCACCGGTGGCGGCATGGCCGCGGTGATCGCCGGCATCGTGCCGATCGCGCACGGCTCCGACATCGGCGGCTCGATCCGCATTCCGGCCTCCTGGTGCGGCGGCGTCGGGCTCAAGCCGTCGCGCATGCGCGTCTCCATCGGCCCCGTCGTGGATGAGGGCGGCTGGGGCTACTCCATGAACTTCGTGCAGACCAAGACCGTGCGCGATGCCGCGGCGATGCTCGACTGCCTGTCGATCCCGCAGCCGGGCGACCCGTTCATCATCCCCAAGCCGGATGAGCCCTACGCCGCGCTCGCCGCCAGGGCGCCCCGCCCGCTCAGGATAGGCATCGTCCTCGACAGGATCCTCGGCGTCGAGGTCGACCCGGAGGTGGCAGCGGCGGTCGAGGCGACGGCAAAGGTGCTGGCCGACATGGGACACATTGTCGAGACGGCGCACGTGGATGTGGACGGCGAGGCGATGGTGCGTGCCACCACCGACCTGTTCTTCTTCGGCTTCGATGTGCGTCTCGATGCCTACGCCAGGCGCAGCGGCCGCAAGGTCGGTGCGGATACGCTGGAGCCGGTGATCCTCTCCATCTACGAGGCGGCAAAAGCGATCACCGCCGAGCGCTTCATCGCCGCCAATGCCGCCGCCAACGTGGCGCGCCGGCGGCTGGGGCAGTTCTTTACGCGGCGCGATATCTGGCTGTCACCGACCACCGCGCGCGTGGCCGAGCCGTGGGGCCGCTATCACCTCTCCAAGGCCGGCGTCGGCTGGGACAATCTTATCGCGGAGCTGTTCAACGCCCCCTGCCAGTACACCACCCCGCACAACGTCATGGGCACGCCGGCGATGTCGCTGCCGCTCGCCATGCACTCGACCGGCCTGCCGATCGGCATACAGATCGCCGCCAGGCCGGCAGCGGAGCATCTGCTCCTGAAGCTCGCCACCGCCCTGGAGGCGGCCATGCCGTGGCGCGACCGGGTGCCGCCGCTGCATGTATCGCGAATGACGTAGGGTGCAAACAAGGCGCAGCCGCGTTGTACCGAGACGAGCCGGCGCGGTTGCGACAGCGGACACGGTGCAATGTGCTCCGCTTATTGCACCCTACGCCTCCTCCACACCGCACCAGCCGGCTACAAACAGCGCCAGCACCTCGGTGACCTTCCGCAGCGAGGTCAGCTCCACGCGCTCGTTGAAGCCGTGGATGTTCTCGGCGCGGGCGCCGAAGCACAATGCCGGGATGCCGGCATGGCCGTAGAAGCGGGTATCGGTGAGCGCCGTGAAATACAGGTCCTGCAGCGCCTCGCCGTAAACATCGTCATAGGACGCTGCGAGCACGGCCTCGCTCGCCGCAGCACCGGTGAGGTCATAGCCCGGCGACAGGAATCCCGACCACACCACCTCGGGCGGATTATCGGCGAGGAAGGGATGCGCTCGTGCCGCCTTCTCGACGCACGCCACGATCTCGGCCTGGGCATCGGCGACCTTCCAGCCCGGAAGGATGCCGATGCGGCAGTCGACATCGCACCAAGACGGCACGCTGGAGGCCCAGTCGCCGCCCTTGATGATGCCGGGATTGAAATTGAGCGGGTGCGCCACGGTGCCGAACAAGGGATGCGCCCTGGCACGTTCGTTCCACTTCGCCTCCAGGCCCTGCAGCGCCTCGATCAGGTGGTACGCGGCCATGATGGCGTTGGCTCCGGTGCCGGCGCTCTTGACGTGCACGGGCCGGCCGCGCGCCTTCAGGCGGAACCAGATCACGCCCACCTGGGTGCGGATCAGCTTGCCGTCCGTCGGCTCGGGGATCAGGCAGGCATCAGCGCGATAGCCGCGCTGGAGGGTGGAGAGCGCACCGAGACCGGTGCTCTCCTCCTCAATCACCGACTGCAGATGGATGCGACCCCTGGGCACCACGCCCGCGGCTTTCAGCGCGTCGAGAGCAAACAGCGCGGCAATGGTGCCGGACTTCATGTCGCCGGCGCCACGGCCGTGCAGCCAGCCGTCCTTGACGACGGGCTGGAACGGCGGCGTCTCCCACATGTCGAGCGGGCCGGCCGGCACCACGTCGCAATGGCCTTGCAGGATCAGCGAGCGCCCGCTTTCCCTTGCCGGCCGCCAGGTGCCGACCACTGTGCGGGCACGCGATAAATCGGTCTCGACCGGGCCATAGCCGGGCAGCGATTTGAGCTCGTCCTGGTCGATGTGTCAGTCGTCGACCTCGTAGCCGCGCTCGCGCAGCAGTTCCGCCATCATGTCCTGGCAAGGCCCTTCCTGGCCACGGGTGCTGGGGATGGCCGAGAAGGCGATGGTGGTGGCGATCTGCGTCTCGAAGCTGGCCGCGACGGCTGCCTCGATGCGCTCGCGGACGCCGGAAGGGAGGGCAATGGTGGCGGTGTGGGACATGCGCGGGGCTCCTGCTCGTGTCAGACCCTCCGGGTCTCACGCCATTTCCGCAAACGGTCTTGGCGCTTTGGTGTCAGACCGGAAGGGTCTGACAACCGCTCAGGCCTATGGGATCAGCGCGACGGAGCCCGAGATCCTGCGCCCCTCCACGTCGCGATGCGCCTCGGCAGCGTCGCGCAACGGATAGGTGCGGCTCACCTCCAGCTTCAGGGTACCATCGGCAACGAGAGCGAACAGCTCGGCGGCGGCGGCGTGGAATTCTCCGAGGTCCTTGAGGTAGTGGCTGAGGCCGGGGCGCGAGACTGAGAGCGCGCCCTTCTTGCTGAGGTCGAGGAGGTCGAGCGGCGGCACATGGCCGGAGGCATTGCCATAGTTGACGATCATGCCGAACGGCCGGATGCAGTCGAGCGAGGGGGCGAAGGTGTCCTTGCCGACACCGTCGTAGACCGCGTGCACACCGGCAGGCACGATCCGCTTCACGGCCGCCACGAAATCTGTCTCCCGGTAGAGGATCGGGTGGTCGCAACCGTGTGCGGCGGCGATCTCCGCCTTCTCGCGCGAGCCGACCGTGCCGATCACCCTGGCGCCCAGGTGCTTGGCCCATTGCGCCAGGATCATGCCGACGCCGGCCGCTGCGGTGTGGATCAGCACCGTATCGCCGGGCTTCGGCGTATACACGCGATGCACGATGAGCGACGCGGTGAGGCCCTTCACCATCATCGCGGCCGCCTGCACGTCGGAGATGCCTGCAGGCAGCGGCACCAGCCGCGTGGCCGGCATGTTGCGCTCTTCGGCATATGCGCCGGTATTCTCGTAGAACGCGGCGTTGACGCCGACGTACGCGATGCGGTCGCCCGGCTTCACGTTGGTCACGCCGGGGCCGACGCTCTCCACCACGCCGGCCGCCTCATTGCCGAGGACGCGCGGCATCGGCGACGGCGCGGCCGTATAGAATCCGCCGCGGCGCTGGTTGATGTCGGAGAAGTTCACGGCAATTGCCGTATGCCGCACCCGCGCCTCGCCCGCGGCAGGAGGCGGAAGCTCCACGTCCTCCCAGCGCATCACCTCGGGGCCGCCGTGGGCATGGATGCGGATGGCTTTCATGGCAACCTTTCCGGAGGTGCCAGACCCGAGGTCTGACACCTATACCGTAGCCCCCTCGAACAGCTCCTCCACCGCGTACGCCCGCGGGATGAGCTGCTGCTCGACAGCATACTGCGTGATGAGCCCAAGCGGCTTGCGGTTGGCCTCCAGGCCATACGGGAAGAAGTCGATGCCGTCGGGATTGGGAGGGGCCAGCGCCTTGCTCGCCTGCAGCATCCGGTAGATCTCGGCGACCACGTCGGGGCGGGCTTCGGCCAGCGCCTTGGCGACGCAGAAATAGTGGTTCACCGGCACGGTGCCGTATTTGCTCACCCACGCCTTGGCCTGCTCGTTGGGATTGGGGAACAGGTAACGGATGTGCGGGTGGTCCTTGGTGAGGTCGTTGCGGGGAATGCCGGCGTCCACGTCGCCATCGATCAGCATCTGGTCGAGCGGCTTGGCGCCGGGGCCGGGACGCTCCACCAGCGCGGGCGGATCGACGTACTCGGCCAGGTGGGCATCGTCGGTGCACATCCACTTGAGGCGGTCGAGATCGACGCCGTATTCGTGCTGGAGGATGCCGCGCACCCACACGCCCGTGGTCTGCGTGTAGCTGCGTACCACGACGCGGCGGCCCTCCAGGTCCTTCGGCGCAAGCTCACCCTTGGAGGCATTGTAGAGGATGGTGTGGTGCTGGAACCGCGCCATCACCACCGCCGGCAGCATGACGAGCGGCTTGCCGTACACTTTCGCCTGCAGGAAGCTGCAGATGGCCAGCTCCCCCGCGTCGAACGCCCCCTCGCGGATCATCGGCTTGAAGCCCTGGTTGGCGATCTTGGGGCCGCAGAAGTCGAACTCAACGAGGTCGGATTTTATCTCTCCGGCCTTCAGCGCGCGCGTCACCGGATAGTCGGCGAGATTGGTCCTGAGGCGGACCTTGCCGGTTGCGGGGAAGGTGGTGGTCATGATGCGGAACCTCGCGTGAATCGTAGGGTGCAATAAGCGAAGCGCATTGCACCAAGAACCTGCCCACCTTGCCGACGCTGCCTGGTGGCGCCGCTGGCTCGGTGCAATGCGCTCGCTTCGCTCGCTTATTGCACCCTACGTCCTATCTCCCCGCCAGCTGCCGCGCCTTGTCCAGATGCCCATAGCTGCGCACTGGCGCGCACATCAGGAAGCGGTAGCCCTCCTTCAGCACGCGCTCCGCATTGGCCGCGTCCACGTGCGGATGGCCGACGACGACGTTGTTGGCCTTGCAGGTGGCGACGACGTGCGCCATCGTCTCCAGCACCTTGGGGTGCTCGTACTGGCGCGGATAGCCCAGTTCCTGCGACAGGTCGCCCTCGCCGATCAGGATGCAGCCGATGCCCGGCACCTGCTTCAGCATGGCGTCGAGGTTTTCCACGCCCTTCATGTCCTCGATCTGGATGATGACGAAAATCTCGCCCTCGGGATTGAGCGGCCAGACGTCGGCGCGCTCGTAGTACTCCGGCTGCGTCAGGCCCCAGTAGCGCACGGCGCCTGTGGGACCGTCGCCGCGGATG
>DASURA010000401.1:0-7946 GCA_036280295.1 Hyphomicrobiaceae bacterium
TACATCGAGAGCAGGAGAATCGTGCGAAATGACGCGATCATTTTGTGACGGCGCAGGGCATTGATATTGCCGAACGGCATGCGCCGCCTCCTTCGATGCTTGTTCCGCCAACGTGCGGCCTTTCTCGCCTCGGCAAAAGCCCCGCGAGATCGTGCTGCCTGCACTTCGAAGGACGGCGGAACAGTCGACCCGGTCTCACGGCTGTGGCCGTCGGACATGGCGGTCAGCACCCTCTCATCGATCAATAATGAGGCATTCTTTCTCGTCCATTTGGACGACGCATCAGTAACACAGGCATTTCCGAAAAAGAGCTGCTTTGTGTCCTGCTGAAAGCGGGACGCTGGACGAAAAACGCGAATCGCAAAAACTTGCCGGCAGAGGGAGGAGGGGCTGGGGGACTATAAATGGACAGCGACGAAATCGTATCCTGTCTCATGCGCGTTCCGATCTTTGGTGGCCTGCAGCAGCGGCAGATCGAGGAGATCGCGCGCCGGGCTCAAAGAAGTACATTCGAACCGGGCGAGACCATCATCGAGCTCGGTGAGCAGGGCAAGGCGGCCTATCTTGTGCTGCAGGGCGAGACCCGTCTGCATGTAGAGCCCAGTCCGCTGGCGTCGCCCGAGCCGATTGAACCAGGCTCGCTGCTCGGCGAGCTCGCCATGCTGGTGGACCACGTCTATGGCGTGACGGTCGTGGCTGCGACTCGGGTGGAGTGCCTCAAGCTGGAGCGATCCACCCTGTGTGACCAGATGTGCGAGGAGCCTGATATGGCCGACCGCCTGGCCCAGGTCATCCGGGAGCGCCTCGCCCGCGTCGCCTCGGAGCTGCAGGAGATTGATGGTCTTCTGGCCGCGGCAGCCCAGATCGCACCGGCGATGCCGCTGGCGCTGCTGCCGCCGCCCCGCCTGCCGGCCGCTGCCAGTGCGGCCGCATGATCTGCAAAGGACATGGCCCGGAAAGGAAAAGCGCCCAACCCCGGGGGAGGAGTTGGGCGCGAGAAGCGCGTCATGCGCATAGTGCCAGGAGGGAAGCCGGCACTTAGGAGCGGTGTCTTTCGGCTAGACGGGGGGCACTACCGATGAAGAGCGACACCGCTCGCTATGACCAACAAGTTAATACGCCCTGGACCTAATTCAATGGGGTTCGGGCTGCGATCACACGTTTGTTACAAATTATTTCAATTTACCCCCAGGTTGTCCACAGCGCGCAAGGGATGGGGGATAGGCACCGGATGCCTCTTGGCTCCGGTGCACCTCGAATCAGGCGAAGGTCGCGTCTGACGGCGGTACCTAATGCTTCATTTTCTCAAGCGCAAGGTTAACCGGCACGAACAGGGCGGGATCCAGCTTTTCTGCCCTGGTGAACGCCGTGAGGTCGACCCTGGTGTCCTGCCCCTGGGAGTCAGTGGTGATCCACTCCTTCAGCTCGATCGCCGGAGCCTTCAGGAATACCAGCTTGAGCTTGCCCTCCGTGCGCGGGTCCTTGTCACGCAGCGTGACAAAGTAGCGGTCCTCGGTCTCGCCGACTTCGAGGATCTTGGCATCGCGCGCCAAGTCGACATCCTTGCGCAGCACGATGCGGAACGGCGTCTTGTCAAGGCCCCATCGGTCATCCGTTTTCAGGTCGAGATCCTGGATGATCATGTTGGTGCCGTCCGAGATGATGACCTGACGGCTGGGACGGCTGTACTCGAAGCGAAACAGGTTCGGGCGCTTGATGGCGATCTTGCCGCGCAGCCGCTTGCCGTCGGGGCTGGTCTGCGTGAAATCACCCAGCGAGTCGCCCATCTCGTTGAAGTAGGCCGTTAATTTCTGGACGATCTCGGCCTGCGCCGTGCTCAGCTCGCCCGGCCCCGGCTCCTTGGTGACGGTCTGGCTCCAGTCTTGAGTCGCTGCCGCCGGCGCCTGGGCAAGCGCGACGCCGCCGACACCCGTGCTCAATGCAATTGTAGCTGCCACACGCAAAAATAGACGTGCTTGCATTTAGAAAGTCCCCCTTGGCCGGTGTCGCCCGGGCTGTCGCTGATTCGGGTCACCATCGCCGCCCGTTTGTCGCAACATTGAGACAAGATTGTGGGCGACTGGCGGCCAATCCTGCTGCTCGGCGCTTGGCCTGCCGATAGTGGCCGGGTAGCCGCATCACACGATGCGCGTACCCGGCGCGGCAGTCAGAATCGGGCGAATCCCATTGTAGATCGGCGGGCCGACGACGCCTTCCTGCTCCATGCGCTCGATCAGATCGGCAGCTCGCATGTAGCCAATGCCAAGGCTCTGCTGCAGATACGCCGTCGACGCCTTGCGCTGGGCCCGCACCAGCGCCACGGCGCGTCGGTACAGATCATCGCCGATCGGCCGCACCTCGGGCTCGGGCGCAGGCATCTCCTCGTCAGCCGGCACTGGCACCGATCCCGGCCAGATCGGCCGCGGCTCGCCCGGCGTGGCCGCCCCACGGCGCTGCGCGTTGCCGCCGCGCCGGCGGAAGAAGAAGCCGAAACCCATGAGACCGCCCGCCTCGTCGCGAGCCGGCGGTGCAAACCGCTTCGCCATGGCGCGGCTGCGCGTCTCGGTGGTCTGCTCGAAGTCGCCGCCACCGCTTCCCTGCTCTGGCTCCGGCTCAATCTCGCGCGTGGCCCTGCGCGGTCGCGCCGCTCGCCGGGTCGCCGGCCGGTCCCAGCGTTCGCCATACGGCGCCGCCGGTTCCGGCTCGTAGCCGAACGCCGGCTCGATGGGGAAGCTGGGCTGGCGTCCGACCGTCATGGTGCGAGGCGGCAGCTCGAAGGTCGGCTCGCGCCGCTCGTAGACAGGCGGGTCGGCACGCTCGAAGGCGCGGCTGAGGCCCTGCCAGGCGCGTGCAGCCAGGCTGTCGCGTGAACGCTGGCCCCGGCAGATCAGTATCAGGTCTTGCAACGACATACCGAGACTCCCGGTAAGCAGGATCAAGCCGCCGACAAGGCACGCCACGCCGGCCAATGTCGCTGCGTGCACAGGGGTTGCGGCCGTCAGCAGACTGGCAAGAAAGCGCAGCGACTGATCGCCGAGCAGGCCGCCCAGACCGTAGGGAACCGGCCACGCGGGGGGGACGGGCAGGGCAGAAAGGGCCGAGGATAGAAGCAACACCGCCACCGGGGCGAGCGTCACCTTCAAGCGCCAGTCCTCAAGCTGCCGCCGGGTAATCAGCTCCAGGCCCCAGAACGTTGGCGGCAGCAGGATGAACACCGCCGCAAGACCAAGCAGGCGCATGCCGAGGTCGGACAGATTGGCGCCGGCGGGACCCAGCACATTGCGGATCGGGCCGCTGGCGGTGCGAACATAGCTGGGGTCCGTGGCGGACCACGTCAGCAGGCTGGCCGCGGCGGCGAGGCACACCAGCATCAGCCCATAGCCCATGAGGCCGCGCAGCCATGCCTCCAGCCTGGCTCGCAACGAGTCCGGCAGCAACGGGGCCTGTTCGCTCGACGACGCCATACGTACCAAGGAGCGGGTGCACGGTGACTGACAACTGCCCCTTGCGCCAGAACCAATTTCGGCAACAGCTCAGGACGCTTGAAAAAAAGACGCGTCCGTGCCGACATCTCGTCCGGCGCTCAGGACACAACGGGCCCAGTTTGGCCCACTGCCACTTGCAATACGGTTAACGCGCTGCAAGAGCAAGCTTTTCAGGCAAGCGGTTGACTGGCCATCTGAGCTGCGGCGACGACCTCATCCCAACCAAAGAACAAAAGTGCCGAGCAGTATACCGACCATAATCCTGTGGCGTCCAGAGCTACACCCACCGCACCTCCTGGCGCGGCACGGCCACCGTGTCGGTGGCAAGGGAAACGAGGTGCTCGGCGAAGCGGCGCATGGAGCGTTCCCAGCGCGTGCGGTGGATATGCGTGCGGATGGATGCGTAGAGCTTGCGATCGGCGGCGAGGCGGCGGACGGCGGCGGCGAGGCTCGCGGGCGTACCGTCGCGCGCCAGCACGCCGGTGAGACCGTCCCGCACCTGCTCACCGAGTCCGCCCACGCCGGAGCCGATCACCGGCAGCCCGGCTCCGAGCGCCACCGCGGCCACGCCGGACTGGCTGCACTCGTTGTGGGAGAGCGCCACCGCGTGGTAGCGGGCCAGGATGCCGGCGACCTCGTGGTCGGCGATCCAGCGGTTCTCGATTTCGGCGCCGATGGCCTGAAGACGCGGCCGCAGCGGTCCAAGCTGCCCGTCTCCGAACACGCCCAGCTCAACGGGCACGCCCTCGGCGCGTAGCATCTCCATCGCCGAGACCAGCGCCGGCAGGCCCTTGTAGGCGAGGATGCGGCCAAAGAAGAGCAATCGGAATGGCCAGGCCACCGCCTGCTGTGGTGATGTTCTGTCAGACCCTTCGGTCCCGACACCGGCATGGGGAAAGCCCAGATCCGGATGGAACAGCGGCACCAGCCGCTGGCGCGAAACGGTCCCGGTCGCCACCAGGGCGTCGGCCACCGAGCGGCTCAGCGTGACGACCGGATCGGCGTGATGCGCGTCGCGCAGCGCCCAGCCGTTGAGCAGGCTCGTGGGATCTCCCGGGTGCGGATGGGCGTCATGGATCACGGTGAGGTAGCGGTAGCCGTGCCTGCGGATCAGTGGCGCGACGAGCGGCGTCCAGATGTGGGGCATCAGCGTGACGACTCCGGTGGAGCGCTGGCGCGTCAGCTCGCCCAGGACGTTGCGATAGAGCGTGCGCACCCGGTAGCCGCGCGTGAGCGCGCCGCCGACGCTGTCGAAAGTGTCGACCGGGAGCACACGGCAGCCCACGTCGGCGAAGGCGGGGAAGATCTCGTTCTGGCGCGAGACGCAGAAGGTGGCCCGCACATGCGGCAGCTCGGCGACAGTGCGTGCCAGCTCCAGCGTGAAGCGGCCAAGCCCACGGCGGCCCAGATAGAGGAAGAGCAGATGTGAGGGATTGGCGGGGCTGTGAGCAGCGAGGTCATGAACGCCGGATCGAGCCAGCATGGCTACTCGCAGGGCTGTGGTTGGGGCGCGCGGCGCGCGGCAGAGGTTTCATCGGCAGCGCCGGAAGAAATTACCAAGATTCGCCCCAATATAAATTGCGGCTGGTGGAATTATTTCTGGATAAATTGATCTATGCAATGGCAATTAAACGACATCACATTATATTATGATATTATAATACAATATATAAATGAAAACAGGGAAGACGTGCCAGTCGAGGCGGGCGCCGCTCCCCCCTACGGACCGGCGCAATCGACGTTGATGGCTTTGGGCGGCGCGATCTTGCAGCCCAAGGCGTTGAATATCTCGTTCAGGACCGCCAGCTCCTCGGGGTTCGGCATCTCGACCTTCTGCCGGCAGCTTTTCTGTGCCGCGCCGGCGATTTGCACGCTGGCTTGTGGGTCCGCCGCCTTGGGCAGGCCGAAGGCAATAAAATTCGAGGAATCCTGCACCGCGAGCGTCAGCGGCTTGCCGTCGATCGGCACCGGGGTGGCGAAGGGCAGGGTGAAGTGCAACGACAGGATGCCATCCTTGTGCTCGAGCCAGTACTCCGTGGGGTCGGCGAGCTTCACCGCTGTGCCGGCCTGCGTGGGGTAGGTGAAGTAATCCAGCTCCTTCATGGCCTCGACGTTGACCTTGGCCAGCTCGGCGAGCTCGGCCCGGTCGAAGCGGCCGTCCTTGTTGGTGTCGAGGTCCTCCACAGCCATGGTGGTGTAGGCCTCGTCGAAGGTCCATTTCTGCCTGATGCCGGTGAATGCGCCCTTCTCGATCACCACCGTCGGCTCGAAGGCGACGCACATGTGCGGGTGGGCCACGGCCGGCAGAGGCGCCAGCAGCGCCGCGCTGGCCGCCACAATGAGCCCGTGGGCTGTCTTGAGCATCAAAGTCCCTCGCGTTGTCCCTCTTGTGTCTCGAAAATCCAGCAGGACGCTGGAAAAATGACAATGCCGCGATCTGTCCCGATCGCCCCATGGCATGACGTGACCAGGCTGTGGCGCTCGAGCTACGCCGGGCAGCCTCGCGTCAAATACTCCTTCTTCCGAGCCAATGCTACACTATAACATATGTGCCAGGACTCGGCCGGCCTGCCAGGGGTCTGCGCCGGGAGCCGGGCTTGCGTGCCAATTCTCTGCAAAGAAAGCGCGATATGCTCCATCTCTATGCCCGGCTGACGCTGGCATTGCTCGCCGGTCTGCCTGTTGCGCTTGCGGCTGCTCCCGCGCAGGCGGTCGACGTGGTGGTGACGATCAAGCCGCTGCACGCGCTGGTGGCGAGGGTGATGGCGGGCGCGGGCGAGCCGCACCTGCTGGTGCAGGGGACAATGTCGGCGCATACCTATGCGTTGAAGCCGTCGGATATGAGGCGGCTCAGCGCCGCCGATGTCTTTTTTCGCATGTCCGATGTGATGGAGCCGTTCACAGCGCGGGTCGTGAAGGCGCTGCCCGCGCGCGTGCAGGTGGTGACCCTGGAGGATTCGCCGGCGATGCATTTGCTGGAGCGCCGGACCAGCGCCACTTTCGCCGACGATCCGCACGCACATGATCGCGATCAGGGCACCGATCACGGTCACGACCGCAACCCCGGCCATGCGCATGGGCCCGGCTCTGGCAGCATCGACGGGCATGCGTGGCTGGACCCCGTCAACGCCAAGGCGATGGCTGACCGGATCGCCGAAGTGCTGGGGGCGAAGGACCCGGCGCGCGCCGCGGCCTACCGTGCCAATGCCGACCGGCTCCGGGCGGATCTGGACGCGCTCGACGCCGAGCTGAGGCACGAGCTGGCTGGCGTTGCCGGCAAGCCGTTCGTGGTGTTTCACGACGCGCTGCAGTATTTCGAGCAGCGCTACGGCCTGAAGGCGGTCGGCGCCATTGCCATCAGCCCGGAGGTGCCGCCGGGGGCCGGGCGGCTCTCCCGGCTCCGCCGGCAGCTTGCCGAGCAGGGGGTGGGATGCGTCCTGGCCGAGCCGCAGCTCGATACCCGCCTGGTCTCCACCCTGGTGGAGGATACCCGCGCCCGCATCGGCAGCATTGATCCGGAGGGCAGCAGGATCGCGCCGGGTCCGGAGCACTATCCGACATTGCTGCGCACGCTCGCCAGGGATATCAAGGCCTGCCTCACACCGTCTTGAGCGGCGGACGCGTCCCAAAAATCTCCGAGCCGACCCGCACGTGCGTCGCGCCAAACGTGATGGCCTTCTCGAAGTCGGCGCTCATGCCCATGCTGAGGGACGCAAGGCCAAGCTCGCCGGCGAGCTTGGCGAGGAAGGCGAAGTGCACGCCTGGCTCCTCGTCGTGCGGCGGGATGCACATGAGGCCGGCGATGGCAAGGCCGAGCTGGCGCTGGCAGAGATCGAGCAGCTGCCGGGTCTCCTGCGGCGCCACGCCGGCCTTCTGCGGCTCCTCGCCGGTGTTGACCTGGATGAAGAGTTGGAGCCGCTTGCCCTGCCGCGCCATCTCGTGGGCCACCGCCACGGCGATGCGCGGCCGGTCGATCGAGTGGATGGCATCGAAGGTCTCGACCGCCTCGCCGGCCTTGTTGGACTGCAGCGCGCCAATCAGATGCAGCTCGATGTCGGAGTATCGCTCACGCAGCGCAGGCCATTTGCCGCGCGCCTCCTGCACCCGGTTCTCGCCGAAGACGCGATGGCCGGCGTCCAGGATGGGAACGATGGCGTCGGCCTGGAACGTCTTGCTCACGGCAACGAGCTGGACCGCGGCCGGGTCGCGTCCAGCAGCCCGGGCCGCTGCGGCCATGCGACCGGAAACATCGGCATAGCGTGCCCGCGTGGCGTCGGCATCTGCCGGTGTACTTGTCATGATCTCAATGCTGCTTCCAGCCTGCTGTCGGCGCTTGTTGTAGCCAAATCGTCCAGGCGGAGAAACACGCATTCGTGGGTTGGTTGCAGGTCAGGCATGCGGTCCGCCGCAACGAGTCTCCCGACCTTGTCGGCAGTGGCGCCGGCGTGACAAGCTGCGGGC
>DASURA010000402.1:0-3009 GCA_036280295.1 Hyphomicrobiaceae bacterium
GGTACGGCCACCTGAAGTTCACAGACCGCCCGCTGTGGCTGGTGGTGCTGGCGAGCTGGGGCATCGCGCTCGTCGAGTATTGCCTCGCGGTCCCTGCCAATCGATATGGGGCTCTCATCTATGAGCCGGCCCAGCTCAAGACCATCCAGGAGGTGATGACCCTGGCAGTCTTCGCCGTCTTCTCGGTGCTCTACCTGAAGGCAGACTTCACGCTGAACCACCTGGTCGGGTTCGCTTTTATCGCGCTCGGTGCATTCTTCGTGTTCAAGGGTCCGCTCTGAGATCCGATGTCGGGCGTCAGGTGTCGCTCTGACCCGACTGTCGACATGGCACCCGAAACCCGATCCCTAAAACCTGAAACCTGGGCTAGATTGCCGCCCTATGAGCTGGCACGGGCATGGCCGCGGCGGGCGGCGCGGCTATCATCACGGCAATCTGCGGGAAGCCCTGGTCGAGGCGGCCCTCGACCTGATTGGTCAGAAGGGGCCCGCGGGCTTCACCTTCGCCGAGGCGGCGCGTCACGCCGGTGTCAGCGCGGCGGCTCCCTACCGCCATTTCCGCGATCGTGATGCCCTGATTGCCGAGGTGGCGCAGCGCGGTTTCGAGCGCTTCGAGCAGCAGCTCGCCGCCGCCTGGGACGAAGGCCGACCGACGCAGCCCGCGGCCTTCGATCGCCTGGGCAAGGCCTACCTTGCCTTCGCCCGCAGCGAGCCCGCCTATTTCGCTGCCATGTTCGAGTCCGGCCTGTCGCTCACCGAGCATCGTGAGCTGCAACAGGCGGGTGACCGCGCGCTGGCGGTTCTGCGCGGCGCCTGCGAGGCGCTGGTGGCCAGCATGCCTGCCGCCAAGCGCCCGCCGGCGATGATGATGGCGCTGCACATCTGGGCGCTGGCGCACGGCATCGCCAGCCTGTTCGCGCGCGGCGACGCCGCCCGCCGCTCGGTGCCAATGAGCCCGGAGGAGCTGCTGGAGGCCGCGACCCTCGTCTACCTGGAGGGGCTGGGCATGAGCAGCAAGGGCGATGAGCCGAGCTCGTAGGGTGCAATAAGGCGATAGCCGCATTGCACCGAGGACCGGTCGAAACGGTGCAATGCGCTTCGCTTATTGCACCCTACGTCCTACGTCCTGCGCAACGATTGGCGGGCCGCAACCCTGATATGCTACTCTGCGTCGAGAAAAGGAGCCGTTCCATGTTCGACCAAGTCAGCCCCAGGGATCGCATTCTCGCTGCGGCGCTCGAGTGCGCCGCCACCAAGAGCTGGAGCGACGTGACGCTGCTCGATATCGCCGACGCCGCCAAGCTGCCCCTCACCGACCTGCGCAAGAACTTCAGCTCCAAGACCGATATCATTGCCGGGCTGCTGCGCGCCGTCGACGACGAGGTGCTGAAGCACGCGCCGAAGCGCACGGAGGGCCAGTCCGCGCGCGATACCCTGTTCGACATCGTCATGTCGCGCTTCGATGTGCTCAGCCCCTACAAGAAGGCGCTGCATTCGATCCACGCCTCCGGCGCGGCCGACCTCGCCCTGGCCCGCCCGGTGCTTGCCTCGATGGGCTGGATGCTGGAGGCCGCCGGCATCGGTACCGACGGGGCCGCCGGCAGCCTGCGTATGACCGGCCTCGCCGCCGTCTATGCCTCGGTGTTCCGCACCTGGCTGGAGGATGACGACCCAGGCTGCGCCCGCACCATGGCGGCACTGGATCGGCGGCTGCGGCGCGGCGAGAGCGCGATCCGCAACGTCGAGCAGGTCTCCGCAGTGGTGACGCGGCTGGCTACCGATGGGCCGGCATTCCTGCGCTCGGTGTTCCAGGGCCGTCCGACGCCACCGCCACCGCCTCCCCCGCCCGAGGCAGGGCCAGGACAGGGGCAGGAGGCGGGGCTGCCGTGACGGCGCCGGATTGGGGCGCAGCCCGCATTCCGCCGCCGTGACCGCGCACACTGATCGGCCCTTCAGGGGCACCACCAAGCGGCGGCGGCCGTGACGTCGCGTGCAGGGCGGCGCGAGGGAAACGCTTCACGGCGGCATTGGACATGGCGTAAGAAGGCCGCCCTTCCCCAACCCACCGAAGAGTCATGACCTCGTCTCCCTGCACGTTCTGCGGGCTCGACTTCGGCACGTCGAACTCGTCGATCGGACGTTTCGTTGGCGCTGCGCCGCAGCTGGTCGAGATCCAGCCCGGGCGCGTTTCCGTGCCGACCGCGATCTTCTTCAGCTTTGAGGACGGCCGCGCCTGTTTCGGCCAGGAGGCCGTCGCGAGCTATCTGCGGCGCGAGGACGGCCGCTTCATGCGGGCGCTGAAAGGGCTGCTCGGATCGTCGCTCGTCGACGAGACCACACTGCTCAAAGGGCGCCGGCTGCGCTTTCTCGACATCATCGCGATGTTCGTCACCTCCATCCGCACCGCCGCCGGCAATCCCGACGCCGTCGTCATGGGGCGCCCAGTACGGTTCGTGGACGATGACGAGGAGGCCGACCGCAACGCCGAGGAGCAGCTCCGGACGGCGGCGCGCCAAGCCGGTTTCACGACCGTCGAGTTCCAGTTCGAGCCGATCGCCGCCGCCCTGGACTACGAGCGTGGTGTAACTGGCGAGCAGCTCGCCTTCGTCGTTGACATCGGCGGTGGCACCTCGGACTTCTCGATCGTGCGCGTCTCTCCCGAGCGCCGCCACAAGTCGGATCGCAGGTCTGACATCCTGGGATTCGCCGGCGTTCACATCGGCGGCACCGACTTCGACAAGCACCTGGAGCTGCAGACTGTGATGCCCCACCTCGGAATGGGCAGCAAGCTGCGGCACAAGAACATGGAGCCGCCGCGCTGGTGGTACCACGACCTCGCAACCTGGCACCGCATCAACTTCATGTACGATCCCAAGGTCGCGACCGATATCGGCCGTGTTCGCCGTGATGCTCGGGAGCCGGACAAGCTCGGCCGCTTGTTGCGCGTCATCGACGCCCGCAAGGGCCATGCCCTGCTCGGCTCGATCGAGCAGGTCAAGATTGCCCTCTC
>DASURA010000403.1:0-17278 GCA_036280295.1 Hyphomicrobiaceae bacterium
TGCCCTGCCGCGAGGGTTCGGCTGGATCGTGGCGCTGGTGTTCGCGCTGGCGATGGGGCTGAGGCTCGCCCGCTTCAACTCGATGATCGACGTGGAGAAGCCGCGCTGGCAGGCCAACTACTTCACCGGCATGCCGGCACCCGCTGGAGCCATCGCCGTGCTGCTGCCGCTCTACCTCGCCAATCTGGAGCTGTTCGCGGTACTCAGCTGGCCGTGGCTGATCGCGGCCTACGTGCTGGCGGTGGCGTTCCTGCTCGTCTCCACCATTCCCACCTTCTCGGGCAAGCTGCTGGGCGAGCGCATCTCCCGCGACTACGTGCTGCCGATCTTTGTCGGCGCCGCGGCGCTGGTGGCGCTGCTGCTCACCTATCCGTTCGGCACGCTCACCGTGCTTACCCTGCTCTATCTGGCTGTTATCCCGCTCAGCTACATGCGGTTCGAGAGCAAGCTCGCTGACCCGGCGATCACCCCGCAGCCACAGCCGACGGTCATACGCACCGAGGATGCAGAGCACGGCCCGCAACCGGGGCAGACGAAGCACTGAAGCACTGAGCCTGGCTGGGCTCTAGCCCGAATATCTTTTGTCCTTGGCGGCGAGAGTTGCCAAGGGCAGCACCAGCGTCATTGGGGCATCATCCAGCCTGACTGCCCCGAACCCGGCATACCAACGTGCAGCGCGCTCCGATTTCGCTTCGATGAGCAGAGCTACTCCGCCAACCTCCTGAGCCACGGCGATGCAGCGCTGTCCGGCTAAGATGAGCAGCGACTGACCCAATCCCATTCCCTGTGCCGAGAGATCCACAGCAAGCCGGGCCAGACGAAACATCGGAACGTCGTGACGCGCTAAACCTTTCGTTACGGTCGCGGGTACGCGCGCAAATGCCAGGCATGCGGGCGCCAGGCTGTAATACCCGAGAATCAGGGTGGACTCTGCTTTCGGGCATACGACAAAAGTCTTTGCCCCACCGCGTTGGTGGGCCTGCGTGGCAAAGCGAGCAAGGTAGTCGTTCAGCGCTGGCTCGCCGCAATCGAACTCACCGCGCCGATGCCGTTTGGTCAACGAGTGCTCGTCGACCGGTGGAAGCATCAGTGGCCAAAGATTTCGCGGTGCCGCTTGAGCGCTGCACGCAACTTCGCCGTAGGCTTGGGAGGATTCTCAAGCAGTTCCAGCACGCGCAAGCTATCGCGCTCAGATAGCTCGAGACGCTCCGATTGCTCCACGATCTTTGCGGCCGCAGGCATTACGGTGCGCAAAATGAAGCCCGTAAGGTCCTCATTCCGGAGCGCGGCAGCGCGTGACAGAAGTGCTTTCTCCTTTGGCTTGACCCGCAGCTCAATGCGTCGTCCGCTCTCTGACAGGGGCCTAGCCATCTCATGTCTCTTTGCTGGCGTCTTGGTCGCTATGTACGGAATGAAATCGTACAGCGTGGCAACCTCATGGTCAAATTGCCTACTTCGTTTCGTCTGCCGACCGCTTGTAGACATCGTCCGAGCGCACGATGTCGTCCTCGCCGAGGTAGCTGCCGATCTGCACCTCGATGATCTCCAGCGGCGTCTTGCCGGGGTTCTCCAGGCGGTGCCACTCGGTGGCGACGATGTAGACGGACTGGTTCTCGTGCACCAGCCGCTCACTGTCGCCCACGGTCACCCTGGCGGTGCCGTGCACCA
Source organism: Hyphomicrobiaceae bacterium (assembly GCA_036280295.1). Classification (GTDB taxonomy): domain Bacteria; phylum Pseudomonadota; class Alphaproteobacteria; order Rhizobiales; family Hyphomicrobiaceae; genus AWTP1-13. The sequence goes on from DASURA010000403.1 coordinate 1,669, forward strand.
CCACCCAGTGCTCCGACCGGTGATGGTGCATCTGCAGCGAGAGCTTGCCGCCCGGCTTGACGTGCAGCAGCTTCACCTGGAAGCGCGGGCCGATGTTGAGCGTCTCGAAGTAGCCCCAGGGACGATGGTTGCGGATCTGGCTCTCGTGCTCGGTGCGCCCGGCTGCCTTGAGCCGGGTGACGAGCGTGCCCACGTCCTGCGCCCGGCCGCGATCTGCCACCAACAGTGCGTCGGGCGTATCGACGATCACCAGGTCCTTGACGCCCAGGGTGGCGACCAGCGACTTGTCCGAGTGCACGTAGCAGTCCTGCGTGTCGTGGAGCAGCGCATCGCCGTGCACGGCATTGCCGCTCTTGTCGTGCGGACTGAGCTCCCACAGCGACGACCATGAGCCGACATCGTTCCAGCCTACGTCGATCGGCATCACCGCCGCCAGCGCGGTGTGCTCCATCAGGGCGTAGTCAATGGACTTGGCAGGGGCGCGCTCGAAGCTCCTGGCGTCCAGGCGAAGAAAGCCCTGGTCATCGTCCTGCACTGCCGCGCCGAGCGCCTGCTGCGCCGCTTCCAGGATGGCCGGCTCGAGGCGCTCCAGCTCGCTGAGGAAGGTGCGGGCGCCGAGCACGAAGATGCCGCTGTTCCAGTCATAGCTGGCCGAGGCGAGGTATTCCTCGGCGACCTCACGATTGGGCTTCTCGGTGAACGCCGCCACCGCGAAGGCGCCGTCGAATCCCGTGAGCGGCTTGCCGCGCCGGATGTAGCCGTAGCCGGTGTTGGGCTCGCTCGGGCGGATGCCGAACAGCACCAGCTTGCCGGTATTGGCGATCTCGGCTGCCTTCCTCACCGCGGTGGCGAACTGCGGCACGTCGCGGATGACGTGGTCCGACGGCATCACGACGATGATGGCCTCCGGATCGTCGCGCAGCGCCATCAGCGCGGCCACGGCCACGGCGGGGGCGGTGTTGCGCGCCATCGGCTCCAGCACGATGGCGCTCGGACGGATGCCCGACCGACCCGCCTCGTCCTTCACCAGGAACCGGTGCTCGCTGTTGCAGACCACCATCGGTGCGGCGAACCCGAGCTCCGGGCCGAGGCGCTTGAGCGCCGCGGTCAGAAAGCTTTCCGGCTGCACCTCGGTAAAAGGAATGAACTGCTTTGGGAAGCGGGCGCGCGAGACCGGCCACAATCGCGTCCCCGCGCCTCCAGACAGAACCACAGGCTGTATAATCGCCATGACAGCAACCTCCGCATGTCGTGTGCGCTTAACAGCGCTGAAGCCAAGGCTCAAGAGCGGCAGAGCCCGTGCGAGCGAGATCCTGTGGAGCCGTGGCGCGGCCGGCACCCCGTGATGCCGGCCATCGTGCCCCGCGGCACGCGGCGACACAAGTAACGGCAACAGACGGCAGCGAGGGGACGTGCTGATGCGAAATGTTGTGCTGTCTTGCCGCGGCTTTGGGCAAAGGATACTCTGGAATGCACGGAATTTGAGGGGAGATTTGCGAAAAAGCCTGCGGAGGCGGCCAATGATTTTTCGTCAGCTCTTCGATCAGACGTCCGGCACGTACACCTATCTCATCGCCAGCCGCAGGGGGGGCGAGGCGCTGCTCATCGATCCTGTGCTGGATAAGGTCGATCGCTACCTGCACCTCATCGCCGAGCTTGACTTGAAGCTGGTCAAGGCCGTCGACACCCACCTGCACGCCGACCACATCACCGGCCTCGGCGCGCTGCGCGACCGCACGCACTGCATCACCGTGATGGGCGAGCAGGCGCAGGTGGATGTGGTCTCCATGCGCGTGACCGAGGGCGACAAGGTTGGTATCGAGGGCCTGTCGCTGGACGCCATCTACACCCCTGGGCACACCGACGATTCCTACAGCTTCCTGATGCACGACCGTGTGTTCACCGGCGACACGCTGCTGATCCGCGGCACCGGCCGCACCGACTTCCAGAACGGCAGCGCCCGCGCCCAGTACGACTCGCTCTTCAACAAGCTCCTGAAGCTGCCCGAAGAGACGCTGGTCTACCCCGCCCATGACTACAAGGGCGACACCGTCTCCAGCATCGGCGAGGAGAAGCGGTGCAACCCGCGCCTGCAGGTGCAATCCGTCGACGAGTACGTGGCGCTGATGGGGAAGCTTAACCTGCCGAGCCCGCGCATGATGGACGTGGCCGTACCCGCCAACATGCGCGTCGGGCTCGCCCAGGAGGAGATCGCTCGCAACGGCTGGGCAGTGACGCCGGTGGAGGTGCGCGGCCTGCTCGGCCGGTCCGATGTGGCGCTGGTCGACCTGCGCGAGCGCCCTGAGCGGGAGCGGCACGGCATCATTCCCGGTTCCCTGCATGCGCCCTACACGGAGCTGGACGAGCATGTCCGGCCTGGCGGAATGCTGTACGAGCTGGCGCGGGCCACCGGCCGGCGGGTCATCTTCTATTGCGCCTACGGCGAGCGCTCGGCGATGGCCGTGCAGACTGCCCAGGACGCCGGGCTCGCCTCCACCTGCCACATTCACGGCGGCCTCGACGCCTGGTGCAAGTCCGGCGGGCCGATGGTGCCGCTGGGCACGGCGTGAGGGGAATGAGGCGACGGTCGCCGGCCGGCGGATGAAGGGCCGCGCCCCAATCCATCCCACTTTCGCCTGCAGGCTTGTATCCCTTCCCCTGGCGCGCCGAGATCGTCACGGATTTGAGTCGTGGCGTGGCGGGCAGGGCGAATTTGAGGACGAACGGGAATGCGGGAAATTTTCCGATTGTTGGGGGCCGTTGTGGTCGCCGGTGGCCTGCTGTCCGCGTTGGGCGGGCTGGAGGCGGCGAAGGCACAGTCCTCGCCCAAGCAGATCAGGCTGAGCGAGAAGCAGGTCCAGGGCTTCATTGCCGCGCAGAAGAAGATGGCCGCGTCCACGGACGACAAGGAGTTCGATGCGGTCGCCAGGGAGTATGGCTTCTCCGGCCTGGAGGAGCACGACGACGTCGAGGCCAACATCATCCTGCTGATGGGCGGAATTGATCCCAAGAGCCGTGCGTTCACCGAGCCCCCCAGCCAGATCGTGCGTCGGATCGAGGAGACCAAAGCCGATACATCGCTCCCGGATGAGGAGCGCACGCGAGCGCTCGAGGAGCTGAACGAGGCGCTCAAGAGCGCCAAGCCGATCGAGTTCCCGGCCAATGTCGAGCTGGTGCGGAAGTACTACGACAAGATCAAGGCGGTGCTGGAGTAGGTTTCAGTTTTCAGCGATCAGGTTTCAGGGAAGATGCCACTTGTGAAACCCGACCCCCCTGAAACCTAGAACCGGATCAAGGCGCGGCCCCGTAGCGGTGCAGATCGGCGCCGTGGCTGCGCAGCCAGCGCTTGGCCTCCTCCAGGCGCGGCATGCAGCGCGCCACGTGCTTCCAGAACTTGGGGCCGTGGTTCATCTCGACCAGGTGCGCCACCTCGTGCGCCGCCACGTAATCAAGCACCTGCGCCGGCGCCAGCACCAGGCGCCAGGAGAACGACAAGAGGCCGCCGGCGGTGCACGAGCCCCAGCGGCTGGTCTGGTCGCGCAGGCTGATCGAGCGCGCCTTGACGCCGAGTGTCCGGCTGTGATGCGACACGCAGCTGTCGAGATCGGCCCGCGCCTGCTCAAGGAGCCAATCCTTCAGGCGGCGCGAGGCATGCTCCAGCCGGCCCGAAACGATGAGCCGCGGTGTAGCACCTGGCGAAGCCACGACCTCGACGACCGGCTTGGCACCCGACCTGGTGCGCGGCGCGCCGGAGAAGTCGAGGCAATGCAGCCGCCCACGCAGCGGGATCTTGGCGCCGTTTTCGAACGGCACCGGCTCGGGCACCGAGCCCAGCCGCTCGCGCACCCATTCGAGGTTGTTCTCGACGAAGCGGCTGGCCTCCTCCATGCGGCACTCTGCGGGCACGGTGACGAGTACCGCCCGTTTGGTCTTGCTGACCCTGAGCGTCAAACGGCGCGCTGCCGGATGCCGCCGCACCTCGATCGGTGACCCCAGCGCCTCCAGCTCAAGCGTGCTCTTGAAGGATTTACTCCGCCCGCTGCCCATCGGACTTCTCTGCCCTCCTGCGGGCTCGGCCTCGTCGTCGGCCTTGCCCGCACCCTCACGAAACCTGCGTGCCGCGTCACGCAGTATCGTACCTGTCCGCCTAGCAAACTTTGTACGAAACGGTCACCATCGTTCAACCCTTGCTTAATTGCGTTGCTGTCGCGTGTGGCTCGATCGCGACAGGATGTGTGGCGAAAAACCTCTGCGTCAAGCGTATCGGGGGAAGCTGAAGGCCAATGCCTCCAGCTCGTGCGCACGCCGTCCGCGCGCCGGCATTTCCGACATGTGCTCGAGCTGGGCGATCGACAGGCCGGTCTCTGCACACGGATCGTGTGAGCGGATGAATTTGGCGATGCGCGTTGCAATCTCGGAGCGGAACCGCCGGCCGTTGAACACGCCGTAGTGCCCAACCCTCGGACATTCGAAGTGGGCGCGCCGCTCGTCGGGGATGCTCGTGCAGAGCGCGTGCGCAGCGCGGCATTGGCCGGTTCCGGTGATATCGTCCTTCTCGCCTTCCACCGTCATCAGCGCCGGGCGGCGGATCGCCGCAAGATCAATCGGGCGCCCGCGGTGCGTCATCTGCCCGCGCGGCATCTGGTGTTGCACAAATACCGTATCCACAGTCTGGAGATAGAACTCGGCTGTGAGGTCCATTACCGCGAGGTACTCGTCGTAGAAGGTGCGGTGTTTCTCCGCCGAGTCGCCGTCGCCGCGTACCAGGTGCAGGAACATGTCCTTGTGGGCCTGCATGTGTCGGTCGAGGTTCATGGTCATGAAGCCCGACAGCTGCAGGAAGCCGGGATAGACTTGGCGGCCGCGGCCGGGCCGGTCCCATGGCACATTGGTGATGACGTTGCGGCGGAACCACTCGATGCCGCGCTCCTCGGCCAGCGTGTTCACCACCGTTGGGTTGATGCGCGTGTCGATCGGGCCGCCGGCAAGGGTCAGCGACAGCGGCACGCACGGATCGCCGTCCATCTCCATGACCGCCGCGGCTGCCAGTACAGGCACCGACGGCTGGCACACTGCGAACACGTGCACGTCGCCGCCCATGTGGCGGAAGATGTCGGCCATGACGTCGACGTAGTCGTCGAGATCAAAGTGCCCCTCCGAGAGGGGCACGTTGCGCGCGTCCTCCCAGTCGGTGATGTACACCTCGTGATCGGGCAGGAACGTCTCGACCGTGTCGCGCAGCAGCGTGGCGAAATGCCCCGACATCGGCGCCACCAGCAGCAGCCGGGGGTCGGCGGCAGCACGCTTGGGGTCGATGTTGCGCTTGAAGTGGACGAGGCGGCAGAACGGATGCTCCCACACCACCTCCTCGGTGACCTGCACCGCGGTGCGATCGACCAGGGTGTGCGTCAGTCCGAAGCTCGGCTTGGCGTACCTCCGCGTCGCACGCTCGAACACCTCGCAGGCGGCGAGTGCATTGCGGCCGAGCAGCGTGTGCGTCCAGGGATTGAGCGGATTGAGGAACAGCCGGCAGGACCGCGCCGCCATGCGGGCAGGCCGCAAGGCCGCCTGGCCCATCTCATACCAATGATACAGCAACGGCTTGTCTCCCGATCTCGGATCCGGTCGCACCTACCCGGCCAGAGCGATCCGGGGCTCACCAGGATGGGCCAAGCCTCCCACGCTCTACAAGCGAAATTCTACACGTGCCGGTGGTGGCGAGGGTGTCGCGCCTACAACATGCCAGCTAGGCTTGTCGCGACGACGTCGACGCCGGCCGTGAAGCTGAGATGGCCGCGATAGCGCCCGTCCGGGCCCATGACATAGATGAGCGATGGCGGATCGATCGCTGTGCCGGCAGCCGATGTGGACGCATCGCCCTTGCCGATGGCGTGGACGCGGTAGGCGCTGAGCACGGCGTCGATCTCGGCCGTTGTGCCGGTAAGGCCAACAAGACGTGGATTGAATCGCTCTATGAAGCGCTTGAGGCGCGCGGGCGTATCGTGCTCGGGGTCGACCGTGATCAGGATCGGCACCGCTCGCTCGGCCTTGGCGCCGAGCTTGTCCAAGGCGGCCATCAGCACTTGCAAGGATGATGCCGTCGAGTCGGGCGAGGCGGTCGAGCCGAATACGATCAGCATGGTGCGGCCACGGAAATCTGCGTCTGTTACACGCTTGCCGGTGTGATCGACCAGCGAGAACGGCCCACCGATCAGTGCCTGGCCCCATACTTTGACCTGGCGATTCGGCATGAGCCGCTCGCGGGCGTGCGGAAGCACCGCCAGTGCCGTCAGTGCGCCGGCGGCAAGGCCGACGAGAGCGAGAACGGCGAGCCTGATGTGTGCTAGGGTCATCCCGTAACCGCGAGGCACTGCATGAGCTTCGAATTGGCTGAGGCGCGGGCCACAGCGTCCCCTCCCCCCTTGTGGGGGAGGGACAGGGTGGGGGGGACTGCAGAACATCGAAGGTCGGGGTTCCCCCCACCCCTAACCCCTCCCCACGTCTTAGCGCCGCGCCTGCGGCGCGAGGGGGAGGGGGATCCGCGCGTCGCTTGCCTGACGCTCACCACCTACTCCCCCATCTGCACCAGCGCCCCGCTCGCCCGGGCCTGGCGCAGGAAGTAGGCGAACGCGGCCGCGCCGGCTGCGAGGTAGGCAACGTTGAGCAGCAGCGCCCTCGCCATCAAGCCCGCCTCGAAGGTGTGGTGTATGACAAGAGCCCGCAGCGCCTCGAACACGTAGGTCGGCGGCAGGGCCAGGGCGACCGGCTGCAGCCAATGCGGCAAGGTCGAAACCGGATAGTAGACGCAGCACAACGGCAGCAGCACGAATGCCACCAGCCAGGCGAAGCTTTCCGCCGCCAGCCCCCAGCGCAGGATCACACCCGCCGAGAGGAGCCCGATTGCCCAGCTCATGATGATGAGGTTGGCGAACAGCGCGGCGAAGGCGAGGCCGAGGCTCAGCAGGTTGAAGCCGAAGAACCAGTACGCCATCAGCGCCACTGGCACCATGGCCACCGAGAGCTTCACCACGCTGACGATAATCAGTGCCGCGATCAGCTCGGCCGGCCGCAACGGGCTCATCATCAGGTGGCCCAGGTTGCGCGACCACAGCTCCTCCAGGAAGGCGACCGAGAAGCCGAGCTGGCCGCGCACCAGGATGTCCCACAGCAGCACGCCGCCAATGAACAGGCCGGCGGCCCGGCTGGCGATGCCCGTCGACTGCGCGAGATAGCTCTGCAGGAAGCCCCACGTCAGCATTTGCACCAGCGGCCAGTAGATCAGCTCGGCCGTGCGGGGCCAGGATGAGCGGATAACGTACCAATGCCGCAGCACGATCGCCCCGATGCGTCGCGCCGAGGCGGCGGGGCCCGTCTGCGCATGCAAGGCGGCACCGGCTGCGAGGCTCATTGGCTCTGCTCCGCGTCCTCGGCGCCGCGCCTGGCAATGGCGAGAAACGTCTCCTCCAGGGTGGCCCGGCCGAAGCGGGCGATCAGCCTGGCGGGCGTATCGTCGGCGACGATGCGGCCCTTCTCCAGCATGATCACCCGGTCGGCGAGGCGCTCCACCTCGGCCATGTTGTGCGAGGCCAGGACGATGGTGGCGCCGCGCGCCCGCCGGTAATGCTCCAGCCGCGTCCGGACCCAATCGGCGGTGTCCGGATCGAGCGAGGCGGTCGGCTCGTCGAGCAGCAGCAATTCGGGCTCGTTGAGCAGCGCCTTGGCCAGGCTTACTCGGGTCTTCTGCCCGGCCGAGAGCTTGCCGTAGGGCCGGCTCAGCAACTCCTTGAGCCGCAGCTCGCTGGCGATGGCATCGATGCGCGGCTTGAGGGCGCGCACGCCGTAGAGCCGGCCGAACACCTCCAGGTTCTGCCGCACGGAGAGCCGCATAGGCACGTCGACGTAGGGGCTCTCGAAGTTCATGCGATGCAGCACCTGGTAGCGCTCGCGCGCCATGTCGGCACCCAGCACCCGCACCTCCCCGGAGGTGGGCGTGACAAGACCCATCAGCATGGCGATGGTGGTGGTCTTGCCGGCGCCGTTGCCGCCCAGCAGCGCCGTGACGGAGCCGCACTCCAGGGCAAGATCGATCGAATCGACGGCGACCACCTCGCCATAAACCTTGCGCAGCGCCCGCACCTGGACAGGCGAGCCGGCATGGCTGTTCTCCTGCGCTATGAGCTTCTGCATCTTGTGCATATGATGTAGTGGTTCCGCCGAAGCGGCACACCCGGCACATCACCGGAAGCCGCTGGGGCGATGGATAGGCCCCCTATGTGGAGCAGGGGCGGGTTGGGAGCAAGGCGAGTGAGCCTTGATCCGTTGCCCGACAAGCGCGAGTTTGCAGTCGATGCCGACGCTCGAATGGCTAAGCAAGGAATCGGGTGAGAGCCGTCTGCGGCTGCAGACGGCTGTGCGCCTGCGCTGGTTCGGCGTGGCCGGGCAGCTGGCCACCGTCTGCTTCGTCCGCTTCGTGCTGGGCTTCCAGTTCGACATCGGCGTCTGCCTCGCCCTCATCGCGCTGACCGCATGGCTCAACGTCTTCCTGCGTATGCGCTATCCAATGCGCACCCGTCTCAGCAGCTCGTTCGCGACGGTGCTGCTGGCCTACGACATCATCCAGCTCGCCGCCCTGCTTTATCTGACCGGCGGTGTCGAGAATCCGTTCGTGTTTCTGATCGTGGCACCGGTCACGGTCTCGGCTGCGACGCTGCCACCGCGCAACACGGTGGTGCTCGGGGTGCTTGGAGCGGTGGTGGCGGTGCTGCTCGTGTTCTTCCATCGCCGGCTGCCGTGGGATACGGCGCGCTTCCCGCAGGCGACGTGGGAGACGGGTGGCGGGTTCGACCTGCCGATGCTCTATAATCTGGGCGTGCTCGCATCGGTGCTGGCGGGCATGCTGTTCCTTGCCATGTATGTCTGGCGATTGGCCAAGGAATCGCGCCAGATGGCCGATGCCCTGGCGGCAACGGAGATGGTGCTGGCACGCGAGCAGCAGCTGCATGCGCTCGACGGGTTAGCCGCCGCAGCCGCGCACGAGCTCGGCACGCCGCTGTCGACCATCTCGGTGGTGGCCAAGGAGCTGGCGCGTGGCAAGCCGACCGACGGCAGCTTCCACGAGGATCTGGAGCTGTTGCTGGACCAAGCCGCGCGCTGCCGGGAGATCCTGCGCAAGCTCACGCGCGGCACGCAGCAGCCCGATCCGCTCTTGGCGCAGGTCACCGTGCGGGAGCTGATCGAGGAGGCCGCCGCGCCCTACCACGGCTTCAATACCAGGATCGTCATCAGCGCCGCTCCTGCGGGCGAGTATACCGCCGAGCCGGTGGGGCAGCGGCGGCCGGGCGTCATCTACGGCGTGGGCAACCTCGTCGAGAATGCCGTCGATTTTGCCCAGGAGAAGGTGGAGATCGCCGCCACCTGGTCGGCGCGCGAGGTGATGATCACAATCGCCGACGACGGCTCGGGCATCTCACCGATGGTGCTGGATACGCTTGGCGAGCCCTATGTAACCACTCGTCCCGCCCGCCAGGCTGACCGGGGCCGGGATGGCGAGCCGCATGGCATGGGATTGGGCTTCTTCATCGCCAAGACTCTGCTTGAGCGATCGGGTGCCACGGTCACCCTGGAGAATCGGGTGGCGTCTGCAACGGGTGCCATCGCCAGGATCACTTGGCCCCGCTCTGCGTTCGAGAGCGGCCTGAATGGCGGCCTGTCGCCGATGGTCCGGCGCACCGATGAAGTTAGGGCTGGGCAAGCGGCGCCCAGTTAAGCAGAATGGATGACAGGAGCTTGGGCAACAAGGGCTTGGGTGTACCGTTACGAGCCGCTATAATATCTTGATTGCGGAGGCATCGCCGTGACCGAGGATCTATCGTTCAAGCCCGATGAGCTGCCCCAGGATCGCTCGCTGGTCCTGGTGGACGACGATCGGGCATTCGTCCTGCGCCTCGCCAAGGCGATGGAGGGCCGCGGCTTCGAGGTGCGCACCGCGCATTCGGTGACCGAGGGTCTCGCGCTGATCCATGCCAAGGCCCCTGCCTTTGCGGTCATCGACATGCGTCTGGAGGACGGCAATGGCCTCGACGTGGTGGCCGAGCTGGCCAAGGTGCGCCCCACCGCGCGCACCATCGTGCTGACCGGCTACGGCAACATTGCCACCGCCGTCACCGCGGTGAAGCTTGGCGCGGTGGATTACCTCGCGAAGCCCGCCGATGCCGACGACGTGACCGACGCGCTGCTCGCCCCGCACAACGAGAAGGCGCCGCCGCCCGAGAACCCGATGTCGGCCGACCGCGTGCGCTGGGAGCACATCCAGCGCGTCTACGAGCTGTGCAACCGCAACGTCTCCGAGACCGCGCGCCGCCTCAACATGCACCGCCGCACCCTGCAGCGCATCCTCGCCAAGCGGGCGCCGAAGTAAGGCTCCTCCCTCTCCCCGCCGTCCTTCAGGCGACGCCTCACGACGGTACGGCGCCTATGAGATTGATCGAAGCCCTGCGTGGATAGGGTATCGCTTGGTCCTGCGCCTCACGCTGGCCCTCTCCCGGCAAGCGGGGAAAGAGGATTCAGACGGCGCCTTCCGAGATCCGTCTCACCACCGATTGAACAGCCACAGCAGCAGGCTCAGGGCAACGCTGATGATCAGCGAGGTCATGATCGGGATGTAGAGGCTGAAGCCGGGGCGCTCGATGGCAATGTCGCCGGGCAGTCGGCCGAGGCCGAGGCGCTCGGCGACCAGCCATAGCAGTCCCACGACAATCAGTGCCAGCCCAATGAGGATGATGGTCTTGCCCATGCTCGGCACCTTCTTGGGTCGTGCATCGATACGGGCAGGCTAGCATGTGGGCCTGAGTGCCGATCCAGAAGTTGCCGCGTTGGCTACCCGTGGCGCCTTGAGGGTGCGGGAAGTGGTCCCGCCGTCGGACGAATAACCCCCATCCTCGCGGCCACACTCCACAACCTTGAGCGACACATCTCCCAGCTTAAGCCTCACAGGCGTTCTGGGGGCGGCCTCGCTGCGGTCCGCGGGTTTTTCCCGATAGGGGCAGCACCCCTCCGGGTCCATGCATCGCCCGCCAATTATGGCGATCCGGATCCGAGGAGGTGGATTGTGTCGAACGTACCGCTTAGGCCACTGCTCAGCACAACGACGGTGCTCGTTGGCCTCGGGCTTCTGCTGGCGCCCGCGGTCGGCGCCGAGCCGCTCAAATGGAAGCAGGCGCAGCAGCTTCAGCAGCAACAGCAACAGCAGCAACCGCAACAGCAACAGCCACAGCAACCGCAGCAGCAGGCTCAACAGCAGGGCCAGCAGCAACCGGCGGACCTGGACAAGCTCTGGCAGATGCAGCGGCTGCAGATGCGCGCCCGCATCGCCGGCGCTGCGGAGCAGCTGCGCACGGCCTGTGCCGACGAGCTGCGCAACTTCTGCAGCACGGTGACGCCAGGTGAGGGCCGGCTGGCGCTATGCATGCAGGCACACGAGGACAAGATCAGCCGCCAGTGCGAGCTGGCGATGCTCGAGACATCGCAGCGCATCGGCAACGCCGTGCACAAGGTCCAGAGCTTCGCCCAGGCCTGCTGGCCGGATATCCAGCAGCACTGCAGCGGCACCGGCGGCTCGATCGCGCAGTGCATGGTGGAAAATCGCAACCAGCTCTCACCTTCGTGTCAGGCGATCGTGACGGCCATGGTGCCGCCGTCAGATATGCGCCAGAGCCAGACGCCGCAGCAGGGCGGCCCGGCTCCGACCATGGTCGGCCTGCCAATCTACAGCGCCGACGGCATGGTGCTCGGCCAGGTGTCCGGCTTGAAGCGGCGCAGCGATGGCAGCCTTGAGGCGATAGAGGCCGAGCTGGGCACCCCGCTGGGGCTTGGCTCCACCAGCGTTCTGATCAGCCCAGGCGAGCTGCGCTGGAAGGGCGATGGCGTCGAGCTGCAGATGAACGCCGACCAGGTGCGCATGGTGCTGAGGAGCCAGAAGCGCCAATAAGGCCGGTCCAAGCCTCAACATTGCGAGCGCCGGCAGCCTTGCTTGCCGGCGTTCAGCTGCCGCGCTCCTCTGCCGCCTGCAGTGCAGCGTCCAGCTCCGTCGCACGCTTGAGGGCTGGTCGCTCGTTAAGGCGCGCAACGTAGGCGGCGAACTCAGGCCGCTCGGGGATCAGCTTGAACATCAGGCCCCAGCGCAGCTGCGAACCGACGACGACATCGGCAGCGGTGAACTGCGCTCCCATCAGCCAAGGGCTTGCGGCGGCTGTGGCTTGCGCCAGCACATCCATGACGGAGTCGAAATCGCCGAAGCCTGCCGTCGAGCGCGGCGCTGGCGTGGCGCGCGGGAAGGCGCGTTCGAGGACCGCCGGCTCGATGCAGCCCGGCGCGAAGAACAGCCACTTGAGATAAGTGCCGCGGCGCGGGTCGCCGATGGGGATGCTGAGGCCGGCGCTGGGAAACTCGTCGGCGAGGTAGCAGCAGAGCGCCGCCACCTCGGTAATCACGGCGTCGCCGTGCTGCAGCGCCGGCACCTTGCCCATGGGATTGACGGCGAGATACTCGGGCCGGCGGTGCTCGCCCTTCCTGAGGCTGAGAAGATGGATGTCGTACGGTTCGCCGACCTCCTCCAGCATCCAGCGGGCGATCGCCGAGCGCGATGGCGCGGCGTGATACAAGGTGAGCTTGGACATGCGGAGCCTCCATTGACACGGGGCCAGACTGAATGCGTCAGACCGTGCGGTCCGACGCCATGCTCCAAGCTAGCAGACTTCATGGTTCTTCTGCGGCGCAGGTGCGCGGGCCGCATCGGCTGGCGTCTGGGGGCAGCCCCGCAGGGCTGCCCTCTTGAGCCGCCCCCTACGCAGCCACGGCGCCCGGCTCCATGGCCTTGATCAGGCGGGGGCCGCCGAACAGGGTGCCTTTCCCGAGCAGCACGCCGAAGCCCATCACCTTGGCCAGCAGCCAATCGTCCTCGATGGCGCCGACGATCAGGGTGAGCCCGAACTCCGACAGATAGCGGCAAATGTCCGCCGCCGGAATGTTGCCACCGGGTGCCTGCATGCCGTCGAGGAACACCTCGGCGTCGAGCTTGACGAACTCGAAGCCAAGGGCCTTGAGCTTGCCGAAGTCCATCTCCAGGTCGGTCACGTCCTCCAGAGCAAAGCCGAAGCCGGCTGCCGCCATGGCGCCCAGCGCCTCGGCATGCGCCGGCGTGAAGTTGCGCGCGTCCGCCTGCGCGAACGACAGTACCAGGCGCACGCGGCCGCCGTCGATCGCCGTCTGCTGGGCTGCCGTATCGAGGAAGCCGCTATCGGTGATTGATTGGCCGGACATGGCAGACAGCACCGAGCCTTGCCGGCCGCGCTCGGCCAGCCGCCGCGCCACCCGCGCAGCCCGCAGCATGCGCGCCGCGTCGATGTGCGGGAGCAGGTCGGCGCGCAGCTCCGAGGTCTGGGCAGCGCGGGTGTAGTCGGTCTGCTCCAGCGACAGCCCATCGGCCATGCGCAGCCGCATGCTGACCTCGTAGTGGCGCGGGCGCCCTTCCGACAGTGCATGGATCGGCTCGATCATCACCTCGAAGCGTTCGGCCGCGACCGCCTCGGCGATGCGGGCGATCTGCGCGTCGAGCGGACGCGCCGCGCCGCTCTGGGCGGCGTCCTTGCTCTCCTCCGGTTGGTCGGATGCCGGCTGTGCCTCGTCCGGCTCCGCTCGCATGGCCCGCGCCGCGACATCCAGCGCGGCGATCGAGCGTCCCAGCATCGCATCGGCTACGGCGGCGTGCTCGCCGGGCGCGTCGTCGTCGCGAGGGGCCGGGCCGTTCAGCTCGTCAGCCAACTTCTTGATGAGGTCCTGGATCACCTCGACATTGATGTCGGGCGACATCGCCCCGGTCGGTGACGGGCGGTCCTCGGCGGCGGGCTCGCCCGCTGCACCTTCCATGGCCGGCCTCTCGCCGTCCTCGAAGTAGGGCAGGCGCGATGGCCGGAACCTGAAGGCCTGCGCGGCAGCGGCGTCCTCCTCCTCGGCCTCGGCCGCGCGCTCCAGCTGAGCGGCCTGGCGCGACAGGGCCGCTTCGAACGCGGCGGCGCCGGTTTGCCAGTGCACGTCGCTCTCGGCGCTTTCAGCCTCCGCATCCTCAGGCTTGGGGTTAAGCACGCGCCGCGCCGCCATATGCACGCCCAGCAGCACGCCGTAGGTCACCAGGGCTGCGAGGATGGCATAGGAGAGATCGAGGCCGAGCCGGGCCATCATCCAGGCGCCCGAGGCCAGCGATACCAGGGTCGCCGAAAGAATGACGAAGATATCGCCCATGCGTACGTACAAAGGCTCCGCCAGAGGCCCGAGCAGAGGCTCAGGGGTGGCGAGCTGCGGGTCCGGCACGGCAAACTGTTGGGTCATCGCGAACCTACCAGATGAATCAGAACGAATCGCTCTCAGAAGGATCGCTGGCGAAAGCCGGAAGGGGCAACCGCGGCCGTGCACCTATCACCAGCTTTCGGGGAATGCGGGTGGCTTTTACATCCAATCCGTATCGCTTTCGGTGCCGCCTGAGAGAAGGGCAGGTTTTTCCGCAGAGGCTCCCATGCGCAGCTGACGGCCGCCAAGCCGTACGCAATCAGCATATGGGGCCAACGCAGCACGTGAAGCCCCTGCCGCGCAATTTACGCAAATCCACTATGTGCGTCAATGGCAAAATACTACCACAACGCAAAAAAAGAGAGCCCGGATCCCGGGCTCCTTGCAGACATAGATTGAGGTCGTGCGGCCGGCGGCGCGCGCTGCCTACGCCACCGCCTTGATCAGCGTCGCCACCCGGTCCGTGATCTCGGCGATATCGGCCTCGGTGGCGATCAGCGGCGGTGCCACGACCAGGGTATCCATGGCCACGCGCAGGTAGATGTTTAGGTCGTTGTACATCTTTTCAACCGCCTGGTAGCCCCTGAGGCCGGGCTTGCCCGGGAGCGGATCGAGGTCGATGCCCGCAAGCAGGCCGACGGTGCGGATGTCGGCGACGTTGGGCAGGCCCTTCAAGCTCATCATGGCATCGGCGAACACCGGCTCCAGCTTCTGCGCCCGCTCGAACAGCGCCTCATCCTTGTAGATGTCGAGGGTGGCAATGCCGGCCGCGGCCGCCAGCGGGTGGCCCGAGTAGGTGTAGCCGTGGAACAGCTCCACCATGTGCTCCGGACCCGTCATGAAGGCGTCGTAGATGCCCTTGCGGGCCATCACGCCGGCGAGCGGCACAGCGGCGTTGGTGACGCCCTTGGCGAAGGTGATGAGGTCGGGGACGATCTCGTAGCGCTCGGAGGCGAAGGCATAGCCGGTGCGGCCGAACCCGGTGATCACCTCGTCGACGATCAGGAGGATGCCGTGCTGGGTGCAGATCTCGCGCAGCTTCTTCAGGTATCCCTTGGGCGGCGGCAGGATGCCGGTGGATCCGGCAACCGGCTCGACGATAACGGCGGCGATGGTGGACGCATCGTGGAGGCCGATCAGGCGGGTCAGCTCGTCGGCCAGGTGCGCGCCCCACTCCGGCTCGCCCTTGGTGAAGGCCTGCTCGGCACGGTTATACGTGGACTGCAGATGATCCACGCCATACAGCATGTTGCCGAACTGCTTGCGGTTG
>DASURA010000404.1:0-11851 GCA_036280295.1 Hyphomicrobiaceae bacterium
CACATCCACCAGACCGGCTTCCTGGTGACAGAAATCAACGGCATCCCTCAGAACGAGGACAGCATGCGGGATACGTTCTCGATGCTGCCGGCAACGGACGCCGGGCCGAGCATATTGAAGGTGGTCATCCCATTTACTGACCCCGTGATCGTGGGGCGCTTTGTCTACCACTGCCACGCGGTTGATCACGAGGACAAAGGGATGATGGGCGTCATAGAGGTCGGCCAGTAAGCCGCACGCCGTGCTTGCATCACAACATCGTTCATTCCGGATTGGCGCCGTGCTCCGCGGACGTGGTCATTGACCGGCCCCCCTGAGAGGGGGATTGGCCCCCGACCTTCGGTTCAAATGCGGGGAGCCGGTATCTTCTGGCCACGTGCTGCGCTGGCAACTACCGGATTGTAGGAGCTGTTGGACGGCAGCAAGCCAAGTTCGTGCCGTCCAATATCCCCTCTGCCATTGCAGTCCGGTGGCAAATCCGGCAGAAACTTCGCCCTGGGCGCGCTACTCTAGGCGATCCCGCAGGCGGTCTCTGGCGCGCTTGCGGGCGGTATAGCCATAGCCGGACCTCTCCTCGATTCGCTCGCCGATTTGCCGTGCGCGCTGCTTGGCACGCATGCGTTCGGCCGGGGACATGGCCTCCCAACGTGCCTCCGCGCGCCGCGCAGCTTGCCGCGCAAGGTGCCTGACTTGCGCACGTTCGGCCGGGGTCAGTTCCGCCCAGCGCTCCTCAAGGCGCCGCGCGGTCTGCCGAGCACGGTGCCTGGCGCGCAGACGCTCAGCTGGAGTCATCGCTTCCCAGCGCTCGCCGAGGCGCTGCCGCACCCGCGCCCTCGCCTGGTCACGGTCGATCTCCTGCAGCGTCTGCACCTTCTGCACCGCCGACTCCGGCCGCGCACCGCCTGGTCCGGGGGGCCGTGCCTGCGCAGACCCGACAGCCAAGCCGATGGCGAGCACTGACACGCCCATCATCGCCGTCTTAGTCAAGACTCGCATGGGACGTTCTCCTTGTTGGGCTGATCACACGTCCCCATGCATGATCCGGTCACGGGAGACGCGTGCGGCCTCAACGTCCCCTCGATTGCCCCGTTCCTGGAGCTCTCCGCTTTTCCGGTGGAATGGTTTCCACGACCCCGTTGGGGAATTTGGTCAGGCGCGCGAACAGCTGCCTGCGATCGAGCGTACCGGCGCCGGCGGTCGGCCCGCTCAAACCCAAACTCCAGGCAGGCAGCCATCAACGCGCTCATGCAGGTGATGCCGCGGCTCAGCCTGGAGGAGGCAGCGCTGGATATTGGTGCCGGCTGAGGGGATTGAATCCCCGACACAAAACCAACCGTAGTCCGCAATTTCGTTGTCTTTCAATGGCGCATCCGACAATTCAGACGACAGCATCGTCATTGCTGTCAGAAAGTCGGGAGTTGCGACATGGACCGAAGGACACTCATAGACGAAGTCATTGAGTCATCGAAGCCGAAGCGCAAGCCGACAGCTTGTGCATGACCGCACGGTGCGACACTTCGCTGTGTGCGTGACGCCCAAGGGCAAAAAGTCGTTCGTCGCCTTCAAGCGCAAGCCGGGCGCCAAGCATCCGACACGGAACAAGCTGGGCCTCGTCGGTCGCATGTCGCTGGAGCAAGCGCGAGAGCGAGCGATCAAATTCGATCCGACGCCCACGCGAAAGTTCGCAGACGTGGCCGAGGACTACTTCAAGGCCAAGCGCAAGCTGCGGCGAGCGCATGGACTGGAGCGCACCATCCGTCGCAAGCTGATCCCGAGCTGGGGCAATAAACAGCTCTCGGCGATCACACGCCAAGACGTGATTGACAGAGTGGAGACGGTGAAGGCGAAAGGCGAATACGCGGCACATGGCGATCATGGCTTGCACTGATCGCTAGGCACCGCCTTCGTGACGCGACGAGATACATTCCCGGCTTGGTATAATCGCCTCGCGGAAGGACGCCCAAGCCAGACGCAAGTGCCGAAGCCGGAAGGGCATGGCGTACCGCGTAAGCACCTCACCCCAGCTAATCGATCTTCCTGCGTCATCAGCGCACACCCTTGGATATCGGCCTTCGTGTAGGCGGTGGCGACGAGATTGGGCGCGAAGAGGCGGTCGCGCGACCAATGTTTCGCTTCCGTGCAGCAATCAGATTGGAACCCCCCACAATCCCTGCCGTTCACCTAACAGGCGACGCCGAACCTACTCCCCAATAAGGTTCACTCGCTTAGCATCCTCTCCCTCTCTCGGCTGGAGCTAAGGCAGATCGGTGCGTGTCTCGTATTGCCTCCCTCTTCTGGGGGCAAACCCTTCCACCCCACACCCATCTACCGGAGTACCCATGGCCAGGAAACCCAACAAGACCAAGTCCACGCGTCGACCCACGATCAAATCCAAGGCAAAGCGCCGTGAAAGCAAGCCGCTGTTGGCGGCGGCCGCCTCGGTGCGTACCGCAAAACCCAGCACCAGCATGAGCACGACACCAAACGGGAAGCCGCCGACCTCACCTTTCAGCCCCGCGCTGACGGGGGTCCAAATGATGGCCAGCATGATGGGTACGTATGCCGCGTTGCCAGCCCGGCTCTGGTTTGAGCAGGTGCGGTTCGTGCAGCGCGTGTTCAGCGAGTCAACTGCCCCGGCAGATCGCCTGCCGCGCGCGTAGGACCTCCTCCGTCCCGTGATCGTCAAAAACACCAGATAGCGGACCTGCAGGCCCAGCCCATCGACTACTCCGATCGTGTCGAAGAGCTGTGCTCGCAGATGCCTGTACGGGGTTAGCGGCAACGCAATGACAATCGCCTAGTTCCGCCTAGCGATGCCGCCAGCCAAGCCGGAGCTGCCGCAGCTCGGCGATGGCCTTGGCGGGTTGAGCCTTTTCGGACAAACCTTGGTGCAGTTTATGATCTGGCCGACAGCCGAACATGCCCATCGGCTGGGCTGCAAGCGCACGCCGCCGACCCTGCGCCGCATCGCGACTGTCCTCGACCCAAGCACGAGGAGCGGGGAGTCGTTGCGAGCGGTCGCGAAGGAAGTCTGCTTCGGCTGCAGCGTGACGAAGATGGTCGAAGACGCGGCTGCTGCTGCCCACCACATGCGCAACACCTGCGCGCTCCAGCCAAGCGGTACTTCCTTGCCGGCATGGGCATCACGGCCCTTTGGAAAGCACCACCGCGACGGCCCTGATGTCGTGCTCCGGCCGGCTGCGTCTGTATCGGATGATAAATAATGAAGGGCGGATGACTTATAATGTAAATCAACTGCAATCCCAGTGTCACCCATTATTGGTGGCATTCACTGGGGAAGACGAGGCTGTTTTGCTGGAAGTCGGAGGCAGTTCGAATTAGTTCCCCTGGCAGAAGCTTTGAAGAGTCAGCTCGACTCAACTGATCGGGTCTGTTCGTCTAGGACCAAGGTCGCGATTCTGCTCGGGGCGAAAACAATGCGCGATTCAGCCATAGATGCACCGCGGGCACAATCTGGCGCGTCAGATCGTCGGCTGCCGGGCAGGGCGGCTGCGCTTCGCGCTCAGATCAGCTCGCCATTCCTGACCTTCCTCATGGAGGCGCATAGCGGACTGTCGGCGAAGATCGTCGAAGAGGCGGGTTTCCCCGGTGTCTGGGCGTCCGGGTTATCAATTTCCGCCAGTCTCGGGGTACGCGACAGCAACGAGGCGTCTTGGACTCAGGTGCTCGAGGTGCTGGAGTTTATGGCCGAATCGACGGCGTTGCCAATCCTCGTCGACGGGGATACGGGGTACGGCAATTTCAACAACGTAAGACGCTTGGTGCGCAAGTTATGCGAGCGCCTGATCGCCGGCGTTTGCATCGAGGATAAACTGTTTCCCAAGACCAATTCATTCATCGGCGAGCGGCAACCCCTTGCCGACATCGAAGAATTTTGCGGGCGCATCAAAGCCGGAAAGGACAGTCAGAGCAACGGCGATTTCGTGATCGTCGCGCGGACCGAAGCGCTAATTTCCGGCCATGGGCTGGACCAGGCCTTGGCGCGCGCCGAGGCATATCATGCGGCTGGCGCGGATGCGATCCTGATCCACTCCAAGCAGAAAACGGCGAACGAGGTCCTGGCGTTCGCCAAGCGCTGGCAGAACCGTTGTCCACTGATCATTGTACCGACGACCTATCACGCCACGCCGACATCGCTGTTCCGCCAAGCGGGCATCTCGACCGTCATTTGGGCAAACCACAATTTGCGCGCGGCAATCACGGCCATGCGTGAGACCACACGGCAGATCTGGGCAGACGAATCGGTTCGCGAGGTGGAAGGCCGCGTGGCGGGCGTGCAAGAGATATTCCGCCTGGTCGGCAACGCCGAGTTGGAGGAGGCGGAGCGGCGGTATCTTCCTGGACGGGCGACCGCATCGGCGGTTGTACTCGCCGCGGCCCCCGGCAGCCTCGGGGAGCTCACCCGCGATCAGCCCAAATGCATCGTCGACGTGCGCGGGCAATCGCTGCTCATGCGGTTGGTTTCGCTGCTCTCCGACAGCGGCATCCGTTCCATCACGGTCGTTCGCGGCTTCCGGAAGGAGATGATCGCATTGAATGGTGTCGCTACCGTCGACAACGACCGCTATGCCGACACCGGCGAGGTCTACTCGCTCGCTTGCGCGCGCCAACGCCTCGACGGCGAGACAATCGTTGTGTATGGCGACGTCCTGTTCCGCCGCTACATTCTCGACGGGCTGCTGGCAGCGGACGGTGACATTGTCGTTGCCGTCGATGCTCTCGGCGCTCTGGCTGGCTCGCGCGCGACACCGCGCGACCTCGTGGCTGCCGAGCGACCCTTCTCAGGCAATTATCTTGATGATGCACCGATCCGTCTATGCGCGGTCTCCCCGGATCTGCCGATGGCGCAGTGCAGTGGCGAGTGGATCGGCTTGGCGCGCTTCACCGCCCAAGGCGCGGCATGGCTGCGTCAGGAGCTGGACCTGATCGAAACCGAAGGGAAGCTCGACGGTATGGACATGCCGATGCTGATCACGCGGTTGGCGGCCAAGCACCCGGTCTTCGTCCACTATATTACGGGCCACTGGCTCGACGTTGACACGCTCGACGATCTTTCCAACGCACGCAATTTCACGTGAGAGATCGGCAAATGATAAGCGCTGCGGAGTTCTTCGCTGCCGCCTCCCGCTACGGCTTCGACTTCTATGCCGGCGTGCCCTGCAGCTTCTTGACGCCGTTGATCAATGGCGTGCTCAGCCGCCCGGCGCTCACCTATGTCGGCGCGGCGAGTGAAGGCGAAGCTATCGCCATCGCCGCCGGCGCTTGGCTCGCCGGACGCAACACAGTGGTCATGTGCCAGAATTCCGGTCTCGGCAATGCCGTCAATCCGCTGACATCTCTCAACGCACCCTTTCGCATACCGACGCTGTTGATCACGACGTGGCGGGGGCAGCCGGGCATCGGCGACGAGCCGCAACACCACGTGATGGGGCAGATCACGCATAGGCTGCTGTCCGTAGTCGACGTCGAGCACGAAGCGTTTCCTAAGACGGCTCAGGAGTTGCCCGCGGCTCTCCACCGCGCCTCGGCACGGATGGCCGAACGCGAGCTGCCTTTCGCCTTCGTCATGGAGCAGCGAAGTGTCCGCGATGACGGACTCGACATGCCGGTGCGCCCCCACTCCGGCCCGGGCGTGCGCGAGGATTTAACCATGCCGGGAGAGCCGCCTAGCCGGGCGGCGGTGCTCGAGCGCTTCCTGATGCTGGTGGACCCTGCGGCGGCGGTGATCGCAACCACCGGCAAGTGCGGGCGTGAGCTCTTCACCCTCGCCGACCGGCCACAGCACCTCTATGTGGTGGGCTCCATGGGCGGCGCTTCCGGCATAGGGCTCGGCGTCGCGCTCAACGTGTCGCGGCCCGTCGTTGTCCTGGACGGTGACGGTGCAGCGCTGATGAAGCTCGGCAGCTTCGCGACAATCGGCGCCCATGCGCCGGCCAACCTGATCCATGTCGTGCTCGACAATGGGGTCCACGACTCGACGGGTGGGCAGCCAACTGTTTCGAGCTCAGTTGATTTCGCCGGGGTGGCGCTTGCCTGCGGCTACCGCCACGCCGTCTCGTGCGCCACACTGGACCAGTTCGCGTCGGCTTACCGCCTCGCTGCCGCTGGCCCGAAGCCTGCCCTGATTCATGCGCGCATCGCAGCGGGCTCGATGAGCAAGCTTGGACGTCCGACAATCGCGCCAGCCGATGTGGCACGGCGCTTCAAGAAATTTCTCGCTAATCCCGCTCCGGCGGGCGCCGCCCCGCTCGCCGCTAGTGGTGGCGCATGAAGAGGCTTTCTCTTGCACTCGGCTTGGCGCTCGCGTTGGCGCTGGGCGGGTATTTCGGCTTCGCCGAGATTGCCAGCGGCGTCCGGGGTGCGGGCTGGGGGGTGCTCGCGGTCATCGCCTTCCACCCGATGCAGATGGTCTTCTCGGCGTTGGCATGGCAGGTGCTGCTGCCGGCCGGGCCGGCGCCGGGGCTGATCGCCTTCACGGGCCTGCGCTGGATTCGGGAGGGCGTGAACAATCTGCTTCCGGTGGCGCAGATCGGCGGTGAGGTTGTTGGCGCACGGCTGCTGCGCCGCCACGGCGTACCACTCTCGGTAGGCGGTGGCAGTGTCACCGTCGATCTCACCATCGAATGTCTTACCCAGGTCATCTTTACGCTGATCGGCGTTGTGCTTCTCATTCCCGCCCTGCACGAACCGGGCATCGTGCGCTGGACCATTGGCACCGTGGCCCTGGGCGGCGCTGTTGTGGCACTCTTGGTCGCGGCGCAGCGATGGGGGTTCTTTCGGATCCTCGAGCAAAGCTTGGTCAGGCTCGCCGAGCGTCGGCCCGCGTGGTCCTCCCTAGGCGAGGTCGCGGGCCTGGATCGCGCGATCCAGGCGCTCTACGCCTCTCCGGCAAGACTCGGCTGGTCGTGCCTGCACCACCTGATATCGTGGTTGCTCGGAGGGATCGAGGTCATGCTCGCCCTCTACTTCGTCGGCGTCTCCGTCGATTTCCGCGAAGGCCTCATCATCGAGAGCTTGGGCCAGGCGTTCCGCGCCGTCGGCTTTGCCATCCCGGGATCGCTCGGGGTCCAGGAAGGCGGCTTCATCATCGCTTGCGGGTTGTTCGGGGTCAGCCCGCAGGCGGCGATCCAGCTGTCGTTGCTGAAGCGGATTCGCGAGGTCGCGTTGGGAATCCCGGCCCTGATCGCCTGGCAGGTTATCGAGACTCGGCCGCTCGCGCCGGTACGGATGCCGGACAGGATCCCCGCCGCAGCGGAGGGAGACTGACATCGTGATCGGGACGTCGTGGAGCCATCGCCTGGCACGCCTGCTGGTTCGACCACTGGTCGGAACGGGGGTCACGCCCAACCATTTGACCACGCTGCGGCTGGCAACCGGAATACTGGCCTGCCTTGCCCTCATTCCAGCCGACGGCACCTGGTTGGGGTGGGCCGGGTGGCTGTGGCTCGCCTCGGCGTTGCTCGACCGCGCCGACGGCGAGCTGGCGCGCATCGGCGGCATGGCGACGCCAGACGGCCACCGCTACGACTATCTGGTCGATAATGTCGTGAATTCGGCCTTCTTCGTCACGCTCGGGCTGGGCTTGCGCGAAACGCCATGGGGTGTGGCCGCCGTGGTGCTCGGCCTGTGGAGCGGTGCGGCGCTTTTCCTGTCGAGCTACTGGTCGGAGGAGCTGGAACGATTGGATGGATCGGGCCGCAAGGCCTATTCGGGCGCGTTTGGCTTTGACTTCGACGACATGCTCTATCTCCTCGCTCCGATCGTCTGGCTCGGCTGGCGCGCGCCCCTCCTGGCGACGGCCTGTATTGGCGTCACCTTGATGATGCTGCTCACCGCATGGCGACTCTGGCGGCTCACCGGCCGGCGTGCCGGTGCCGTCGAGTAGGGAGGTGGCCATGGCACAATCCCCGCTGCTCTTTACACCGGGACCATTGACGACGCAGTGCGAAACGCGTCGCGCCATGCTCAACGATTGGGGGTCGCGTGAGCCGGCGTTCATCGCCATGACGGCGGAGCTTCGCCGCCGCTTACTCGACGTCGCCGGTGGCCAGAGCAGCCATGTCGCCGTCCCGATTCAGGGCAGCGGCACCTTCATCGTCGAAGCAGCCATCGGAACTCTGGTCCGGCCCTCGGACGTCCTGCTTGTGCTGGCGAACGGTGCCTATGGCGAACGCATGATCGAGATCGCACGCCGCCTTGGCCGACGGGCCGAGGCGCTGCGCTGGCCGGAGGACCAAGCCGTGGAGCCCGGCACGGTTGAGCGCGCACTGGCGGACAACCCTGCAATCACGCATGTGGGCTTGGTGCATTGTGAGACGACATCCGGTCTCCTGAATCCGCTCGCCGAAGTGGCCGCCGTCGTGGCGCAGCAGCGGCGAGCGTTCATCGTCGACGCGATGAGCAGCTTCGGCGCCCTGCCGCTTGATTTGCGACAGACGCCGATCACCGCGCTGCTTGCGTCGAGCAACAAGTGCCTCGAAGGCGTGCCCGGCATCGCCTTCGCGCTGATCGAGAAGCGTGCCATCGAGCTTGCAAAAGACGTGGCGCCTTCGCTCAGCCTCGATCTTTACGACCAGTGGCGCGGCTTCGAGTCGAACGGGCAATGGCGCTTCACCCCGCCGGTGCAAGTTGTCGCCGCGCTCCTTGAGGCGCTGCGGGGCCTCGAGGCGGAAGGCGGTCCGGCCGGCAGGCTCCAGCGCTACCGGGAGAATTGCAGAACCTTGACTGAAGGGATGAGGCGCCTCGGTTTCCGCGTCTTTCTCGACCGGGACCTTCAGGCGCCTGTCATCGTTACCTTTGTGAGCCCCGAGGATCCGCGATTCCGCTTCGATGATCTCTACAACGGGCTGGCCGCACGCGGCTTCATCATCTATCCGGGCAAGCTTACGCAAGCGCAAAGCTTCCGCATCGGCTGCATCGGCGCGCTACATGCGGAGGATTTCGACCGGCTGGTCGCTGCCGTGGCCGATATCGTGGCCGATTTTGGACTGACAGCCTCGGCCCGCGTAGAGACCGCGCCCCATGCTTCTTACAGAGAGGACCGTTCCCCGAGGGGCTCGAGCTCGATCGCTTCATCATCGCCGTCACCATGCGCGATCATCCTCGCCGCTGGCGTGGGGCGTCGCCTGGGCCAGGCTGTGCCGAAGGTTCTGCTGGAATTCGGGGGCAAGAGCCTCCTCGAGCGGCACCTCGCGGCGCTTCGCGCCAACAACGTCCGGAATGTCTCTATTACCGTTGGGCACCGACCGGACCTGATCAGCGCCGAGCTCAGTCGCCTCGGCGTGCGCGACCGCGTCACCCTGGTCGAGAATCCGCGCTATCGCGAGGGCAGCGTCATCTCGGTTGCTGCTCAACGCGCCCAGCTCGCGGCAGGAAAGCCCGTGCTACTGATGGATGGCGATGTGCTTTACGACAGCAGGATGCTCGCGCGCCTGCTCCAGGCGGCGCCGGAGAATGTGCTCTTGTTCGACCGGGCCATCGAGCCGGGCGACGAGCCGGTTAAGATCTGCTTGCGCGGGGAGGTCATCGTCGATTTCGCCAAGGTGCCGGAGCATGCGCATGACCGACACGGTGAGTCGGTCGGCTTCTTTCGCTTCTCCGCCAGCATGGCGACGGCACTCGCCGAGCGCGCGACGGCCTATGTCGACGGCGGGCGTGCCAGCGCAGAATACGAGGCTGTCATCCGCGATCTCATAGTCGCACATCCCAACCGCGTCGGCGTCGAGGACATCAGCGATCTGCCTTGGACCGAGATCGATTTCGAGGCCGATGTCGTACGAGCGCGGCAGGAGGTCCTGCCGCGTTTACAGGAGACAACCTATGCTTGACAATGCGACCCGCGAGGACATCGCCGCCGAGCCGTCCAAGTCGCCATATCCGGTCCTCACCGCTGAGCAGATGGCGATCTATCGCGAGAAGGGTTGGCTGCTCGCCCGCAGCTTCGTGGCTCCCCCCGAGGTCGAGGCGCTCGCACGCTGGACCGAGGAGCTGGTGGCGCGACCGGAAGAGCCGGGGAAGCACATGGTCTATCGCGAGCCGAGCCTGCGTGAGCCCGGCAGGCGCGTCATCCAACGTATCGAAAATTTCTGCCCATACCATGCTTGCTTCGATGCCTTCGTCCGCGGTGGCCGGCTGCGCGAGGCGGTGGATCAGCTTTTCGGCGCAACAGCCTGCCTGTTCAAGGAGAAGATCAATTTCAAGATGCCGGGTGGCGCCGGGTTCGAGCCGCATCAGGACCAGCAGGCTGGCTGGTCGCGCTATGCGAGCATGTTTATCACCGCGATGGTCACGATCGATCAAGCGACCATTGAGAACGGTTGCCTGGAAATGGGCGATGGCGGGCGGGTCTCCGGGCTCATTGGTGCAGAGTGGCGGCCGCTGGATGCAGCGGAGATGAAGGGTTTCAGCCTCGTCCTCGTGCCAACCGAGCCCGGTGACGTGCTCTTCTTCGACAGCTACGCCCCGCATGCGTCGAAGCCGAACATGACGGACCAGCCGCGGCGGATTCTTTATCTGACATACAATGCCGTCGCGGAAGGGGACCACCGCGCGCGCTATTTCGCCGAGAAGCGGGAGAGCTTCCCGCCGGACGTCGAGCGCCGTCCGGGCGTCGAGTACAGGTTCCGAGTGTAGCTCCGGACCGAAGCTTCTGACCTTGACCGATACGTTAGCATCGAAGCGAATGCGAAAGATAAAGGACAAAGAGCGTCACAATGAATTGTGGCCGTGATGCAGCGCTTCATGGATTTTATGGCAGAGACAGGCCGCTTACGCATCATTTGTCTTGTCCTCACACCAGCGCTCCTACGATCAAGATCTGGATAAGTCGTTGAGTCGAACAGCTCCTGGCCGCGGTGGCTGTGGTGGAGCTTACCCATACCTTCCCATGGACCCGTCAAGCGGCGGGCGGCAGCCGGCAGGTTTGCGGGCGAGCCGCGCGCGCAGCCGCAACAAACTAGGCGAGAAGCAGCGGTGAGACCGACTTATGGCTATGCAATCCTCGAGGAATGCACCAAGAGCGGAACGCAATATTGGGTGAAAATTGCCGGGCCAAACAGCATGACCATGATAGCCGCCTGCAGTCGGCAGCCATCGGAGCTGTACGATGACATGGCAGCGGCCGAGCACGACGCAGAAATACTGCGTCTGCGAAACATTCGCGACGTTGAGCGAAGCAGGTGGCGCCCCAGCTATAGAACGGAGCCGGCCACGTACACCGTAGTCGAGCTCAGATCGCGATCGAAACCGAATGCAACGGCGAAGCGGTATGGGTAAAGGCAGGATGACGCTGCTCATGCTCCGCTGTTCGATATCGTGCAGCTAAATGAGCTGCCGCCTACGTCGGCAGCAGATGCACAGTGTTGAAGGACATGTCGCCGTCGGGATATTGGATTTTCCAGAGCATTTCTCTTGCGGAGTCGTCCTGATCAGCGCTCACCGGATTGCCGCCGCGACGCCAGCAGGCTACACCTCCTGTGGGCCGACATCTGAGGAGCGAGATTGCGTGCTCTTCGCGGAAAGACTTGAAGTCTGCCGATGTGCCGTCGAGAAACGGCTACGTCATCTTCTCGGCGATACCCGCCCACCAGCACCTGTCCGCCTCGCCGAGGCTATGCGCTACGCCACGCTTGGCGGCGGTAAGCGCTTCAGGCCATTCCTGGTCATCGAGGCGGCAGCTCTCTTCGACGTAACCGAGCAGCAGGCACTCGATACGGCCGCGGCCATCGAATGCATCCACTGCTACTCGCTGGTGCACGACGATCTGCCCGCCATGGACGACGATGACTTGCGCCGGGGACGTCCGACCGTGCACAGGGCCTTTGACGAGGCC
>DASURA010000405.1:0-2826 GCA_036280295.1 Hyphomicrobiaceae bacterium
ACACAGGGACTATCGGGCAGCCTGCGGTTTGCGACCGCGTTGACGCTGGCTTCCTGCCACGCTAGCCGAGATCCCATGCCGCTTGATGCCGCTTACAGCGATCTCCTTGCCCAGGGGACGATCGCCGCCGACCCCGCCCAGGCCAGATGCCTTGCCAGGCTCGCCGATCTGTCTGGCCGGCTGGTGCACTGGCGCCGGCGCCGCAACGGTTTTGCCGCCGGGCTTGCCGGACTGTTGTCACGGTCCGCCCCCGAGGAAGCTCCGCGCGGGCTCTACATCCATGGGCCGGTGGGACGTGGCAAGACCATGCTGATGGACCTGTTCTACGAGACCACGCCGTTTGCTCTGAAGCAGCGCGCCCACTTTCATGCCTTCATGGCCGATGTGCACGACCGCCTCGCGGTCGCCCGTACCGCCGCAAGCGGCGATCCGATCCTGCACGTGGCGTCGCAGATCGCCGAGCGGACGGCGCTGCTCTGCTTCGACGAGATGCACATCACCGATATCGCCGATGCGATGATCCTGGGGCGGCTGTTCAAGGCGCTGTTCGAGGCCCAGGTGGTGGTGGTGGCGACCTCCAACGTTCCGCCACACGAGCTCTACAAGGACGGGCTCAACCGCGCGCTGTTCCTGCCGTTCATCGAGTTGATCGAGCGGCACATGGATATCGAGAAGGTGGTGGCGGCGCGCGATTTCCGGCTGGAGAAGCTGGCCGGCAAGCCGCTCTATTTCACGCCGGCGGGGGCCAAGGCCAGGGCGGCCATGGACCGGATGTGGCTGGAGCTGTCGGGGGGGCAGCTGGGGTCGCCGACGGAGATCGAGGTGAAGGGGCGGAGCCTCAAGGTACCGCAGGCCGCCCTGGGACTCGCCCGCTTCTCCTTTGCCGAGCTGTGCGAGCAGCCCCTCGGCACCGTTGACTACCTGGCCCTGACGCAGCAGTTCCACACCGTCTTTATCGATGACATCCCCGTCATGGTCCCGGCGCGCCGCGACGTGGCCCGTCGCTTCGTCAACCTGATCGATACGCTCTACGACGCCCGCATCGGCCTCATCGCCTCCGCCGAGGCCGAGCCCGACGGCCTCTACCCGGCCGGCGACGTGCACTTCCTGTTCGAGCGCACGGTGTCGCGCCTGATCGAGATGCGCTCGGAGGCGTTTCTGGCAGGACGGGGGGAGCGGATGCCGGCTCCGCCCCCAGGCGAGAGAGACGTGCGCTCAGAGACCAAGCTCTGAGAGACCCGGATGGTCTGCCGGTCGCGCGCCTTGCGGCCAGCGAAACTTCCGCTCCTGCTCCTTGATGGGAAGGTCGTTGATGCTCGCAAAGCGCAGCTGCATCAATCCTTGCGCGTCGAACTCCCAATTCTCGTTGCCATACGAACGAAACCAGTTGCCCGCATCGTCATGCCATTCATAGGCGAAGCGCACCGCAATCCGGTTTCCGTCAAACGCCCATAGCTCCTTGATCAGCCGGTAGTCGAGCTCGCGTGCCCATTTGCGGGTCAGGAACTCGACGATCTGGGCGCGGCCGGACAGAAACTCGGCTCTGTTTCGCCAGCGGCTGTCGGGCGTATAGGCGAGTGCAACACGCCCGGGGTCGCGCGTATTCCAGGCGTCCTCCGCACCACGGACCTTCTGGATGGCGGTCTCTCGGGTGAAGGGCGGAAAGGGCGGCCGGCTTTCGCTTGCAGGTGACTGGGGCATAGCTGTCTCCTTGAAGATATCTGGAGTTGCAGTCGGTTCAGGCATCTATGGACGGCATCCTTGGCTCGGGCCAGGAGCCGGTCTTGCGGGAGAACGGCGACAGCCACTCCCCGTGCCTACTCCATCTGAGGCCGGTGGCCGCGGCGCGGTAGACCATGCGGCGAGGGCGGACGGTCCAGGCGCGCTCGCAGCCCTCGAAGGCGGCGATCTCCGGGCTGTCGAGGATGACCTCAGCATCGCCGGTGAGCTGCAGGAGGTCGCCGGTCTCGAAATCGATGAACAGGAGGCCCGCCCGGCCATTGGCCAGGATATTTCCGAGCGTGTTGAAGAAGTGGTTGCCCGCAAAATCTGGGATTGTCAGGCCGCCGCTCTCGTCGATCCGGACAAACCCCGGCTTGCCGCCGCGGTGAGACACGTCGACCTGGCGCCGGCCGTCTGCCAGCCCGGCATAGCTTGCCACGAAGAAGGTGTCGGCGGACTGGATCATCTCGCGCGCTTGGCCGTCCAGGCCGTTCAGCTCAGTTGCCGCCGGGCGCGCATATCCGCCGGCCGCCGCAAAGCTGAAGTCGCGGAGCTGGATGTATTTGGCACAATTGCCGAAGCTTTGCTCGACGCTGACCGTGAAGCGATCAGCGCCTTCTCTCCGCAACCTGCCGTTCATGCGGTTGCGCCGGCGCGTGTGCAGCTCGATGCCGAGGAGCCCGACATCGGCGCCGTCGCCGACGCCGGAATCCGCCGGATCGGCCCCGTCGCGCATGGCGCTGATCCGTAGGGTCCTAGGGTCAGGCGAGGTCACAAAGCCGGGCTCGCCCTCGGCAAGCGTGGCCCACACGTCGCCTTCGCGATCCACCGCACCCACGACGATAAACGGCAGCTGGGCGAAGAAATCGCGATGCTGGTCGGGCATGAAGTCGCGCACGACCTTGCGCCCAACTGCATCCATCCTTTCCGCCGCCCCGGTCTGCCGCTGCAGCTCCACCTCGCCCGCATGGGAGGGCGAGGCTCGGCTGATCACCTGATGGTCGCCAGGCATGATGATGTCCCCTCGCTGACTGTGGGGTGCGCCGTCGGCCAATCGCAGGCCTCACTGCGCCGCGGCGAGGCCGACGGGCGTCTGCTGGAACG
>DASURA010000406.1:0-14475 GCA_036280295.1 Hyphomicrobiaceae bacterium
TGCCTTGCGCCGGTCGCCGAAGCCCGGCGCCTTCACCGCCGCCACCTTGAGGCCGCCGCGCAGCTTGTTGACCACCAGCGTGGCGAGGGCCTCGCCCTCCACATCCTCAGCGATGATGAGCAGCGGCCGTCCCGACTGCACCACCGCCTCCAGCAGCGGCAGCAGCGGCTGCAGGGTGGAAAGCTTCTTCTCGTTGATGAGGATATAGGGCTCCTCCAGGACGGCCAGCATCTTGTCCGGGATGGTGATGAAGTAGGGCGAGATGTAACCGCGATCAAACTGCATGCCCTCGACCACGTCGAGCTCGGTCTCAAGGCTCTTGGCCTCCTCGACCGTGATGACGCCCTCGTTGCCCACCCGCCTCATCGCCTCGGCGAGGATCTTGCCCACTTCCTCGTCGCCGTTGGCCGAAATGGTGCCGACCTGGGCGATCTCTTCGTTGGAGGTGATCTTCCTCGACTTGGCCTTGATCTCGTTGACGACCGCGTCGACTGCCCGGTCGATGCCGCGCTTCAGGTCCATCGGGTTGGAGCCGGCCGCTACCGACTTGGCGCCCTCGCGCACGATAGCCTGGGCAAGCACCGTCGCCGTAGTGGTGCCATCGCCGGCGAGATCCGCGGTCTTTGAGGCCACCTCGCGCAGCATCTGCGCGCCGACGTTCTCGAACTTGTCCTCCAGTTCGATCTCCTTGGCCACCGTCACGCCGTCCTTGCTGACGCGCGGGGCCCCGAACGACTTCTCCAGCACGACGTTCCGCCCCTTGGGGCCGAGGGTGATCTTGACGGCGTTGGCAAGGATGTCGACGCCGCGCAGCAAGCGCTCACGGGCGTCCTGGGAGAATTTGACGTCTTTGGCTGCCATGGGTGTGCGAAGGGGCGCGCCCCTCTCCTCCAGCTGTCCAGGTCAATTTCGGCCATAGGCTGAGCCAAGACATGCAGGGATCGGCCCGCATCAAAATGCACTATGCCTTTGCCAATCCAGCTTTTTTCGGCTCAGCGCCTGCCTTCGGGTCGGATTTTCCCCAGTCGCCGGCCCTGCGTCCAGCCTTTCCTTGCCGGGATGGCTACGTGACTGTGCACGATGGGTCCCCGACCCCTTTTCGCGCTGACGGAATGCGCGGCGCGGGAGGGGTTGCGCGGGGAGAGGGAGATTACCCCTCACCCGGCGCCGGCAGCGCCAGCAGATCGTCAAGCGGCGGCCGCGCCGGAGCGTCGGCGCGCACCAGGAACAACGGGCACTCCAGGGCGGTGGCGAGCGGCCGCAGATCGCCGTCGTCGGGCACCACCAGGCCGCCGAGCTGGCAGATCACCATGCCGCCCTTCAGCCGGCGCAGGACCTCGGCCATGGCGGCGGCGGCGCCGCGGGCGACTGCGGCCAGCTCGATGCGCACCCGGTCGCGGTCCTCCACCACCAGGCGGGCGCCGCCCTCCATCTGCGCAAGCTCGTCCTCGTGTGCAGCCACCAGCAGCAGCACCACCTCGGCCTCATCGATGGCGGCCAGGCGCTCGGCCAGGCGCAGCATGTCGGGCAGCTCGCCGCTGTCCTCGACGGCGACGATGACGGGGCCCGAGACGCGCTTCGCCATGGGCCCCACCGTGACGATGCCGGTGGTGCCGGAGACCTCGGCCAGCATCAGCTTGAGGACGGCGCTGCAGTCGGTCCCGAACGGCTCGGCCAGCGCCACGACGTTCCACGGCCCCACCTCCGCGCAGGCGATGGTGACGGCCCTGAGCGGGTCATCGCGCACCACCCGGCAACGCAACGGCACCTGCGCCTGCTGCGCCAGCCCCTCAAGCCGTCGACGGGTGTCCTGGGCGGCGAGGTGCAGGTCGCGCATCATGCTGTCGAGCGACAAGGCCCGGCTCTCACGCCCGGAGAATGAGATCTCGCGCACGAAGCCGTAGCCCGCGCAGTCGAACAGCTGCGTGTCCTCGATGAACAGGCTCTCCAGGTCGGAGCCGAACGCGCGCGCAATGCGTACCGCCGCCTGCATGGCGATGGCGTTGGGACTGCCCGAGCGGATCTGGATCACGACCCGGCCGCGGTCCTCTCCCGATTGGGCGACGTGGGCGATCATGGGGCGTTCCTTGCAGTCCTTGTAGGGTGCAAAAGCGAAGCGCATTGCACCGGCATGCCCGTTGATCGGTGCAATGCGCCTTCGGCTTATTGCACCCTACATTTTCCAATCATCAAGCCTGTTCCGACGGTCCTTCGGCACCATCGCGGGCGGCCTTGGCGCGTCCGCGCTCTGCGAACAGTCTGAGCTTGTCCTCGACCAGCCGGTTGATGGTGCCGGCGGGGAAGCGGTTTCCGTCGGCTCCAATGCTGCGCTCGCCGGCCTTCACGCCGGTCAGGATCTCGATGCCCTCGTCGATGGTGCTGACGGGATAGACCGAGAACTGACCATTCTTCACGGCCTCGACCACGTCCTCGCGCAGCATCAGGTGCTGCACGTTGGATGCCGGGATCAGCACGCCCTGCTCCTCGTTCAATCCGCGGGCGCGGCAGATATCGAAGAAGCCCTCTATCTTCTCGTTGACGCCGCCGATCGCCTGCACCTCGCCCTGCTGGTTGACCGAGCCGGTGACGGCCAGCGACTGGCGGATCGGGATATCCGACAGCGCCGACAAGAGGGCGTACAGCTCGGCTGAGGAGGCGCTGTCGCCGTCGACGCCGCCGTAGGACTGCTCGAACACCAGCGAGGCGGCGAGCGCCATCGGCGCATCGAGCGCGTAGCGCCCGGCCAGGTATCCCCAAAGAATCATGACGCCCTTGGAGTGCAAGGGCCCCCCGAGCTTCACCTCGCGCTCGATGTCGGTGACGCGTCCGGAGCCCACGCGCACCCTCGCGGTGATGCGACTGGGCCGGCCGAAGGCAAACGAGCCGAGCTGGACGACCGACAGGCCATTGATCTGCCCCACCGCCTCGCCTTCGGTATCGACCAGGACGATCCCGCGGGTAATGCCCTCCTGTGCCCGGTCGCGCAGGCGGTCGGCGCGCTGGATCTGCTCATCGATCGCCTTCACCACGTCCTGGCGGCCGGTGACCTTGCGCTTGGCCTGGCTCGACCAGTAGTCGGCCTCGCGCACGATGTCGGAGATCCGGCCAAGCTCGATCGACAGCTTCTCGCGGTCGTCGGCCAGGCGCGCGCCTTCGTCGATGATGCGGGCGACGGCGGCAGCGTCGAGCGGCTTCAAGCCGTGCTCCTGCACCACCGAGGCAATCAGGCGGGCGTAGGCATTGTCGTTCTCGGCGGAGCGGGCGATGGTGTCGTCGAAGTCGGCCTGCACCTTGAACAGGCGCGGGAAATCCGGGTCGTGCGCGGCCAGCAGGTAGTACAGCTCGCGGTCGCCGAACAGTACCACCTTCACATCGAGCGGGATCGGCTCCGGATCCAGCGTCTGCGTCGATGCCAGCCCCGATAGCTCCGTCGGCTGCTCGATACGGATCTCGCGCGCCTTGATGGCGCGCTTCAGCGCCTCCCAGGCGAACGGCGACTGCAGCAGCCGGCGCGCATCGACCAGCAGATAGCCGCCGTTGGCGCGATGCAGCGCGCCCGGCTTGATCAGCAGGAAGTCCGTGACCAGCGTGCCCATCTGGGCCAGATGCTCAATCCGCCCCATCACATTGCCGTAGGTGGGGTTCAGCTCCTCGATGACGGGCGCCCCGCTGGTGGCATCGCCGTTCGCCGCCATGACGTTCACCTGGTAGCGCCGGAAGCGCGGGTCCTGGGCACTGTCGGCGGGGCGTTTGACCATGGCATTATCCTCCTCGCCGGTGGCGAGGAACAGCGCAACGTTGCGCACCATGTCGTGCGCCGCCACCTCCAGATAGGTGGCGGCGGCCGGCACGTCGCTGAAGGCAGCGTGCAGCTCCATCAGGGCGTCGCGAACGGCCGCCGTGGCGATCTCCTCGTTGAGCTCGCTCAGCTGTGCGCGCCGTTTCTTGTCCGCGGCCGGCAGGCGTTCGAGGATGGCCGAAAGCTCTTTCTCCAGCACCACGATCTTGCTCTCGACATCGCGGCGCATGCCCTCTGGCAGCGCATTGAACACCTCGGGCTTCACCACCTTGCCCTCGTGCATCGGCGCCATGGCGAAGCCGGTGGGGGTGCGCAGAAGCGCAATGTTCTGCACCTGGGCGCGCTTGCCGAGGGCCTCCAGCGCCTCCTCGTTGCCAGAGCGGAACTGCTCGTCGATGGCGCGGCGGCGCGCCTGGGTGTCCTCGCTCTCGAACCGCGCCGGCAGGACGCTGCGCAGCTCATCCAGCGCAGCGATCATGCCCCTGGCCAGCTCCTTTCCGCGCCGGCAGGGGAGCTGCAGGGCCTTCGGCCGGTTGGGCGTCTCGAAATTGTAGACGTAGGCCCAGTCGGGAGGCGGGCTTGCCTCGGCTGCCTTCGGCCCCAGGTGCGCCTTCACGGCCGTTGTCTTGCCCGAGGCCGGCGGCCCCAGCACGAACATGTTGAAATCGTGGCTCTTGATGTCAGTGCCGAACTGGATCGCCTTGAGCGCCCTTTCCTGGCCGATCAGGCCGTTGACCGGCTCCAGCTGCTCGGTGGTCTTGAAGCCGAGGTCGGCCGGATTGACCACTCGGCGCAGGTCGGACGCCTGCAGCGGCTGCGGCCGGGCCGCCACGGTGGTCGTCTCGCCGCTGTGAGTTTGCACAATGATTCTATCAGCCGGCTGCGAACGTTTGAAAAACATGCGATAACCGCCCCCGTCTTGTGCTGAGCCCGTTCCCTTGAATAACGTCGGGCGCAGTTGAGAATTCCGAAGGAGAACGCCCTTAGCCTGGGGAACAACCTACCGCAAACCCCTCGGTCTGCCGAGACGGGAGGGACACAGTGATGCGTGATCTCGCTCCGATGACTTGGCTCCCGGCCAAGGCGCCTGCGCCTGACGCGGCACGCCAGACTCCTTGCGCCGGCCATGACCCCGGCAGCTGCCAGAATCGCGGCAGCACAGTGGGCGAGACTGCCGCGCTGGTGCCGGACGGCGCGGGCACGCTCGATAGCACGCGCGCACGTGATATTTTTCGGGGGGTGGCGCGGCTTCTGAGCGCACACCGCATGGCGCCGGTAGCCGAGGTCTCATTGGCGAACGGCCGGCGGGCCGACGTCGTCGCCATCGCCGCCGGAGGCGAGATCTGGATCATTGAGATCAAATCGGGCGTGGAGGATTTTCGTGCTGACCACAAATGGCCCGAATATCGTGTCTACTGTGATCGACTGTTCTTTGCCGTCGCGCCGAGCTTCCCAAGCGATATCCTGCCGTGCGATACCGGCTTGATCATCGCTGATCGCTACGGTGGCGAGGTCGTGCGCAATGCACCCGAGCATCGGCTGACGGGCGCCCGACGCAAAGCTCTGACGCTACGCGTCGTGCAAACGGCGGCGTGGCGGCTGCAAGCCGCAGTCGACCCCGAGATCAGGCGCCTGGAGTTCCGATGAAAATGATGCTTTGTCTGTGGACAACTATCTTGGAAGGCCAGGGGGCGCAGATCCATGCTGGCAGTAGATAGCCAAAGCGGCCTCATTTACAGTGGATGAACCCAACAGCCACGCTGTGCGGCGCGACTCGGGGTGGGAGAGTTTGTCAGAGTCGCAACGGACGCGCGTTTCTGATAGCGTCTGTGCCAGATTGGAAGAGGCGGATCGATCTCCGGCAATGAGGTAACATGCGCGTTCGGTCTACGGCGCTGCTCGGCATTGCACTTGCCTTCAGCCTGATTCTCCTCCTCGGGGTATGCGGGGTGCCGGTCGTGGCCGCCGCTGGAGATCCCCCGGCGGATGCAGCCACGGGAGCAGATGGCCCACGCTCCACGCTCGGCAGCTACATGGCTGCGCGCATCGCGGCCAGGCAATTCGACATGCCAGCCGCGGCTGCCTTCTACAGCAAGGTGCTGCAGGAGGATCCTGAAAACCCGATGCTGCTCGACGCAGCCCTGCAGGCAGAGGCGAGCCGCGCCAATTGGGGGCGCGCTGAGGCCCTCAGCCGGGCGCTTGTCAAGGTGGACCCCTCGAACCGTGTGGCGCAGGCCCTGCTGGGCATCGTTACCTTCAAGGCCGGGCGCAACGCGGAGGCCGGGGAGCACTTCAAGCCCGGCAACATGCCGCCCATCGGTGAGCTGACGAATGTTCTGGCGCGCGCCTGGATCCTGCAGGCGCAGGGGCGTACCGACGAGGCTCTGGCCACCATCGACAACGGCAAGCTGCCGGACGCCGCCAACAATCTCGTGCAATATCACCGGGCGCTGCTGGCCGACGTGGCCGGACGCACCGCCGAGGCACGCAACTCCTACGGCCGCCTCTGGAAGTCCGACCAGCGAATTCTTCGCGTCGCCCTGGCGTACGCCCGCCATGCGGCCGCTGCCGGGGAGCGCAAGCAGGCACAGAGCATTCTCAGGGCGTACATCGAGCGGGCCAAGGGTTTTGCCGATCCGCATGCGCGCGCGCTGCTGGACGAGATCGCGGGTGGCGAGCAACTGCCCCTGCTGGTCGCGACACCGCAGGAAGGCATGGCCGAGCTGTTCTACTGGCTGGGGCAGCAGTTCTCGAGCGAGCCGGTGGCCGCAGGAACCGACCCGGTAACCTTGCGGCTTGGGGTCGTGTTTCTGCAGATGTCGCTTTACCTGATGCCCGATCAGACCTTTCCACTGATCGCCTTGGCGGGCGCCCAGGAGGCAGCCAGGCACTTTGATGCCGCCAACGATGCCTACAGCCGGGTCGCAAAGGGCTCGCCGCTGGAGGTGGCGATCAACATCAGCAAGGCGGTGAATCTCAACCGGTTGGAGCGGGTTGAGGAGGCGCAAGCGCTCCTGGACCAGGTGGCGCACAAGCACCCGCGCGATATCCGCCCTTGGGAGGCGCTCGGAAACCTGATGCGCGACCACAAGCGCTATGCCGAGGCCGTGGAGTACTACAGCAAGGCGATCGCGCTGATCGGCAAGCCCGAGTCCAAGCACTGGACCTTCTTCTACGCGCGCGGCACCTCCTACGAGCGACTGAAGAAGCTGTCGCAGGCCGAGGCCGATCTGCAGCGCTCCTTGAAGCTCAGCGCCAATCAGGCGGTGACGCTCAATTATCTCGGCTACACCTGGATCGATCACAACCGCCACCTCCGCAAAGGCCTGCAGATGATCGAAAAGGCCGTGCGGCTGAAGCCCAACGACGGCTACATCGTCGACAGCCTGGGATGGGGGCATTACCGCCTCGGCCACTATCCGGAGGCGGTGCGGTATCTGGAGCAGGCTGTCGGCCTGAGGCCGGAGGACCCGACGCTGAACGATCACCTGGGCGATGCCTATTGGCGCGTCGGCCGGGAGCGCGAGGCACGGTTCCAGTGGGATCAGGCCCTCAAGCTCAATCCAGAGCCGGAGGAAGCCGAGAAGATGCGCCGGAAGCTGGAGAAGGGTCTGCCATCGGCGGCGCCGCACCAGGCCAAGCGCGGGAAGAGCGGCAGGAGTGCCGACCGCGCCAAGCGCCGCAGCGCCGGCAATGCCATGCAGCAACCATAGGGCCGGCGAGACACCGGCATCTGACCGACGCTGAGGTGCCGCGGCCACCGCCGCCAAGAGAGGCATGCCGACTTTCAACGCGCCGTCGCGCATTGGCGAGAACGCCAACGCCAAGGTGAACTTGACACTAAGCGTGCTCGGTCGCCGCGATGACGGCTACCATGAGCTTGAAAGCCTCGTTGCATTCGCGGCCGCCGCCGACGAGGTCACCATTCTGCCCGGCCGGCCACACGGGCTCACCGTCAGCGGCACGTTCGCCGGCGCCATTGCCGGCGAGAACCTGCTCACCAAGACAATGGCGCTTCTCAGCGAGGCGGACCCGCACCTGCGTGTCGGCGCCGTCCAACTCAATAAGGCGCTGCCGGTTGCAGCCGGCCTCGGCGGTGGCTCGGCCGATGCCGCGGCCCTCCTGCGGGCCGTGCGCCGCGCCAATCCGGAACGGGCAGGCGCAATTCCATGGATGGAGATCGCCGCGCGGCTGGGTTCTGACGTTCCGGTATGCTTCGCCAACCAGCCGGCTCTGATCCAGGGTCGGGGCGAGCGCGTGCAATGCTTTCCCTATCTCCCGGACATGTATGCCGTGCTGGTCAACCCGCGTGTGCCGCTGTCGACCGCCAGCGTGTTCGCGGCATTGCAGGCCTGTGCGGTGGTGCGTAGCTCCACTGAGGCTCGGCCGCCCCTTCCGCCATTCTCCAGCGTCGACGCAGTGCTGGACTACGTGGGTGAGCGCGGCAACGACCTCGAGGTCGCGGCCGTCCGGCTGCTTCCGGCAATCGAGGAGATCAAGGCGCTGCTTGGGGCGCGAGAGGGGTGCCGCTTGGCGGCCATGTCGGGCAGCGGCCCAACCTGCTTTGGCATTTTTTCGGCCTGGACCGAGGCGCGGAGCGCCAGCGCCGCCATTGCGGAGGCGAGGCCAGCCTGGTGGGTAGAAGCCACCCGGCTCATCGGCGCTCCATGAGCCGCGCAGCAGCGGGCAAAAATAAGACGGCTGCACCCTGACCGGAAGCCGGGTGCAGCCGAATAGGAACATAATAGGCGCCGCACCCTGACCTTCCCCTCCGGCCGGGCGCGGGCTCCGCTTGGAGGCGGAGTTGCGCGCCCTGACCGATAATTTCCCCCGGCCGGGTGCGGCCACGTTGTAGGGCCGCTCGCAGTTTCGAGCCCCCAAGGCCACACGGATTTAAATGGGGCATTTTCGTGGCAACCGCATCCCCAATCAGGGGGAGGCCTGCAGCGGCTTAGCTCGCGCGGCTGGTGCAGAATTCGACCACCTCGTCGAGCTCGCGTACGCCCGGTCCTGCCGGCAGGGTCGCCAGCGCTGCGCGGGCCCGCGCGCCGTGCTGCCGGGCGCGGTCGAGCGTCGCAGCAATGGCACCGTGGCGCTGCATGGCGGCCAGTGCCTGCTCGAAGTCGCCGGCCTCGATCTGCCCTTCGCACAGCGTGCGGGTCCAGAACGCCCGCTCCGCCTCGTCGGCGTGCCGCACGCACTCGATCACCGGCAGCGTGATCTTGCCCTCGCGGAAGTCGTCGCCCGTGGACTTGCCGAGCTTGGCGCTCTCGCCGGCGTAGTCGAGCGCGTCGTCGACCAGCTGGAAGGCGATGCCGAGGTCGAGCCCGTAGGTGCGCAACGCCGCCTGCTCGGCGGCCGGGCGGCTGGCGATGGCGGCGCCCACCTCGGTGGCGGCCGAGAACAGCGCCGCGGTCTTGGCGGTGATGATGGCGATATAGTCCGCCTCGGAGGTGGCGAGGCTCTTGGCGGCGGCGAGCTGCATCACCTCGCCCTCCGCGATCACGGCGGCGGCGTTCGACAGGATGCCCAGCGCCGGCAGCGAGCCCACGTCAACCATCATCCGGAACGCCTGCCCGAGCAGGAAGTCGCCCACCAGCACGCTTGCCTGGTTGCCCCACAGCAGGCGCGCCGACTTGCGCCCGCGCCGGAAGTCGCTGTCGTCCACCACATCGTCATGCAGCAGCGTGGCCGTATGCATGAACTCCACGGCGGCCGCCAGGCGGATGTGGCCGCCACCCTGGTAGCCGCACAGCTTGGCTGCGGCGATGGTGAGCATCGGCCGCAGGCGCTTGCCGCCCGAGTCGATCAGATGACGGGCCAGCTCGGGGATCAGCTCGACGTCGGAGATGGCCTTGTCGAGGATGATGCGGTTCACCTCGGCCATGTCGCCGGCCACCAGGTCGAGCAGCGGCTGCAGGCCGCGTTGCGGACTTTGCGCCGCATCGAGTGCGATGACGCCCAAGCCGTGCTATCTCCGCGTGAGGTTGGCAGGGCCATTAACCGGGCGGCGCTCCGCACAGTCAAGCCCGCTGACCGCGACAGAACGTTCCGAGCGCCTGCAAAGCCGTTCGGAGTGCGCTCCTCTGGAGGTGGCCAATGCTGGAAGTGCTGCGCAGCAATGATTTTGTTGTCATCAGCTTCGCCCAGGCGGTGCTTCGCAACGTCAGCATCGACTACTTCCTTGCCGATCTGCATACCAGTGCCGCCGAAGGCTCCATCGGCGCGTTTCCGCGCCGGCTGATGGTCGAGGCTGACGACCTGGCCCAGGCACACCGTGTGCTGCGGGAGGCGGGGCTGCAGGCCTGGCTGGTCGGCGAGGGAGTGAGCCTGGCATGAGCGAGCCTGCTCCGCGCCACCGGCCGCCGGTGGAAGGCGAGAGCGACGACGCCTTCCTGGACGGGCGGCTGCGCGTGCTGCAGCCTGCGGCCAGCTACCGCGCCGGCATCGACGGCGTCCTGCTGGCCGCCACCGCCGAGCCCGGCCGTGACGGCCGGCTGCTGGACGTAGGGGCAGGCGTCGGCGTCGTCGGCCTGTGCGTCGCCTGGCGCCTCCCGGACGCCGTCGTCACGATGGTGGAGCGCGATGCGGGCCTCGCCGCTCTCGCCCGGCGCAATATCGAGCGCAACGGCTTTGCTGGCCGCGCGCGTGATCGAGGCGGACGTGCTGCGGCCGTTGGGGGATTGCCCAGAGTTGCGTGCGGCCACCGCGAGCTTCGATCATGTGCTCGCCAACCCGCCGTTCTTCGAGGAGGGGCGCGGCACCGCCGCCGGCGAGCCGGTCAAGGCCAGGGCCAACGCCATGCCGGCCGGTGCACTCGATCGCTGGCTCCGGTTCGTGGCTGCCATGGCCCGCCCTGGCGGCATCGTCACCATGATCCACCGCAGCGAGGCGCTGCCGGCGCTGCTGGATGCGCTGGCGGGACGCTTCGGCGGCATCATGCTGCTCCCCGTTCACGCCCGCGAGGGCCAGCCCGCCAATCGGCTGCTCGTGCGCGCCGTCAAGGGCAGCCGCGCGCCGCTGAGACTTTTGCCGGGCCTCATCCTGCATGGCGCCGGCAACGGCTTCCGCCCGGAGATCGCGGCCGTGCTGCGCGAGGGCGCGGGGCTGGGACTTTAGCGCAGGGTGCATTAATTAGCGTAGAGTGCAATAAGCCCAAGGCGCTTTGCACCGGGAACCGGTATACCGGCCGCCTCGGTGCAATGCGCTCCGCTTAATGCACCCTACATTGCGCCACACTTTCGCATCGCGCCCGCGCTAGTGTCCTGATCGCGAAATTCGTCTCAGCGTGCCGCGAGGTTGGAACGCATTTCGCGATCTGAAGGACACTAGCCAACATTATGATTGCTAGTGCGATTCAGATCGAGAAGTCCGCTTCGCCACCTGGCCAAACCCGATGAAGCGGACTTCTCGATCGTCGCACTAGCCTTGGCGCCGGCCGCCCTGCTCCCCATCTATCGGAGCGTCAAGGAGATCGGATGGGACTGTTCAGCCGCAACCTTACGGTGCCGGTGGTGCGCTTGGCCGGCCCGATCGGCATGGCGACGCCGCTGCGGCCGGGCCTTGGGCTGGCGTCGGTGGCGGGTGCGCTGGAGAAGGCGTTCTCCATGTCGAAGCTGCCGACCGTGGCCCTGGTCGTCAACTCACCGGGCGGCTCGCCGGTGCAGTCCAACTTGATCTTCAACCGCATTCGCCAGCTCGCCAAGGAGAAGGAGAAGCGGGTCTACGTCTTTTGCGAGGATATCGCCGCCTCGGGCGGCTATTTTCTGGCTGTCGCCGGCGATGAGATCTATGCCGATCCATCCTCGATCGTCGGCTCGATCGGCGTCATCTCGGCCAGCTTCGGCCTCGACAAGCTGATCGCCCGGTTCGGCATCGAGCGCCGCGTTCATACCGCCGGCAAGGACAAGGGCGCGCTCGACCCGTTCCGCCCCGAGCGGCCGGAGGATGTGGCGATCCTCAAGGAACTCCAACGCGATGTGCATGACGTTTTCATCGGCGTTGTAAAGGACCGCCGCGCCGGCAAGCTTAACGGCGCCGAGGATGACCTGTTCTCCGGCAGCTTCTGGTCCGCAGCCAGGGCGCACGAGCTGGGCCTGATCGACGGCATTGCCGACTTGCGCAGCAAAATGCAGGAGCTCCACGGGCGCAAGGTCAAGCTGCGGGCCGTGCCGCTCGCTTCAGGCGGGTTGCTGTCTCGGCTGCGTCGATTTCCTGCATTTGAGCATATCACGAACGATGGATTTGCCTTCGCGCCTACGTTCGCAGATGATCTTGTTTCAGCCATCGAGGCGCGCGCACTTTGGTCGCGTTTTGGCCTCTAAGGTCAGGCAGACTGCTGCGCGGGGTAAGGGCCCGCAAGGAGGTAGGTGGTGCCACAGCTGATTGTCTTGGCGCTCGTCGGGGCCGGTATCTACGCAGGCTACCGCTGGCTATGGCGTCCTGCACGCATGGTGGTCGCCGAGGTCAGGCGGGCCGAGGACGACATTCGTCGCGCGGCCGCCCGCTCCCTGGCGAAGGACATGGGGCGGCTGGAGTACGATCCGATCACGGGCGTATATCGCCCGGTGCGACGGTAGGTAGACAGCGGGTGCAATAAGCCGAAGAGGCCAGGCAAGAATGTTATAGCCATTGAAGGGCATTGCACCCGGCTATCCTCGCGATCGATTGTGCGTGTCGGTGCAATGCGCTCC
This sequence comes from Hyphomicrobiaceae bacterium, assembly GCA_036280295.1. Taxonomy (GTDB): domain Bacteria; phylum Pseudomonadota; class Alphaproteobacteria; order Rhizobiales; family Hyphomicrobiaceae; genus AWTP1-13. The sequence continues at coordinate 12,493 of DASURA010000406.1, forward strand.
GCTTATTGCACCCTACGGAACCGCTAGGCGGCCGGCGCGTCGACGCCGAGATACGAGTCGAAGGCCGCCCAGAAGTCTTTGCGCACCTCGTCCGTCTCCTGCAGGATCTCGTGCCGCGACTGCGGGATCAGCACGGCGGCGCCAAGCTTGAGGCGCAGCCCAAGCTCCTCAATGTGCGTCGTCGATACGACGCTGTCCATGCCGGCGGCGAACAGCAGCAGCGGCACCTTGATCTGCGAGGGAAAGTCTCGCTCGGTGAGCGTGGCAATCGAGCGCAACGCCGATCGCAGCCACTTGATGGTGGGTGCGCCGACGGCCAGCTGCGGCGCCGCCTCGACGATCATTCGGTTGCGGGCGTAGCGCTCCGGGTCGGAGGTGAGGCAGTTGCCCTCGAACGGCTCGATCTCCGCGGCGATGTCACTGCCGCCGGGCACGTACATGCGTCCGAGCCACACGGCGCACATGATCTCTGTGTAGACGCGCGGAAGCGGTGGCGGATAGCGCAGCTGAGTAGGCGAGATGGAAATCATCGGCGCCGACAGCACCATGCGGTCGAACCAGGAGTCCGATCTGATGGCGTTGCGCAGCAGGATGTTGCCGCCCATGGAATGCGCCAGCGCGATGAAGGGCGGCTGGCAATCCGGCAGCACGATCTCCGTCATGAAGGCGGCAAGATCGCGGTCATAATCGGCGAATGAGCGGACGTGCCCCTTTCGGGCATTGAACGTGAGCCGCTCCGAGCCACCCTGGCCGCGCCAATCGAGCGTCGCCACAGAGAAGCCTCGGCGCCGCAGGTCGGCCACCACCTCGAAGTATTTTTCGATCGGCTCGCCGCGTCCCTGGAACAGGCAGACCGTGCCGCGCTCCGGCCCGCGCGTGGGCCGCCAGCGCGCGAAACGCAGGCGCGTGCCGTCGTGTCCTTTGAAATAGCCGGACTGAGCACCGCTGGGGACCGGGTTTTTGGCCAGCGCGATCAGTTCCATCGCCCGTCTCTCTTCTCTCGTGACCACTGCTGGCCGCTGCTGGCACAGCCTGCCGGCAACGCCAATCGCGTTGCCGGCAGACTATAGCGAGTGTCCTGATCGCGAAATGCGTTCCAGCGGGCTGCGGGGTTGGCACCGAATTTCGTGATCCGAAGGACATTAGCCAACATATGATTGCTGGTGCGATCGAGATCGAGAACTCCGCTTCATCACCTAGCTGCCCGCAATGCAGCGGACTTCTCGATCATCGCACCAGCCTAGCCCAACATCATGTGAACAGGCTCTTCGAGAGACGCCGGCGGCTGTGGGCTAATCGTCGTCGTGGAGGCGCCGCGGCGCGCTGTAGGCGTACGGCCGCCCATCCTGCCAGTCATCATCGCGATCGGCGCGCTGGCCGTTGCCGGCGTAGGGACCGCGATAGGCATCGGAGTTGCGATAGCCACGCGTGCCAGGCTCCGGACTCCATCCCCAGGTGCCCCGCGGCTGCCGGTAGGCATAGGCCCGGTAGGGCCGGAGCTCCAGCGGCCGCAGTGCGAGAATGTCACCGTTGCAGCGGTCGAGGCGCAGCTCATACAGGCGGCCGTTGGGCCGACGGGCACGCATCAGCACCACCGTCGAGCTTACGGGCCGGCCGTCGTGGAAATTGCGCCAGCCATGGCTGGTCAGCCGATCCCGCACCTCCTCGCTGCGGACGCAGGCGCCCGGAACCGGGCCAGCGTAGCGCGGCGGCGGCACGTCGGAATAGCGCGAAGGCGGCCCACGGCCATAGTCGTCGTCATCGTCGTCGTCGTCGTGATAGGCCGGCGGCGGGGGCAGTGGCGAGTTCCCGTAAGCGCCACCGCGCCAGGGCGGCGGAGGAATCCCGCCATCGTCGAGATCGGCTGCCGTCGCCGACGGCACAATCACGGCGGCAAGCAGGCCGGCCGCCAAAACCCACCTTATCATCTGTACTCTCCTTTTCGAGGATGCAACCTCGCCCCCGATACCCGTACGGAGCATT
>DASURA010000407.1:0-5076 GCA_036280295.1 Hyphomicrobiaceae bacterium
TGGCGCAAGCTGATCGGCGAGTCGTCGTATCGCCCCGAGAAGCATTACATGCGCGGGCCTGGCCCCAAGTGGCGCGCCAAGAACGGCCGTGCCGAAGGCCAGCCGCCGCGCCGCGCCACGCGCTGAGAGCTGACCGGGCAATTCCGCTCGCCTTCCGACTGGCACGCGGCTAAAAAGGGACCGTCCTCAACAGGCAGTGCCGACCAGGCGAGCGCACATGATCACCTGCACCGTGCACGAGCCGCCCAGCCCTCCGGCCGACCGCATCGACCGAGCCGAAGGTCTGGCGTTCGTGTGTGATGGCTTCTCCTGGAGCGCGGCACTGTTCACTCCCATCTGGCTGCTGGTGCACCGGCTATGGTGGCCGCTCCTCGCCTATCTCGCTGCCGGCGGCGTCCTCGAGCTGATCAGAGAAAGCACCGGGCTCAACGCTGGCTGGACCACGCTTGCTGCGTTGACCATCAGCCTGCTGGCCGGTTTCGAGGCGGATACCCTGCGGCGCTGGTCGCTGGGGCGCGGCGGCTGGTCGACACTGGGGTCGATCTCGGGCCGCAACATCGAGGACTGCGAGCGGCGCTTCTTCGATATGTGGCTGCCGACGCAGCCGATCGTCACTCCGCCGACCGGGCCGGCGGCGACGGCTGCTGGCGACGGGACCTGGGGCTGGAAACGGTTCCTTGGCTCGTGGGTCAGGACTTAGGCCGGGCCATCGCGCCAAGCTCCATGAGCAGCCTCTCCGCCAATGTCTCCTCCAGCGCGCTGCTGAGGCGGGCGGCCTTGGCGGTGTCGCCGATCAGGGCCAGGGCTGCATTGAGCCGGGCCGGAGACCACGCCCGTACCTGCTGCTCGATGGCGGTCTTCTGCCGGTAGCTGACCTGCGGCTTCAGCGCGCGCATCAGCTCGTCCAGCGAGCGGCCCTCGTCAAGCCCGCTGCGCAGCCGGTGCAAGCGCAGAAAATGGCGCTGCAGCGCCAGGATCACGCTCTGCGCGCTCTCGCCGCCGGTGACACAGCGTTCGCATTCCCTGACCGCCTCGCCGGCCCGCCCCGCGGCGGCGGCCATCGTCACCCGGTCGAGGGCGGTCTCCGCGGCGTCGCCCACCGCCGCCTCCACGTCGGCCTCCTCGATGCGTGGCCTGCTGTGCGCGTAGAGGACGAGCTTCTCCACCTCCGCTCGCGACAAAGCGCGGTCGGCGCCAAGCCGGGCCAGCAGCAGCTTCCTGGCCTCCGGCGAGATCTGCATCCTGGCGGTACCCAGCACCTCGCCCACCACGCTCTCCAGATCGCGCGCTTCGTCTGGGAAGCACGGGATGGCGGCGGCACCGGCGGCCGTTTCGAACAGAGTGAGGAGAGCCTCGCCCTTGCGCAGATGCCCGGCCTCGACGATCAGGTAGCCCTCAAGCTTCCCGACCTCGACGATCGGTTTCAGGGTGGCAGCGGTAATGCGCCGGCCGGTAGCGGCGCGTATGATCTTGCGGCCGCCGAACATCGGCAGCGTCAGCAACTCTACACCCAGGCGGTGCGGATCATCCTCCAGGTCGGCGTCGTCGAGCCGCAGCACCTCGCCGTTGTGCGCCTGCGCCAGCCGCTTCGCCAGGCTCGCCGCCCGCTCGGCGATCAGCCCGGCATCCATGCCATACAGCAGCACCGCAGACGGCACACGATCGACTGCCTTCAGAAACGCGTCGGCCTGATAGCCCTTCACTGCAACCATGAGTCTTGTCCCGATGAGCCATCCCGGTAACTTGCCTGCATCGGCGAAGGCCGGTCTGGACGACGCAATCCGCAGACATGCCTCGGGGCATCACGCAATAGGCGTGCGTCACGCCCGCGGCTATAATGCTCCCGCTTCGGGAGGACCATACTATGCGAATTGCTGTCGGTGTCATTGTTGCCGCCTGCTGTACATTGGTGAGCCTGCTGCAGGCCGGCGCAGCCCAGGCGGAAAAACGCGTGGCGCTGGTGATCGGCAACGGCGCCTACCAGAGGGTCAGTCAGCTCCCCAACCCTGGACGCGATGCGGCCGCGGTCGAGGCCCTGCTGCGCCGCGCCGGCTTCGCCGTCGTTGAGGTGAGGCGCGATCTCACCCGGGTCGCCATGCTGGGTGCCTTGCGCGATTTCTCCGAGCAGGTGCGCGATGCCGACATTGCCGTGGTGTTCTACGCCGGGCACGGCATGGAGATGGACGGCAGCAACTATCTGATCCCCGTCGATGCGGCGCTGGAGCGTGACATCGACGTGAAGGACGAGGCCGTGGCCCTGGAGCGCGTCGCCGAGCTGATCGAGCCGGCCAAGCGGCTGCGGCTCATTATCCTCGACGCCTGCCGCGACAATCCGTTCACCCGCTCCATGCGGCGAAGCGTCGGCAAGCGCTCGATCGGCCGCGGGCTGGCGCAGGTGGAGCCGAGCTCCGACACCCTGATCGGATTCGCCGCCAAAGCCGGGTCGACGGCAGAGGACGGGCAGGGCAGCAACAGCCCCTATACCAGAGCGCTTCTCAAACATCTGACCACGCCGGGCCTCGACGTGCAGCTGGCGCTGCGCCGGGTACGCGACGAGGTGCTCAAGAGTACGAAAGGCAAGCAGGAGCCCTTTACCTATGGCTCGCTGGGCGGTGCGGAAATCGCCCTGGTGCCGGGCGGGGCCGCAGGCCAGCCGCTGGCGCAGATGCCGCCGCAGTCGATTGTGCCGGCCGGCGCCCCGGTCGTGAGCGCGGCCGCTCGCGAGTGGCAGCACCTGGACAAGAGCAGCGCCGTCGAGCTGAACGTGTTTATCGAGCGGCACGGTGCGAGCGCGGAGGCAGCCTATGCCCGCGCACGGCTGAAGGAGGTGGAGGAAGCGACGCGCAAGGCCGCCCTGACGACGCCGGCACCTTCCGCCCGGCCGCAGGATCGCGACAGCCTCGCCGACGCGCTCGCCATCAGGCAGCTCTCGCGGGCCGAGATTGCAGGCCTCGACTGCGACGCGCTTTGGTACATGCGCAATACCATCTACGCACGCAACGGCTATCGCTTCAGGACCGCCAAGGGACGGCAGGCGTTTGGCACCAGCGGCACGGTCGACAATCCGCGGCTTTCGACGATCGAGGACTATAATGTAAAGGCAATCCAGGCAGCCGAGAGCGGCAACGGTTGCCCGCGCTAGTGTCCTGATCGCGAAATTCGTCTCAGCGTGCCGCAAGGTTGGAACGAATTTCGCGATCTGAAGGACACTAGCCAGCATATTGATTGCTAGTGCGATTCAGATCGAGAAGTCTGCTTCTCCACCTGATCGCCCCGATGGTGTGGACTTCTCGATCATCGCGCTAGCTGCGCCGTCGGCCCGTCGGACGCCGTGGCCAACATCGCGATCACGGCAATGCCGGCTGCCGCACGATGATCAAGCTGCGACAGGCATGGCGGAGAAAAATATCGGATTGCGAATTGGGAAGAGATGCGAGCACAGCAATTCGCTATTCGCACCCCGCTTAGGACGATCTCCCGGCGCCATGCGCGAGCAGGCGGCAAGGCTCCCTCTGCGAATGGACGGCCGATGTGTCGATCGGCATTGACTTGGCATTTCCCAGCATACCAAGATGACAGAATAGCCGGCCGTCGCCGTGATCTGAATGCATGTGGACGGCACATGGGGAAGCGGGGCCACAGGTCTGCGCAGTTACTTCTTGGGAGCCGAGGGATGCGAAACAAGGTTCTGGCAGTGGCGGCAGCAGGGATGCTCTCGGTTGTCGCCCACGGCATCCTGCTCGGCATCGCCGGGCCGGCGCTGGCCGAGGATGCCTATCCCAGCAAGCCGATCACCGTGATCGTTCCGTTTGCTGCCGGCGGGCCGACCGACGTTGTGACCCGCCTGGTGGGCGAGCACATGTCGCGCACGCTGGGACAGCAGTTTGTCGTGGAGAACGTCGGGGGCGCCGGCGGCACCACCGGCATGACGCGGGCGGCCCACGCCGCGCCGGACGGGTACACCATCGCCGTCGGCAACATGGGCACGCAATCGGCGGCGCCGGCGCTTTATCCTGATCTCAGATACGACCCGGCCAAGAGCTTCGCCCAGATCGGCATCGTCAACTTCACGCCGCAGACAATCGTTGCCAAGAAGAGCACGGCAGCCAAGGGCCTGCAGGCATTCATCGCCTATCTCAAGGCCAACCACACGAAGCTGAGCTATGGCCATGCCGGCGTCGGCTCGATCTCGTATGTCTCCGGCACGGTTTTCAACTCCAAGTTCGGCTTCACGCCGGGGCTGGTGGCCTATCGAGGCACGGCGCCCGCGCTGACGGATCTCGTGGGAGGGCAGATCGACTACATGGTCGACCAGTCGCTCAACGTGATCCCGCAGATCAAGGCCGGCACCATCAAGGCCTATGCGGTGGCGGCGCCCGAGCGGCTTGAGAGCCTGCCCGACGTGCCCACCACCAAGGAGGCCGGCATCGACTTCATCTTCAGCGCCTGGAATGCCATGGTCGCGCCCAAGGGCACCCCGGCTCCGATCGTCGCCAAGCTGGCGGACGCGCTCAGCAAGGCGCTTGACGATCCGGCCATCAAGAAGCGCTACGTCGAGCTCGGCAGCACGGCGCCCAAGGCCGAGGATCGTGGCCCGGCCGGCCTGCAGCGGCTGGTCGAGAGCGAGGTCGCCCGCATCACTCCGGTGCTGAAGAAGGCTCTTGCCGCGGCGGCTTCGGCGAAGGGGGCGAAGTGAGGTCGCCGCACTCCGCGAGGCCAGCAGGGGCAACGGCATGCGGCTGACGGACGAGGAGCGGGCGATGCTGGCAGGCGAGGCCGGCAGTGCCCGGCAGTGGGCCCTGCAGCATCAAATTGCGGTAGGCGGGCTGTTCGATGCTCCCGATCTCGTGCCGGTCAGCCAGGCACACATCATGGGTGATACGGAGAGCCTGGGCGAGGCCGGGGTGGCGTGGCTGGAAGCTCTGGCGGCGCTGCCGCCGGAGGAGCGGGGCGTCCGTATCCCAACCATTACCGACCCGCGCGGACTCGATTTCGCCTCCTATCGCCGCCTCAAGCAGACCGAGGCGATGGCCGATATAGAGGCCCGCACCATATGCGCGTTCGAGGCGCTTGGCG
>DASURA010000408.1:0-10429 GCA_036280295.1 Hyphomicrobiaceae bacterium
GCTGGGCAAGGCGTTCGACCACTACGACATGGCGCGCGACGGCATCGCCGATGTCACCTACATCAATCCCGGCTATCAGCCAGGCCGCTTTCCGATCATCGATGCCGGCAACCTGCCGTTCCTGATGACCAACGCCAAGGGTGGCTCGCAGGCGTTCGATGTCTGGTACCGCAAGTACGCCGCCCAAGAGATGAAGGACGTGAAGTTCTGTCTCGGCTTCGTGCATGACTACGGATCGTTCCACTCACGCACCAAGAAGATCATGGTGCCTGGCGACATCAAGGGCATGAAAATCCGCCCCGCGCACGCGACCATGGCCGCGTTCGTCACGCTGCTGGGCGGCATCAACGTGCAGTCGTCCGCACCCGAGGTGCGCGATATCATCGAGAAGGGCGTGGCCGATGCCGTCACCTTCCCGTGGGGCTCGATCCCGCTGTTCGGCATCGACAAGGTGACGAAGTACCATATGAACACGCCGCTCTATACCACCGTGTTCGCCTGGGTGATGAACAAGGGAGTCTACGAGAACATGTCGCCGATGCAGAAGAAGGCGATCGACGACCACTGCACCACGGAATGGGCGCTGCGCGTGGCCGCACCATGGGCCGACTTCGAGCGCGCCGGCGTCGCCAAGCTGCAGGCCGACAAGAGCGGCGGCCGCGAGGTCTATACCATCAGCGAGGCGCAACTCGCCGAATGGAAAAAGGCTGCGGCGCCGGTCACCAAGGTGTGGGCCGACGGCGCCCGCAAGGCTGGCGTGGATCCGGACGTGGTGCTGGGCGAGCTCAAGGCATCGCTCGCCAAGTACAACGCGGCGCAATAACGTTGAGCAATAACGTAGGGTGCAGCAAGGCGCAGCCGCGTTGAACCGATCCCCAACTGGTGTGTTCCACGCGGGCTCGGTGCAATGCGCTTCGCTTATTGCACCCTACAAGTTTGACGGCCTTGGTCGTGTGCCGTAATGCTTCAAGCCGGAAACGGTTGACTTATCTACTGTTTCGCATTCTCGAACAATAAGCGAGCCTCTGATCGTTGGCACGTGCCGGCGGACGCTCGCGGGGGAGACGCTGATCTGGCGGCCGGCTGCGTGGGCACCGTCCAGACAGGCAAAGGGGAGGAGACCTGCATGCGATCGTTGCGCTCGCTCTGCGCCTTGCTGGCGCTGACGCCCATCTTGGCCGTAGCGCCCGCCGTGGCACAGGACAAGCCCGTCCACCTGAAGATCGCGCACTGGGTGCCGCCGTCGCACCCGATCCATAAGTCCATGGAGGAGTGGGGCAAGTCGATCCAGAAGGCTACCAACGGCACGGTGACCTTCACGGTGTTCCCGTCTCAGCAGCTCGGCAAGGCCTTCGATCACTACGACATGGTGCGCGACGGCATCGCCGACGTGGTCTTCATCAACCCCGGCTATCAGCCTGGCCGCTTCCCGATCATCGATGCGGTCAATCTGCCGTTCATTATGAGCAAGGGCGGCGCCGGCTCGCAGGCGGCCGACGCGTGGTATCGAAAATACGCTGCGCAAGAAATGAAGGACGTGAAGTACTGCTTCAATTTCGTGCATGAGTACGGATCGTTTCATTCGCGCACCAAGAAGATTGTCGTGCCTGCCGACATCAAGGGCATGAAGATCCGTCCGGCCCACTCCATGGTTGCCGCGCTCGTGAACCAGCTCGGCGGCATCAACGTGCAGGGGTCCGCTCCCGAGATCCGCGACATCCTGGAGAAAGGCGTGGCGGATGCCGCCACCAACCCGTGGGGTTCGAACTTCCTGTTCGGCATCGACAAGGTCACGAAGTACCACATGAATGCGCCACTCTACGTGACGGTGTTCTCGTGGCTCATCAACAAGAGCGTCTACGAGGGCATGTCGCCGATGCAGAAGAAGGCCATCGACGACCACTGCACCACTGACTGGGCGCTGCGTGCCGCCACCCCCTGGGCGGAATTTGAGGCTGGCGGCGTTGCCAAGATGGCGGCTCTGCCGGGACACGAGGTCTACAAGCCCACGCCCGAGCAGCTGGCCGAGTGGAAGAAGGCCGCCGAGCCGGTGGTGAAGATCTGGGCCGATGCCGCGCGCAAGAAGGGCATCGATCCGGATGCAGCGCTCGCCGAGCTCAAGGCGGCCGTCGCCAAGTACAAGGCGCTATAGGGGAAGCCGGGCGGAATCCGGGGGCAGACCCCTCGCCGCAACGCTGACATTCTCATGTCACCGTTCAGACGAGGGGGCTGACCCCGTCACTACCGGCGAGGGGGCAGCCCCCTGTCACAAAGGGAAGTGTCTGCGTGTCGCGCAATTGGATGGACCGCTTTATCGATGGCATCGAGCTGGTTGCCGCGATCTTCATCGGCATCGTTGCCGCTGTGGTGTTTCTCACCGTGACGCTGCGCTACTTCGGCATCGACATTCCCGACAGCTACGACATCGGCATGATGCTGCTCGGCATCCTGATCTTCTGGGGCATCGCCGCCACGTCCTATCGCGGCACCCACATCACGGTGGATCTTCTCTGGGCCAATGTCAGCCCGCGCGGCCAGCGCATCATAGATGTGTTCGCCACGCTCATGCTGCTCTTCATCGTCACGGTGCAGACCTACACGCTGTTCGACAAGGTGGTGAGCACCTACCAGGCGAACATCTCCACCTTTTCGCTGCGCATCCCGCAGTGGCCGTTCTTTACGGTGGCGTGGATCGGCGACGCGGCAGCCGTACTGCTGATCGCCGTGCGCACCTACCGGTTGATCTTCAACCCGGAGGCGCTGGAGCGCGCCGCCGACGTGACGCGCGCGGTCGAGTGAGACAACGAGCATGAGCACCGACCTCGTCGCCATTATCGGGTTTGTGGCGCTGTTCACGCTGATGATCCTGCGCGTGCCGGTGGGCATGGCGATGGGGCTCGTCGGCGTCGGCGGCTTTGGCTATCTCGCCGGCGGCACGCCGGCCATGAAGATCGTCGGCCATACCACCATGCGCTCGGTGACGGACCTCAACTTCGCGGTGGTGCCGCTGTTCCTGCTGATGGGCTCGCTCGCCACGACGTCCGGCATGAGCCGCGAGCTGTTCCGCGCCGCCAACTCCTTTCTCGGCCACCTGCGCGGCGGCCTCGGCATTGCCACTATTGCCGCCTGCGGCGGGTTCTCGGCGATCTGCGGCTCGTCGGTGGCGACCGCCGCCACCTTCTCGCGCGTCGCCTACCCGGAAATGCGCCGCTACAATTATCCCGAGAGCTTCGCCACGGGGGTGATCGCCGCCGGCGGCACGCTCGGCATCATGATTCCGCCGTCCACTGTGCTCGCGGTCTATGGCATCATCTCCGAGCAGGACATCGGCAAGCTGTTCATCGCCGGGGTCATTCCCGGCTTCATTGCCGTCGGCATGTACATGGTGACCATCACCATCATCGGCTGGCTGCGGCCGGACTACCTGCCGGCCGGCAAGCGCGCGCCCTGGAGGGAGCGGTTCGCGGCCATGCGTGACGTGTGGGCGACGGCGCTCCTGTTCCTGTTCGTAATCGGCGGCATCTACGGCGGGCTGTTCACGCCCACCGAGGCGGCCGGCATGGGCGCGGTCGGCGCCTTCATCATTGGCGTCGTGCGGCGCCGGCTCGGGGGCAAGGAGATCCTGCAGTCGCTGCTGGAGGCGACGCGCACCACGGCCGCCGTGTTCACAGTGCTGATCGGCGCGCTGCTGTTCGGCTACTTCCTCACCATCACCCAGGTGCCGCAGAAGGTGACCGAGGCGCTGGTCGGGCTCGGCATCGGCCGCTACGGGGTGCTGGCGCTGATCATGGTCATGTACCTTGTGCTCGGCACGTTGATGGACGCGCTGGCCATGATCATCCTCACGGTGCCGATCGTCTTCCCGGTCATCAAGGAGCTGGGCTTCGACCCGATCTGGTTCGGCATCATCGTGGTGATGGTGGCGGAGCTGGGGCTGATCCACCCGCCGGTTGGCATGAACATTTTCGTGATCAAGAGCGTGGTGGAGGATGTGAAGATGTCCACCATCTTCTACGGCGTGCTGCCGTTCATCATTACCGACCTGCTGCGGTTGCTGCTGCTGATCGCCTTCCCGATCCTGGCGCTGTGGCTGCCCTCGCACATGTGAGCGAGGCGTCGGTGCAATAAGGCGAGGCGATCGCACCGATTGCCGGCGTGCGACCTCTAGCATCCCACCTCGGTGCAACGCGGCTGTGCTCGCTGCACCCTACGGTGTCAATGCACCCTGTCGCTCGAGGACGATGGCGATGTCGGGCCGTGCGTGGCGGTCTCGCGGCGCTTCTGCGACATTCGTCCCCCCTTGCGGCCGGCCTCGGCGGCAAGCATGCGGTTCTTCGAGAACGAGCGCGATTGCGGTGCGACGTGGCGACCGCCCTTGCGACCGGCCTCGGAGGCCAGCGTCCGGTTCTGCGAGAAGCTGCGCTTCTCGCTGGGGACGTTGGCGCCGCCCTTGCGCGCAAGCTCGCGCTGCTTGTCGGGCTCCATGCGCGCGAAGCCGCGTAGGGACGCGCCTTCCTCGCCTCTGCGCTGACGCGTGGACATCAGGGTGCTCCTGAGAATTGGGCTGTCTTGCACGGCCAACGTTGAACCCCAGCTGGCGGTTCCGCCGTGGTAATCAAGGAGTTACCGCCTCGGACAGGGCTATGGCAGGACGTGGTTACCGGCCCGCCACGCGTACCCGCTATTCCCAGGATGCGGCTTGAGAGCGTGGCAGGCGTCTCGTTTTCACAGTTTTGACCTTCCCGGCGCGCCTGCCGGGGCACCCCCGGCACACGCTCAGGTGCTAGGCTTCCCGGTATCGATTCGAGCGATGACGACTTGCGCCGCCGGTTCGCGTCTCGGCGCTTAGGGAGGTCGGACGATGGCGGACGGAAGCAGGTCGGTGGCGATGGACGCCAATGCGGCTGCGGCGGAGGCGGCGCGTGAGGCCAAGGCGGAGGTGGTCGAGCGTGCGGGCACGGTCACGGTGGAGAGCGCGACCACGCTGCCGCGCGCGGGCAAGGCTAGCAAAAAGCGCGGCAAGCGGGCGGACTGGGCTGAGTTCGTCGTCGATGTCTGGATCACCAATCTCAACTCGGTCGAGTTCGGCATTTACAAGCACAGCCGCAACAAGGCCAAGTCGCGCCAGTTCACCTCCGACATGGATATTTTCGCGGAGGTGATCGAGAACGGCGAGCGCACCGGGCTGCTCGGCTATCGCGAGGACCTGTGGGGCAAGGGCGCCGGCATGGACAAGCGCCTCGTCATGAAGCTGTTCAACGAAACCCTGAACTGGCGCGCCACCATGGACCTCATGGTCGGCCGCAGCCTGCAGCTGACGCTGGGCTCGCGCGGGCTGCCGGTCACCTGCTTCTCCGTCAATGCCAATGACACCGACAACGTCGTCTACGTGGAGCGATCCGCCAACAAGTGGCCGCTAGGGCCCGAGCACTTCTCGTTCTTCCTGATGGAGGGCGGCAAGCCGCGCTTCTACCGGCTGAGGCGCGATCTTATCGATCTGGGCGGCGATTACACGCTCTACAGCGAGCGCAACGAGGCGGTCGGCCGGCTCGATGGCAAGGTGTTCTCGATCGGTGGCTGGTGGCGCGGGCGGGTGCACCCCGATCATGCCAATCCGCGCCTGCTCACGGTGCTCAAGCTGTTCAGTGGAATGATCATCTTCAACCCGGACTGCCGGCGCCACCTGCGCCGCCTCGCCCGCGACGTGCTGGCCGGCCGCTACCAGCCGAAGATCGAGAAGCAGGAGGCCGACCTCTACATGAACCCGCGCCGGGTGCGGTGATGGCCACGCAGGTTGGATCGAGCGGGTAGTAAAGACCCAGCAGCTTAACAGCAGTGTACTCGCATAGTGTGTGTTGGGGTCTGGGCTCTGCTTGACCCCACCTCCTCACCGCGCACTCGCCGCCCCGATCGGTGCGTACGCTAGTGAGCGCGGTTTCCCGGCTTCGCCCTTCGCGCCGTCGTAGCACATGAGGCACCTTCAGCAGCAGGGCCGCGCTGCGGATCGCAGGACGACGCCATGCGGTCGAGGTGGACGCTGAAGCCGGGCCGCGCGCCGCGTGATCGCTGACCGCGAGCACTGGATGGCACCGGGTCGGAGCCGGGCAGGAAGATGAGGGGATGCGCGGCGCAACAGGCCGGCTCGCCCCGTGTCAACCGTGGGCGACCCTGATTTCGCCGAGCCCCAAGCGACAAAGCTGCGAGCGCCCGACCAGGCCACGTGTGCGCTGCGAGATCAATCGCCCAATCGCTACGCATCGTGGCAATTCCGCCATTGCGGCGAAGCGGCGCGTTGCGCAAGCTTGAGCGGCGCTCAACGTTGGCTCGCTCGGGCTTTTTGCAGAACGGCTCTCGGGGGAAGATGGCGATGCGGGGCGTCGGGGGACTGCGGGCACTCGTGCTGTGTGCTGCGCTCGCAGCGGGACCATTGTCGGCCAAGGCTGAGGAGTGCACCAACCCCGACGCGTTGGGCGTCGCCCGCACTGTCGAGATCGATACTCAAGGCGGTCCCTGGCTCGGAACGCCGCACGGCAACCCCAGTCTCCTGCAGCCGGGCGAGGTGGTGCTGACCTTCGACGACGGTCCAGTTCCTTCCACCACGCGACCAATTCTGGAGGCGCTCGCGGCCGAGTGCACCAAGGCCACCTTCTTCATGGTCGGCCAAATGGCCAAGGCCTACCCGCAGATGGTGCGCGAGGTGGTCGCCCACGGCCACACCGTCGGCACCCACACCTGGTCGCATCCCAACCTCGCCGGCCTCACGCCGGAACGCATGAGGGAGCAGATCGAGGCCGCCTTCGCCACCGTGGAGAAGGCAGCGGGCACGCCGATCGCGCCGTTCTTCCGCTATCCCTACCTCAGCAGCACCCGCACCAGCGTCAGCTACCTCAAGGATCGGGGCATCGCCCAGATCGCCATCGACATCGATTCCTTCGACTACCTCACGCGCAAGCCGCCGACCGTGGTCCGCCGGGTGATGAGCTCGCTTCAGGCGAAAGGGCGGGGCATCATCCTGATGCACGACATCCACGCCTCGACCGCGCGCGCCGTGCCGATGCTCCTGCAGCGGCTCAAGGCCAAGGGCATCAAGATCGTGCATCTGCGTCCGAAGGCGCCCGTGCAGATCATCGAGGTGGCCGTGGCCGCCGCCTCCAAAGCCAGGGCGACGCCAGACCGGCGGCACCGCCACGTCACCGCGCAGGCCAAGGGGCATGCCCGCACCGAGGCTCATACCCGGGCCGAGGCCGGCGGCCAGAACGGCTTCCTCGTGCCGTTCCCCTGGTCCACCGAGTAGACTCCACCGTAGGGTGCAAGAAGGCGTAGCCGCGTTGCACCGAGGCCGACAGTTGCGGATGTCGCGCGGGCGAACGGCGCAATGCGCTGCCGCTTATTGCGCCCTACACCGGCTCGCCCCGCAACAGCCTCGGCACCTCGCCGGTGAGGCCGGCAGCCTCGGCAACCAGGAACTGCTTCAATCCCGGCATCCCGTCGACCAGTCGGAGTCCCGCATCGCGAGCGGTGCGCATGAGCGTCCAGTCGTTGGAGAACAGCCGGTTAAGGGCATCGAAGGTCACCGCCGACATGGTGGCATCGGTGCGGCGCCAGCGCGTATAGCGCTCCAGCACGATGCCCGAGCCGATGTCGAGCCCGAGCCTGGCGGCATCCACCACCACCTCGGCCAGCGCCGCCACATCCCTGAAACCGAGGTTCAGGCCCTGGCCGGCGATCGGATGCACCAGATGCGCAGCGTCGCCCGCCAGTGCCAGTCGGTCAGCCACCAGTGCCCGGGCCAGGTGCAACCCCAGCGGCCAGGCCCCACGCGACCCGGCCAGCTCAATCCGCCCCAGCCGGTAGCCGAACCGCGTCTCCACCTCCTTCAGGAAGGCGGCATCGTCGAGCTGCACCAGTGCCCGACCCCAGCTTTCCTCCTCGGTCCAGGTAATGCACGAGCGGTGGCCTGTGCCGTCGTCCCTCAGCGGCAGGATTGCGAACGGCCCCGCGGGCAGGAAATGCTGCACGGCGCGCGCCTGGTGCGGCTTCTCGTGGCGCACCATGGCAACGATGCCGACCTGCCCGTACCGCCAGTCTATGACGCTGATCCCCGCCGCTCGGCGCAAGGCCGAGCTGCGCCCGTCCGCCGCCACAGCCAGCGAGGCGCTGAAGGTACGGCCGTCGCCAAGGCGAACAAGGCCGAACCCGTCGCGTGCTTCCCAGCCCGCCAGCTCGCCGGCGATGCAGGCAATCGTCCCGCCGCGCCGCGCCACGGCCTCCGACAGCGCCGTCCGCAGCCGGTCGTTCTCCAGGATGTAGGTGGCGGGCTCGCCGGCCTCGACGCTGTTGTCGTAGGAGATGAGCACCGGCCGGAACGCATCGCCGAGCGAGGAATCGGTGATGTCCACCGCCGCCACCGGCTGCGCATGGGGCGCCAGCGCTTCCCACACGCCGATCACGTCGAGCAGCCGCTTGGAACCGGCCGACAGCGCCGAGGCCCGAGGGTCACGCGTCGGAGGCACGGCAGTGCCGCCGAACGCACGGTCGATCACGGCAATGCGGGCACCAGTGCCCAGGCCGTCGGCGAGCGCGCACGCCAGCGCCAGGCCAACTGGCCCGCCACCCACCATGGCTACGTCGCAGGCTTCTGTGCAGGCCCCCGGCGCCGCACCGGCATCGGTGCCTTGGGCACCTGGACAGCCTTCCGCAGGCGGCTTGACAGCACTCATGTCACGGCGTCCCCTGCCTCAGAATCTCAAATCGCGCTGCATCACAGGTCGAGCTATGCCCCCATCCCAGTCCACGCCGTCCTCCTCGCCAGCACCGACCCCGGCAGGCGCCGTCGACCGCCTGCTCTCCATTCTGGACCTGGAGACGCTGGAGGATAACCTGTTCCGGGGCCGCAGCCCGCAGCAGTCCTGGCAGCGCGTGTTCGGCGGCCAGGTGCTGGGCCAGGCCCTGGTGGCCGCGGTGCGGACGGTGGAGCCCGAGCGCATAGCCAATTCGCTGCATGCCTACTTCCTTATCGGCGGCGACCCCAAGGTGCCCATCATCTACAGCGTCGAGCGCGTGCGCGACGGCGGCAGCTTCTCGACGCGTCGGGTGACGGCAATCCAGCACGGCCGCCCGATCTTCGTCATGAGCGCCTCGTTCCAGAAGAACGAGGCCGGCTTCGATCACCAGGGCAACATGCCGCAGGTGCCGGCGCCCGAGGACCTCCCGTCCGAGCAGGAGCTGAAGGCCAGGATGATCGCACACCTGCCGGAGAACATGCGCAGCTATTGGGAGCGCGAGCGGCCGATCGAGATGCGTCCGGTCGATGTCTCGCGCTACTTCTCGCGCGAGCCGCGCCCGGCCGAGCAGTACATCTGGATGCGGGCGACCGGGGCGCTGCCCGACGATCTCCCCCTGCATCAGTGCGTGCTGGCCTATGCCTCGGATTTCTCGCTTCTGGATACGGCGCTGATCGCCCATGGCAAGCTCATGTTCGACAAGGATATCCAGCTCGCCAGCCTGGATCATGCCCTGTGGCTGCATCGCCCCTTCCGTGCCGACGACTGGCTGCTCTATGCCCAGGACAGCCCCAACAGCCACGGTTCGCGCGGCTTCTGCCGCGGCAGCATCTATACCCGCGACGGGGTGCTGGTGGCGTCGGTAGCTCAAGAGGGCCTGATGCGGCAACGCATTTCGGCCGTCCCGCCTAGAAAATAAGCAAAAATCCGGTTTTGCTCCGTATCTAGGCATCAGCCAGGAACTGGCTATCAGCCCTCCATTCTCGGGATTTTAGCTAACATTCAATAGCTTATAAAAAATTTTTCCGACCTGGCATGGGTCTTGCCTCTGTTCCCACTGGCGCCGCTTGCAAGCGTCGGAGGGAAAGCCGTTCTTGCCCGAAACGCGGGCAATAGCGCCAGAGCACAGGGGAAACCAAGACCATGAAGCTGGTGACCGCCATCATCAAGCCCTTCAAGCTGGAGGAGGTCCGCTCCGCGCTGACCGATCTGGGCCTGCAGGGCATGACCGTAACCGAGGTCAAGGGCTATGGCCGGCAGAAGGGCCACACCGAAATCTACCGCGGCGCCGAGTACGCGGTGAGCTTCCTTCCCAAGGTCAAGATCGAGGTCGTGGTGCCGTCGGGGAGCCTGGACAAGGCCGTGGAGGCCATCGTCCGCACGGCCAGAACCGGGCAGATCGGCGACGGCAAGATCTTCGTCTCCGCCATCGAGCACGCGGTCCGCGTCCGCACGGGCGAAACCGACGACAGCGCGATCTGACCTCTCGCCCGCTAGCAAAGACAAAGACCAGAGAAGTCGCCGCACACACTTGGAGGCAATAGACGATGAGAGTTGGTGGTTTGCGCTGGGTTGCCGGGCTGGCAATCCTGGCGGGTCTAGCGGGGCTGGCGGCCGATCCGTCGCTGGCCCAGGAGGCGGCCAAG
>DASURA010000409.1:0-24241 GCA_036280295.1 Hyphomicrobiaceae bacterium
GTCCAGGGGTTGCTCGTCCAGGGGTTGCTCGTCAAAGACAGTGACCGCCGGGTGCGGAGCCGCCGCCCCGCAGCCCCCCAACACTCCGCTGCCCACGTCCCCGGAAGCCCACAGGGAGCCGCATGGACGACGGTGCGCTGCGTGGTCGGGGCAGAGGGATTCGAACCCCCGGCCCCCTGCTCCCAAAGCAGGTGCTCTACCAGGCTGAGCTATGCCCCGATACCGTCAAGTCAAGCCGTTCGCATGTTCGCGTACGTCCCCCTGGCCGGATTGGCACTTTGTTCCATGCTCAAGGGAACTCCATAGCGCGGCGCGATCGGCAAGGCAATGTGCTTCCCTGCACAACGTCTACGCAACGGTGGGCAACAGGCACGGCTGCCACGCGTCTCCCTTTCGATCGGACCCAACACCTACAGCCTCTACTCCGCCGCGACGCGCCCGCTGGCGCCGCTGGCGTCCTTGCGCAGGTGCTCGGCCAGGCGGAACGCCAGCTCCAGCGACTGAGCAGCGTTGAGACGCGGGTCGCAGCCGCTGTCGTACTGGCGCGCCAGGTCGGCCTCGGAGATGCGAATCGCACCGCCGATGCACTCGGTCACGTTCTGGCCGGTCATCTCGATGTGCACGCCACCCGGATAGGTGCCCTCGGCGCGGTGCACGGCGAAGAACTGCTCCACCTCAGCCAGGATGCGGTCGAGCGGCCGCGTCTTGAGGCCCGAGCCCGCCACGGTGATGGTGTTGCCGTGCATGGGATCGCACGACCAAACCACCGTCTGTCCCGCCTTCTGTACCGCGCGGATCAGGCCGGGGAGGTGCTTCTCCACTTTGTCGGCGCCGAAGCGGCAGATCAGCGTCAGCCGGCCGGGCTCGTTCTTCGGGTTCAGGATGTCGATGAGCCGCACCAGCTCATCGGGGTGCAGCGCCGGCCCGCACTTCAGGCCGATCGGGTTCACCACGCCGCGGCAGAACTCAACATGCGCACCGTCAGGCTGGCGCGTACGGTCGCCGATCCAGATGAGGTGCCCCGAGGTCGCCACGTATTGCCCGGTGCCCATCGCCTCGTCGCGCCGGGTCAGCGCCTGCTCATAGCCGAGCAGCAGCGCCTCGTGGCTGGTGTAGAACGAGGTGGTGCGCATCTCCAGGGTATTGCCCTCGGTGATGCCGAGCAGCCGGTTCAGCTCGACCATTCGGGCGATGTCGGCCGCCAGCTTGGCGTAGCGCTCCTCGACCGGCGTCCCCGCCATGAACTTCAGCTCCCAGCGCTGGGCGTTGGCGAGCGAGGCATAGCCGCCGTCCAGCAGGGCACGCAGGAAATTGAGCGTCGCCGCCGACTGGCGATAGGCCTCAAGCTGCCGGCGCGGATCGGGGATCCGGGCATCTGCCGTGAACGCGGGGCCGTTGATGATGTCGCCGCGGTAGCTCGGCAGCTCCACGCCGTCGCGCTTCTCGACATCCGACGAGCGCGGCTTGGCGAACTGGCCGGCCACGCGGCCCACCTTCACCACATGCCGGTTGCCCTCGAACACCAGGATCAGCGCCATCTGCAGGAACAGCTGGAAGTAATCGCGGATGTAGTCGGTCTGATGCTCCTTGAAGCTCTCGGCGCAGTCGCCGCCCTGCAGGAGGAAGCTGTTGCCGAGCGCCACCTGGGCCAGCTGCTCCTTGAGCGCCTGCACTTCCCTTACAAAAACAAGCGGAGGAAAGTTGCGCAGATCCCGCTCCACCGTCTCCAGCACGGCGGCGTCTGGATAGGTCGGCACCTGGACGATGGGCTTGGCTCTCCAGCTGTCCGGCTTCCAGGTTGCAGGCATGGCTCGCCTCCTCCTCACCAACGGCAAAAGACACGGGACTCCGGCTCGGAGTCCCCGTGTGCAAAAGGTGGTCCCTCATCGCGGGCTTCTGAAGGCGCCTTATAGGCGACAGCGGGCGGTTGCGCCACATCCTGATAGACAATCGGCGACGGACAATTGGTCTGCGACGTCCTGGCGACGGGTCCTGGCACCGGGTCGGGCTTTGCGGTATGTTGACGTTAACGTCAATCTGGCGAAGCGCCTGCCGCGGAGGCTCCTGCCCATGCTCGACGACGCGAGACGCCCCAGCCCCGCGCCCGGCAGTGTGGGGCTCGGTGAGAAGATCCGGATCCCGGCTGAGGACGGGCGGCCGCTTGCGGCCAGCATATTCCTGCCGCCAGGCAGCGCACCCGGCAACGCGCCGCTGACCGTCATTGCCGGTGGCACCGGCATTGCCCGGCGCTACTATGCGCGGATCGCGGCCTACCTGGCCGAAAACGGGCGGCCCACCGTCACCTTCGACTACCGGGAGACCGGCGGCTCGCGGCCCGCGTCGCCCCCCGCGTCCCCCGATGCCTCGCTGCGGGCCTCGCAGGTGCGCATGCGCGACTGGTGCATCCTCGACGCCGCGGGAGTGATCGCCTGGGCCGCGCGCGAGCACCCTGCTCGCCCGCTCCACTGGGTCGGCCACAGCCTCGGCGGCTTCGCCACCGGGCTCGCCCACAACAATCGTCTGATCACCCGCCAGCTCAGCATTGCCACGCTCAGCGGCTACTGGCGCCACATGGCGGTGCCGGAGCGCTACCGCGTCCGCGTGCTCATGGGCGCCGTCGCCCCGCTCATCATCCGGATACGCGGCTATTTTCCCGGCCCGCTGATCGGCGGCGAGGACATGCCGGGGCCGGCGTTCCTGGAATGGCGCCGCTGGTGCATGCAGCCGGGCTTCCTGTTCGACGACACCGATCTGCCGGAGATTGCCAACTTCGCCCGTTTCCATGCGCCGATCCGCTTCGCGCAGATCGAGGACGACACCTGGGGCACGCCGGCGGCCGTCGAGGCCATGGCCCGCCGTTTCACGGGCAGCGCCGATCGCACGATCTGGCACATCCGCCGCGCCGATGCCCGCGCCAGGCGCATCGGTCACCACGGCTTCTTCCGCCCCAGCATGCGCGACACGCTGTGGCCGGCGGCGCTGGCGTGGCTGAATGGCACGAATGGCTGAGTTTTCCGGCAATCTCCGCGGCTGGCGATCGCTGCGGGCCTCGATGCGGTACGCCAGGCGGTGCCGGATGAAGCTGCTTCATGCGATTGGCGTGAAAGCCATCCCACACACGTCGGCTTGATCGCCAACTCGCTCAGACGATCAATCTGCCGCCACGCCGCCTCCAGACGGCGCGCCAGGGTTCGATCGAAGCGGAGCCGTAGATCGTATGTGAGATTGATCGGCATGGCGCCTGCGGCGGTCACTTGTCGGGTCGAACGTTCGCAACGTCCGTCCGTCAAAGCACTATCCGAAGCGGCGCCGGACAGGAAGACCCCGGGTCTCACACCATTTGCACTTGCCCGAATTGCACTTGCCCGCCGCGCCTCGCCGTGGTGTCAGACCCTGGTGGCCTGACACCAACCGGAGACACGCATGCAATACACCACGCTCGGCAAGACTGGCCTCAAGGTCTCCGTTGCCGGGCTCGGGTGCGGTGGCAACAGCCGCATCGGGCTGGGCGCGGGCCTGAGCGAGGCCCGGTCGATCGCGCTGGTGCAGGCGGCCCTGGACCTTGGCGTCAACCTCATCGACACGGCGCAGGTGTATGGAACCGAGGGCATCGTCGGGAAGGCCATCAAGGGTCGGCCGCGCGACGCCGTCGTCATCTCCACCAAGAGCCATATCTCGGATTTCGACGCCAGCAACCCGCTGCCGCCGGCCGCAGTCGTCGCCAACCTCGACGCCTCGCTGAAGGCGCTCGATACCGACCACGTCGACATCTTCCACCTGCACGCGGTCTGGCCCCACCTCTACGACCATGCCATGAACGCGATCTTGCCGGCGCTGCTTCGGGAGAAGGAGAAGGGCAAGCTCCGCCATCTCGCGATCTCCGAGACGGCCCCTCGCGACCCAGCGCACGTCATGCTGGAACGCGCCGTGGAGGACCCGGTGTGGGAGGTGTTCATGCTCGCCTTCCACATGATGAACCAGAACGCGCGCAATCGCCTGCTGGCGCGCACCCAGGCCAATCGCGTCGGCACGCTGTGCATGTTCGCCGTGCGCAACATCTTCAGCCAGCCGGGCGTGCTGGACGACACGATCGCGCAACTGGCGGCCGAGGGGCAGCTCCCGCCCGAGGTGGCGGCGACGAAAGACCCGCTCGGCTTTCTAATTCACGAGGCCGGGGCGGAGAACCTGATCGACGCAGCCTACCGCTTCGCCCGCCACGAGCCCGGCATCGACGTGGTGCTGTTCGGGACCAGCAGCATCGAGCATCTCAAGGCCAATGTTGCCTCGATCCTGCGGCCGCCGCTGCCCGCCGCCGACGTTGCCGGGCTCTACGCGCTGTTCGGCCATCTCACCGGCGTCGGCCTCGACCTTCCAGAACGCACGCGGCAACGCCTTGCACGAGGCGCGTACCAAACCCCTACTTAAGGCATGTACCGCTTGGCCGGCGCTGGGGTTAGTGTCCGGGCGCCGGCAACGTCGCCAAGCGAGCGGCGGTTCACAGGCTTAAGCCGAAGTTTCGGAAGGAGACGTCCATGACGAGAAGGCTCAGGCACGGCGCGGCCGTGTCGAAGGTGGCAACCTTTGTTGCGGCCGGTGTTGTTGCCACCGGCTTCGCCGCGACGGCGCTGGTGACAAAAGCGAGCGCCCAGTCCTCCGCGCCGATCAAGATCGGCGTCATCGCCGAGGTGCAGGCGGTGGCCGGCTCGTCGATCCCGCAGGCGGCCCAGCTCGCCGCGGAGGAGATCAACGCCAAGGGCGGCGTCAATGGCCGCAAGATCGAGATCATCACCTACGACAACCACTCCTCGGCGGCCGAATCGGTACGCGCCTTCCAGCGCGCGGCCCAGCAGGACAAGGTCAACGCGGTGATCGCCAGCTACGTGAGCGAGGTGGTGCTGGCGCTGCAGCCCTGGACCGGCCGCCTCAAGACCGTGATGATCACCCCAGGCGCCGCCTCCGATGTCATCACCCAGAACATCGGCAAAGACTACAAGAACCAGAAGTACACCTTCCACGGCTACCTGACCTCGTCGAGCCTGGCCAAGCTGGTCTGCCTCGCCGCCAAGGACATCCTGGTCGACGGCCTGAAGATGAAGACTGCCGTCATCACCAGCGAGGACGCAGCCTGGACCACGCCGCTTGACGCTGCCTACCAGAAGTGCCTTCCGGAGATCGGGCTGAAGGTGCTCGACCACATCCGCTTCTCGCCGGATACCACTGACTTCACGCCGATCTTCAACAAGATCGAAGGCCTGAAGCCGGACGTGATGATCACCGGCGTCTCCCACGTCGGCGTGCAGCCCACCGTGCAGTGGAAGCAGCAGGAAGTGCCGATCCCGATGTTCGGCATCGCCTCGCAGGCGACCAATTCCAGCTTCTGGAACGACACCAACGGCGCCACCGACGGCGTGCTCTACCAGGGCGTGTCCGGCCCCGACGTGGCGGTGACACCGAAGACGCTGCCGTTCGTCAACGCCTTCAAGGCCAAGTTCGGCAACTTCCCGTCCTACGCCGGCTACACGTCCTACGACGAGGTCTACATGATCGCCGACGCCATCAAGCGCGCCGGCTCGACGGAGTCCGACAAGCTGGTCGAGGCGCTGGAGGCCACCGACTACGTGGGCACCATCGGACGCGTCCAGTTCACCGGCAAGGATTCGCCGACACCGCATGCGCTCAAGATCGGCAAGGGCCTCATCACCGGGCTGATGCTGCAATGGCAGGATGGCAAGCAGGTCAACCTGTGGCCGGGTGAAGCCGCCAACGGCAAGCTCAAGTTCCCGAAGTTCATCAAGATCGGCGCCCACTGATCGTAGGGCGGGTTAGGCCCGAAGGGCCGTAACCCGCCGTTCCTGCCGAGAAAATGGCGGGTTAGGCGCTTCGCGCTAACCCGCCCCCACGCATCCACGAATCGAGTCTTTCCGCATGCTCTTCTGGCAGATCCTGATCGACGGTTTTGCGATCAGCTCGCTCTATGCCCTGGGTGCCACCGGCTTCGCCCTCATCTTCGGCGTGTCCGGCGTGCTCAACCTGTCGCATGGGGCGCTGATGGTGGCCGCCGTGGTGGCGGCCTGGGCTGCCGGCAACGACCTGCAGGCCGGCCCCTGGGTTGGCGCCGGCATTGGCATCGCGGTCGGCTTCGTTGCCTCTCTCGCCACCTATTTCGCCGTCGTCCGGCCGCTGCAGCAGACCACCAAGATCCGCGAGGAGGAGAAGGAGATCTTCATCCTCACCGCGACGCTGCTGTGGGGCATCATGGTCCAGGAGCTGATCGCCTCGCTCTACACCAGCAATGCCAAGACGGTGCAGCCGATCGTGGCTGGCGTGGTGTGGATCTGGGGGGTGCGCACACCTGCCAACAGCCTCTTCACCGCTGTCGTGTGCTGGCTGGTGATCGGCCTCCTGTGGCTGCTGGTGAACCGCACGCGCGCCGGCAAGGCGCTGCTCGCCGCCTCCATGAACCCGCGCGGCGTGACCCTGCTCGGCATCGAGCTCACCACCGTCTACATCGCCGTATGGGCGATCTACGGTCTCCTGGTCGGCATCGCCGGCGTGCTGCTTGGCATGTTCCTCGGCGTGTCGTCCTACAGCGTCGGCCCGCTGACAGCGAGCGCCTTCTCGATCGTGGTGCTGGGCGGCCTGGGCAGCGTCTCGGGGGCGCTGATCGCCGCCTACGTCGTGGGGTACCTGGAGACCATCACCGCCTATCTTATCTCGCCGGCCTATCGCACCATCCCCGCGCTGCTGCTGCTGGTCGCGGTGATGTACGTGCGCCCGCGCGGCCTTCTGGGACGTCGCTGAAGATGAGCAAGCATCCGATCCTGCGCACCCTGCTCATCAGCCTGGTCGTGGTCGTGGCCCTCGGCTTCCTGCCGCTGTGGGTCGACGGCTATATCCTCGGGCTGCTCACCATTGCCTTCTACTTCGCCGTGTTCGCCATGGCCTGGGACCTGCTGTTCGGCTTTGCCGGCGAGGTCAACTTCGGCCCTACCTTCCTGATCGGCACCGGCGCCTATACCGCCGGCATCCTCAACAACCTCTACCAGCTGCCGATCTGGGTGTGCCTGGTGGCCGGTGCGTCCGCCGCCGTCGTCGGCGGCGTCGTGCTGGCGCTGCCGGCGCTGCGCGTGCGCGGCCCCTATTTCGGCCTCACCACGCTCGTTGCCGTGCTGATGCTGCAGAACTTCGTGGTCGTCAGCGCCGGCCTGACCGGCGGCGAGATCGGTCTCGTGGTGCCGGATGTGATCACCATCGATGCCGCCGCCAACTACCAGCTCGCGCTGTGGTTCATGGCCGCGAGCGGCGCCATCCTCTATGCGCTCTCGCGCTCGCCGGTGGGGCTGATCCTCGAGGCGAGCGGCCAGGATCCGGTGCAGGCCGGCGCGCTCGGCTTCAACGTCACCAAGCACAAGCTGTTCGCCTTCATCATCAGTGCGTTCTTCTCCGGGCTCGCCGGGGCGCTGATGGCCTTCTACATGAGCTCGATCTCGGTCGGCACCTTCATCGACGTGACGGTGGGCGTGCAGGTCATCGTCGCTGCCGTGCTGGGTGGAAGGCGCACCATCCTGGGTGCTGCACTGGGTGCGATCTTCCTGATCGCCATGGGCGAGCTGCTGCGCCCTCTCGGCGACCTCGCCAAGCTCATCGTCTCCGCCATGGCGCTCATGGTGGTGCTGTTCTTCCCCGGCGGCTTCTTCGGCCTCCTCACGCGCTCCAGGGAGTCGTAATTGCTCGTGAGCTCTGACATCGCCAATCCAGCCGCCGCAGGCTCCGCCAGTTCCGGTGCCGCATCCCTGCAGGTGTCCGGCCTCACCAAGCGCTTCGGCGGCCTCGTCGCCGTGAAGGACATGGCGTTCAACGTGCGCGCGGGCGAGATCCTGGGCCTCATCGGCCCGAACGGCTCGGGCAAGTCGACCGTGATGAAGCTGATCATGGGCATCGAGCGGCCCGACACCGGCTCGGTGCGCATCGACGGCGTCGAGGTGGCGGGCCTGCCCTCGCATCGCATCGCCCGCATGGGCGTGGGCATGGTGTTCCAGCACTCGCGCCCCCTGCACCGCCAGACCGTGCTGGAGAACATCAAGCTGGCGCTGCTGCCCGACAAGCTGACGCGGCTTTTCGCGGACCCGGAGACCGACGCGAAGGCCCGCGCCATCGCCGAGCGGGTGGGCCTCGGCGCCATGCTCGACCGCCGGCCTGGCACCCTGCCGTTCGCCGATCTGCGCAAGATCGAGATCGCCAAGGCGATCGCCCGCAATCCCAAGGTCGTGCTGGTGGACGAGCCGTTCGCCGGCCTCACGTCCACGGAGACCGCGGCATTCTCCGAGCTGATCGCCCAATTGCGCAGCGATGGCCATGCGGTGCTGCTGGTCGACCACAACGTCAAGAGCGTCTCGCGCCTGGTGGACCGGGTGCTCGCCATGTACGTGGGCGAGCGCATCGCCGAGGGCAGTGCCGAGGAGGTGATGCGCGACGAGACGGTGCGCCGCGTCTACCTGGGCGGCGAGCTCACCACCGCGGCGCGGCCGGAATCCTCCTTCAAGGACGGCGCCACGCCGTTCCTGGAGGTCAAGGGCCTCAGCGTGCAGTACGGCAAGGCGCAGGCGCTGGAGGACGTGTCCATCCACGTCCATGCCGGCGAGTTCGTCTCGGTCGTGGGCCTCAACGGCGCCGGCAAGACCACGCTGTTCAACGCCATCTCCGGCCTGCTGCCCTACACCGGCGAGATCCGCCGCGAAGGCAAGGCCCTGCGCGGCAGGACGGCTGCGGCCATCGCCCGCGGCGGCATCGTCCAGTGCCCCGAGGGGCGCGATCTGTTCGGCGACATGACCGTGCGCGAGAACCTCGACATGGGCGGCCAGCATCTGCCGAAGGCCGAGAGCGCGCAGCAGCTCGAATGGCTGTTCGAGCTGTTCCCGATCCTGAAGCTGCGTCAGCGTCAGGCCGCCGGCACGCTCTCAGGCGGCGAGCAGCAGATGCTTTCCATCGCCCGTGCTTTGATGATGAAGCCGGACCTGCTGATCCTCGACGAGCCCACGCTTGGTTTGGCACCGGTGATCCTGGAGCAGATCTCCAAGGCGCTGGAGAAGCTGCGCCAGTCGAGCGCCATCACCGTGGTCCTTGGCGAGCAGAACGTCACCTTCGCCCTCCCGCACGCCGACCGCGTCTATGTGCTGGAGCACGCCCGTATCGTCTGGGAAGGCGCTCCGGCCGAGTTCGCCGAGAGCGAGGGCGCCGCGACGCTGCTGGGATAGGTTCCCCCTCTCCTCGGGCCTCGCCAACCTCCTCGCGTGCGCCAACAGCGCGGGGAAAGGGTCGGGGTGACGGGCAGGATTAAACTCAGACGTCGGTGCGTTTGGCTGCACTCACCCCAACCCTCTCCCCGCAAGCGGGGAGAGGGGATCCGGTTGGCGCCAAATCACGCCGCGGCGCCCTTGTGCGTTGCCAGGATGTGGTCCGCCAGCTTGCCGGTGAGCTCAGCCAGGTGGTGGAATTTGGCCGTGTAGGTGCCGACACCGGCGGTGGCCGAACGCAGCTCCACGATCAGGTCGGTGATCTCCGACTCCGGCAGCTGCGCCCGCACCACGTCCCAGCCCGGCCAGCCCTCGCGCGCGTCGAAGCCCAGGATCTGGCCGCGCCGCTGCGAGATCATGGCGTTGACGCGGGCCGTCGCCTCGCTCGGCACGGCAATCTCCACCTCCATCACCGGCTCCAGCAGCACCGGGCTGCACTTGGGCAGGCCCTCGGCCATGCCGATGCGGCCGGCCTGGCGGAACGCCATGTCGGAGGAATCGACCGAGTGGTAGGAACCGTCCGTCAGCGTCACCGCCACGTCGACCACAGGGAAGCCGCCGAGCGGCCCCTTCTGCAGGAAGTCCTGCACGCCGATCTCAACCGAGGGGATGAACTGCCTCGGCACCACGCCGCCGGTGATGGTCTCGGCGAACTGGAAACCGCTGCCCCGCGGCAGCGGCTTGATGTCGAGCACCACGTCGCCGAACTGGCCGTGTCCGCCCGACTGCTTCTTGTGCCGGCCGCGCACGTGCTCCACCGCCTTGCGGATGGTCTCCTTGTAGGGCACCTGGCGCGCCTTCGATTCAACGTCGACCCCATACTTGCGCTTCAGCCGCTCCAAGGTGACGCGCAGGTGCATCTCTCCCTGGCCCCAAAGCACCATCTGGTGGGTGTCCTTGGCGTGCTCCAGCCGCAGCGACGGGTCCTCCTCCATCAGCCGGGAGAGAGCGCCGGTGAGCTTCACCTCGTCCTTGCGGTCCTTGACGCCGATGGCAATGCCGTAGACCGGCTGCGGCGGCTCCGGCACGACGACCTGCGTGACGCCGGCCTTATCCGCCGACAGCGTATCGCCGGACAGCGTCCGCTCCAGCCGGCCGAGTGCGATCGTCTCCCCGGCCTTGGCGGGGCCACGCTTCCTCGCCTCCTGGCCGAGCAGCGAGAACGCTGCGGCGGCGCGCTCCTCGGCACGCGGGCCGTGGACGGTGGTACCCTCGCCGAACTCGCCGGCCAGCACGCGCGCCACGCTCATCTTGCCGCCGTGCGGGGTGTAGATCGTCTTGATCACCTGCGCCGCCGACTTGGCATTCTCCAGCTTGAGGCGCCGGGCGGTGCGGTCGACGAACGGCGCCTCGTGGCGGATCGCCTTCAGCAGGCGCAGGATGCCGTTGGCGTTCTCGGCCGAGCCCAGCAGCACCGGCACGATCTGGCCCTCCTGCATGTCCTTGACGAGGTCGGCGAAGACCTTGTCGCGGGTCGGCTGCATATCCGCCAGCAGCTGCTCCATCAGTTCGTCGTCGTAGTCGGCGAGCTGCTCCAGCATATGGAAGCGCGCCTCGATCTCGCGCTCCCTGATGCCGGCCGGCATCTCCACCACCTCGGCGTTCGCCTGCTTGCGGTAGAGGTGAGCGCGCTCCAGTGCCAGGTCGACGAACCCCGAGGCGTGACCGTTCTCCCAGATCGGCACCTGGCGCAGGACGAGAGGCTTGGAGCTTGCCGGCTGCAGCATGGGGAGAATGTCGCGCACGCGCGCATCGAACGAGTCGATCTTGTTGAGGAACAGAAACCGCGGGATGCCGCGATCCTCCAGCTGCTTCAGGATCAGCTGCAGCGCTGCGACCCGCTTCGGGTCGGGCTCGCACACGACGATGGCGGCATCGCAGGCCGTGACGGCGAGAGCGCCCTCATGCTGGAACTCGATGGAGCCTGGGCAGTCGATGAAGGTGAAGCTGTCGTCGAGGAAGGTGGCGTCGGCGATGTTGAGCTCGACGCTCATGCCGTGGTCGCGCGCCTCGGGCGAGGCATCGCCGACGGTGCTCTTTTCCACCACCACCCCTTGGCGCGAGATGGCACCGCAGCGGGCGAGCATGGCTTCGAGGAGAGTTGTCTTTCCGGAGAGATAGGGCCCAACCAGTGCGATGCAGCGGGAGCTGCGGCCGGTCGGGCCATTAGCTTGCCCCATGGGATCCTCCTTCAAGGTTCCGCTCAGGCATAGGACCGCGCCCAGCTCGCGCACGCCCCGCGCCTGAGCTTCATAGGGGCGCGTCGCAGCATCGTGACGCGACATTCTGTCAAGTGCAAGGGGGAACGGATGGCGGTGCGCCGACGGAATTAATGGGATGCCTGCCCGCAGGGAAGGCTGCGTTGCGGCAAGATCCGAGCAGCACTCGTTGGCCCCGCGACCGCAATGCTGCTGCCGCCGCGAACGCTTTGGTCACGAATTCTTGCGCCAATCGGCTCAGATGTTTGCCGCCTCGGCGAGAGATTGCCACACTTGCCCTGCAAACTGCCGCTATGCGACACTACTGCAGTTGACCGACATCAAAAGGACCAACGCCCCGGTGACCGCTTGGAACCGAGGCTGGGGTGAGTGGGTTGGTGCGTGATGGGAATCGAAAGGCTGAACAGCGCTGCACATGCAGCCGGATTCGCGATGGTCTCTTACGAGGAGGCCTTCGAGGATTTTCGCATCGAGGGCGAGATCGCCGAGCAGGCTGCCAACCAGGCGGAGGCCGCCGGGTGGCAACCAGGCAAAGCCATCCTCACCCGTAGCACGGCAGTGGCCGGCACTGATTGGCTCGGCCTGCTGCTCGGTCTCGTCGGCCGCCGTACGCCAGCACGCCGGCACGCGCTGACGGCGGAGGCGTAACGCTCGTGGGCCGTAGGCCGAAGGGCGGATTCGGGCGCAGCCCGTAATCCGCCTGTAGCCGCCATCAGACCACTCCGCGCTCCACTAACCCGCTCTGCTCAGGCCCAGCGCGGCCGCGATCCATGCCAGCACATCGGCATGGTGCACAGACACCCAAAGATGCCCGGCGTCCGGCAACTCGATCAGAGTGCAGGTCGGAACGCGGTCCGCCAAGGCGCGCGCGGCAGCAATCGGTACGTTGGTATCCCTGGTGCCGATCCACAGCCGCGCCGGCGCCCTGACCGCCGCCAGGTCGACATTCCACGGCCGCGAAAAGATGGAGAGGTCGACATTCGGACCGGCGGTGCCGGGGCGCAGCCCCTCGCTGAAGCTGCCGAGTATGCGCCATCCGACCTCGGGCCGGCGGATCAGCCGTTTGTCCGGACCGGCCGCGCGCCAGGTCGTCAGGTGCCCGGCGAGGCGAGGCGTATGCCTCAGGCTCCAGCGGAACGCGCGCATGGCGGTGGCAACCGTGCGCGGGCGTCGTGGCAGCACGGTGAAGCACAGCCGATGCAGGAGCGGCAGCGACGGTCCGAGGCCGGCATCGACGATCGGCCCCACAGGACTGACCAGGGCAAGCGCGCTTACCCGTGCCGGCAGCCCCGCGGCCACGGCCGCTGCAAAAGGGCCGCCGCCCGAGATGCCGCCCACGGCAAAGAGCCGTTCACCCAGCCGGTCCATCAGCACCGCCATATCCTCGGCAAAGGCGGCCAGGGACGGTGTGCGGGGCGCATCGGTGAGACCATAGCCCCAGCGGTCAGGCGCGATGATGGCGAGCCCGAGCCGCTGTCCGCCTTCATGCGCGATGGTGAATTTCAGGCGCGAGCCGGGCGTGCCGTGCAGGAACAGGACCGGCAGCCCGTGCGGATCGCCATAGATGCGAAACCCCAGCCGGCGCCCATCCGGCAGCCACAGGGTCCTGTCCTCCACCTGCTCGGCGGCCGTCGAGGCGGCGAGGTCCAGCTTGGCGCGCCGTGCCCGCACCCGGGCTTTGATCGCTCGCAGCCCCCGCCACCGGCTGGCGCCGTGCTGGGTTGGGTGCATGTGATGCCTCGTCATTTCTGCCTGCGGCGCAGTCGCGTCCCCGGACAGCCAAGTGCCGCAAACGATAATCTTACGATGCCGGTCAAGAAGGACATAATCGGTGCCGGCCGTGACAGCCACCCTTCCCGGTCCCGTCCGACCCGGCCCATCCGTCCCGGACCTTCGACCCTGGCGCATCCATCCCGGTCGATCCATCCTACACCTTCGGTCCCGGCTTGAGCGGCAAGGGGGTATCTGGCAAGGTTGCGAGAGTTCCAGCTGCCCGGCAGCCCAATGAACGTCATCCCGCTTGAGCGCGCCCGTGCGCGACTACGGGCGCCACGGCGCATCGAGCCGCCGTCGGCGCTATCCCCCGTTCGCATCATTGCGCCCTCGCGGATCGCCGACGACGAGGAGGAGGATCGCCTGCGCATGCGGCAGAACCTGGCGGCGTTTCTCGTGATCATCGCCATTGTGACGGCTGGCAGCTGGCTCATGGCCAACCTGCAGAGGACCTCGCAGCTGCGGGCATGCCTGGAGGCGGGACACCGCAACTGCCTGCAGGCCCAACATCTGACGTCGCCCTATCGGCGCTGAGCCGGCAGTCCTCGGCGCTTGGGGTCAGTCCGCATACGTCTCTGTGCCGGGCTGCAGCAAATGCACGGCCGCTCAAAATAAAGTGTGACGCTTGCCGCTTTTACCGGCCCCGGAGTGCCGGTATGGTCGCCAATTGCGTATGGGGAGGCAATAAGGATCGGGCAAAGATCCCTGCGCAAAGGGGACTTTCGAGCGCCCTTTCACCGGTCCGTTTCGGGAGAGATCGCATGCTTCGTGTCGCAACCGGAGTTGCATTTGTTGCGCTTGGCATCGGCGTGGCGCTCGCGCAGGGCACCGACGCCATCAAGCAGCGCCAGGATTTGATGAAGGCCAATCAGGAGGCGGTCAAAGGGCCTCAGGCCATGCACAAGGGCCAGGCCCCGTTCGACCTGCCGAAGGTGCAGGCGTCACTCAAGACGTTGCAGGAGAACGCGACCAAGCTCAAGACGCTGTGGCCGGAGGAGTCCAAGACCGGCGGCGACACCCGCGCCCTGCCGAAGATCTGGACCAACACGAAGGAGTACCTCGATTGGTTCGACGGCCTGGCCAAGGACGCCAAGGCGGCCTCGGAATCGATCAAGGACGAGGCAACCTTCAAGACGGCTTGGCCCAACGTGGTCGACTATTGCGGCGGCTGTCACAAGGACTTCCGCGCGCCGAAGAAGCGGTGAGGTAAGGTGGAGATCCGTCGGGGTCAGACCCCTCGCCAAGGCGTTGGCTTTCATCCGCCAGACTGCCGGCGAGGGGTCTGACCGCGATAGCAGCGAGGGGCTGCCCGCGATATGCGACCTCGAACCATCATCGCCGCGCTTGCCGGCCTGGCACTGGCCGCGGCGGCCGGCTTCTACGCCCTCACCCGCCCGGTGCCGGCCGTGACCGGGCCGCTGCCTGCCCGCACCGCCGATCTCGCCAACGGCGAGACCATGTTCCACATCGGCGGCTGTGCCTCCTGCCATGCCACGCCCAAGCAGAAGAGCCAGACGCGGCTCGGCGGCGGCCTGGCACTGACCACCCCGTTCGGTACCTTCAAGGTGCCAAACATCTCCCCCGATCCGACGCACGGCATCGGTGCCTGGAGCGAGGCGGCGTTCGTCAACGCCATGTTGCGCGGCATCGGCCGCAACGGCGAGCCGCTCTACCCGGCGTTCCCCTATACCTCCTACCAGCGCATGGCCATCGACGATGTGCGCGACCTCTTCGCCTACCTGAGGACGCTGCCTGCCGAGGCCCGCCCATCCGAGCCGCACCAGCTGTCGTTCCCCTTCAATGTGCGCCGTGGCGTCGGCCTGTGGCAACGGCTCTATCTCGACGGCAAGCCGTTCACGCCCGATCCGGCCAGGAGTGCAGAGCTCAATCGTGGCGCCTACCTTGTCGAAGGCCCAGGCCATTGCGCAGAGTGCCACAGCCCGCGCGACTGGCTGGGCGGCATCATCGCCGCCACACGCTTTGCAGGCGGCCCGAATCCCGACGGCAAAGGCTGGATACCGAACATCACGCCACATCCGGACGGTGTGGCCAGCTGGTCCGCTGAGGACATCGCCTATCTGCTCAAGACCGGCCTCACGCCCGACTCCGATTCCGTCGGCTCCGGCATGGCAGATGTGGTGAGCAATACCGGCAAGCTGGCCGATGGCGACCTGAAGGCCATGGCTGCCTACCTCAAGACCCTGCCGCCAAAGCCTGGAACCCGAGGGCAAACCCCGAAACCCGGCACATGAAGCCCGCATGCCGATGCGGGCGTCGACGCGTGTTGACCGCGCCGGGCAACTCTGTTTCCCTGGCGCGCCAACAGCAGAAGGAGGACCGGCGAACCGACGAGCCGGCCCTATGGGTCCAGTGCTCGAAATCATCATTGTCCTGCTTCTCGTCCTGTTGAACGGGCTGTTTGCGCTTTCCGAGCTGGCGGTCGTCTCGGCGCGCCGCTCGCGTCTTACTGCGCTCGCCGCCGAGGGCCGGAAAGGCGCACAGGCGGCGTTGGTGCTGGCGGCTGACCCGGGGCGCCTCCTCTCCACCGTCCAGATCGGCATCACGGCGGTGGGCCTGATCGCCGGCGCCTATTCGGGCGCCAACCTCACCGACGATCTCGCACAATACCTTGTCCACAAGGGCGTGCCCGCCTCCGCGGCTGAGACGCTGGCCTATATTGGAGTCTTCTCGCTGATCACCTATCTCTCGCTGATCGTCGGCGAGCTGGTGCCGAAAAACCTCGCGCTGCGCCATGCCGAGCAGATCGCCTGCGTCGTCGCGCCGCTGATGACGACGCTGTCGCGCATCGCCGCCCCGGCGGTCTGGCTGCTCGATGTCTCCACCCGGGCGGTGTTCTGGCTGCTCGGCCAGCGCCAGCCGCTCAAGAGCACCGTGACGGAGGAGGAGATCAGGGGGCTGATCGCCGAGGCTGAGGGCGCCGGCGTGCTGGAATCGGGAGAGCGCCTGCTCATCTCCGGGGTGCTGCGGCTGGGAGACCGCCCTGTACGTGGGCTGATGACGCCGCGCACCGAGGTCGACTGGATCGATGTCAACGCGGACGCCGAGGAGGTCAAGCAAAGGCTGCTGAAGAGCCCGCACACCCGCCTGCCGGTGGGCGACGGATCGGCGGATGATCTGATCGGCGTGGTGCGCGCTCCCGAGCTGCTGGTCGCCATGGTATCGGGTGCGCCGCTCAATGTCCGCGCGCACCTGCGTCAGGCACCGATCATTCCCGACACGATGGATGCACTCGACGTGCTGGAGACGCTGCGCGACGCCCAGGTGCCGATGGCGCTCATCCACGACGAGTACGGACACTTCGAAGGCATCGTCACCCCGGCCGACGTGCTGGCGGCGATCGCCGGCGTGTTCAAGTCGGACCTGGAGGCGGAGGAGGAGCCGCACGCCACCCAGCGCGACGACGGCTCATGGCTGCTGGCAGGCGCCATGCCGGCCGACGAGATGGCCGAGCAGCTGGGCTTCACTCTGCCAGAGAAGCGCGACTACCAGACGCTGGCGGGCTTCATCCTCGCCGAGCTGCGCCGCCTGCCGAGCGTCGGCGAGTTCATGGAGGCGCACGGCTGGCGCTTCGAGGTGGTCGACCTTGACGGCCGCCGCATCGACAAGGTGCTGGCCAGCCGCATCCCGGCCAGCCGGCGGCAGCTCGGATAGAACGGACGATGCAGATACGGATCGATGATCTGCGCGGGCAGGAGATCGCCCGGCTGCTCGCGAGCCATGTGGCGTTCTGCAGGGCCGCATCTCCGCCCGAAAGCACGCACGTGCTCGACCTGAATGCACTGCGCTCTGCCGGCCTTACGTTCTGGAGCGCTTGGGACGGCATCGAGCTGCTGGGCTGCGCCGCACTCAAGAAGCTCGACCCGGCCTACGGGGAGGTCAAGTCGATGCATACGGCCGCACGCCATCGCGGCCGCGGCGTCGGTCTCGCGCTGCTTCGCCACATAGCCGATGAGGCACGCGCTCGCGGCTACCGCCGGCTCAGCCTGGAGACCGGCTCAATGGCGGCCTTTGGCTCGGCGCGGGCGCTCTATGCGCGCTTCGGGTTTGTCGCCTGCCCGCCGTTCAGCAACTATCGTCACGATCCGAACAGCATCTTCATGACAATCGAGTTGTAGCATCAAAGGGCGGGCGCGCCGTTTCCATACGGCCTCCGGAGCCGAGGATCGAACACGGGAGGGGGCGAGCCCCGCAGCAATGGCGCAATACAACGACATCGGCGTCGAGCTGGACGCCGGCACCATGGTGGCGACCGTCGAGCTCAGGCGGCCGCCGCACAACTTCTTCGACATCGACCTGCTCCGCGCCATCGCCGATGCCTGCGAGGCGCTGGATGCCGACCCGGCCTGCCGCGCCATCGTGCTGGCCGCTCAGGGCACGGCGTTC
Organism: Hyphomicrobiaceae bacterium; assembly: GCA_036280295.1. Taxonomy (GTDB): domain Bacteria; phylum Pseudomonadota; class Alphaproteobacteria; order Rhizobiales; family Hyphomicrobiaceae; genus AWTP1-13. Next base: position 17,690 of record DASURA010000409.1, read on the forward strand.
TGCGCCGGCGCCAGGCTCGGCGACGGCGCCGACATCCGGGACGTGCTGGTGAAGACATCTGCCGACGGCGACGCCGGGCACCTCTACGTCGAGGCCGTGCGCCTGTTCCGCACTGCAAAGCCGATGGTCGGCGCCATCCACGGCGCCGCGGTCGGCGGCGGGCTCGGTCTCGCCCTGGTACCGGACCTGCGCGTCACCTGCCCGGAGGCGAGGTTCAGCGCCAACTTCACTCGCCTCGGCTTCCATCCCGGCTTCGGCCTGACGCACACGCTGCCGGCGCTGATCGGGCCGTCCAAGGCCGCACTGATGTTCTACACGAGCCGCCGCATCGGCGGCGAGGAGGCGGTGCGGATGGGCCTTGCCGACGTGCTGGTGCCGCAGGGCGAGGTGCGTGCGGCGGCGCAGAGGCTCGCCGCCGAGATCGCCGAAAACGCGCCGCTCGGCATCGTCGAGACCCGCGCCACCCTGCGCGCCGGCTTGGCCGAGCGCGTGCGTGCCGCCACGGACGTCGAGCTCGCCAAGCAGACGCAGCTGCGGGAGACGGCGGACTTCAAGGAAGGCGTCGACGCCGTGAACGCGCGGCGCCGGCCCAGGTTTGCCGGACGGTAGGTGGCAGGGCCAGACGCGTCAGCAAGGCGCCCGGATCAGGCCACGGCGGGCGGCGAGGGGTCTGACCCCGCTCGCCCCGCAGGGTCTCAATCGACACACCTCAATCCGCGTCCTGGAACACCACGTCGCGGCTCTGGCGAATGGACGGCAGAACCGCGATGATCAGGATGACCGCCGACAGGATCAGGAGCCCCGTGCTGATCGGGTGTGTGCACTGGCCACTCCAGATCGGGCAATCGACGAAGGTGGTGAAGTGCCCGCGCGAGATCACCAGCGCCTGGCGCAGCTTCTCCTCCATCAGCCGCCCCAGCACGAAGCCCAGCATCAGCGGCGCCGGCTCCAGGCCGAATTTATAGAGCGCGTAGCCGAACAGGCCGAAGCCGGCGGTCATGACCACCTGCAGCGGATCGTTGTTCACCGAGTAGATGCCGATGCAGCACAGCAGCACGATGGCAGGAAACATCAACCGGTATGGCACCTTGAGCAGGCGCACCCACAGGCCGATCAGCGGCAGGTTGATGATCAGCAGCATCAGGTTGCCGATCCACATCGACGCGATCATGCCCCAGAACAGGTTGGGCTGCTTGGTCATGATCTGCGGTCCCGGCACGATGCCGTGGATGGTCATGGCCCCCACCATCAGCGCCATCACGGCGTTGGGCGGGATGCCCAGCGTCAGGAGCGGAATGAACGCCGTCTGCGCGCCGGCGTTGTTGGCCGACTCCGGCCCCGCCACGCCTTCGATGGCACCGCGGCCGAAGCGCGAGGGGTCCTTGGCGAGCTTCTTCTCCAAGGTGTAGGACGCGAACGGCCCCAGTATCGCGCCGTTGCCAGGCAGAATGCCGAGGAATGCTCCCAGCAGCGTGCCGCGCCCGATCGGCTTCGCCGATTGCCTGAAGTCATCGACCGAGGGCAAGAGCTTGCCGATCTTTCCGTGCACCACGTCGCGCGTCTGGGTGCTTTCAAGGTTGCGCAGGATCTCGCCGAACCCGAAGATGCCCATGGCGATCACCGCCACGTCGAGGCCGTCGGACACCTCAGTCCAGCCGAATGTCAGGCGTTCCTCACCGGTCTCCAGGTCGGTGCCGACAGTAGACATGAGAATGCCCACCAGGATGATCGCAAGCGCCTTGGGCACTGATCCACGCGCCAGGACGACGGCGAACATCAGGCCCATCACCATGAGCGAGAAATAATCCGCCGGGCCGAACTTCAGCGCCATCGCCGTCAGCGGCGCCGCCAGTGCGGCAATGACCACGGTGGAGAAACAGCCGGCGAAGAACGAGCCGATGGCCGCGATGCCGAGCGCCGCACCGGCGCGGCCCTGCTTGGCCATCTGGTGGCCATCGAGCGTGGTCACCACGGACGTGACCTCGCCGGGGATGTTGACCAGGATGGCGGTGGTCGAGCCGCCGTACTGCGCCCCGTAGTAGATGCCGGCCAGCATGATCAGCGCGCCGACCGGATCGATCCCGAAGGTGATCGGCAGCAGCATGGTGATGGTAGCCAGCGGCCCCACGCCGGGCAGAACGCCGACCAGGCTGCCGATCAGGCAGCCAACGAAGCAAAGCGCGACGTTGCGCAGCGACAAGGCAACGTCCAATCCGAGCGCGAGATTGCCGACGAGGTCGCCGGTAAAGCCAGACAAAGCATCGAACACGACCGCCATCCCCCTAACGCGTGAACAGGCCCACGATGGTGCTGACCGCGTGGTCGAGCGTCCACTTGATCCCGCCATAGGCAGCGTCAACCGGCCCCGGGATGATCCCCATCGGATCCCAGGGTATCGGCAGGTTGAGAATCTCCTTGAACAGGAGGCCGGAGAGCAGCGTCATCACCACCGCGAATATCGTGATCTCCTTGAAGTTGGTATCCTCGGCAGCGAGCGAGGAGACGATCACGGAAAGCGGCCCGGCGACGATCAGCCCAAGCGCTGGGATGCGGATGGATGCCAGCAACGGAATCCCGAGGAATCCGCCGATCTCCAGATCCGAGCCGCGGATGACCAGCGCGAACAGCAGCACTGCGCCCAGCACAAACACCGGTCCGCGCAGATGCCACTTTTCGAGCTGATTGTCCTCGTACAAGAACGCGTGCACGATCAGCAGGACGCCGAAGCCGGCGATCATTATGGAGACCACCCGCGGCACCAGGCCGGAGCCGATGCCGGACAGCGTGCCTGTGGGAAGGTTGAACCCGCCTGCAAGCCCGAGCGCCGCAATCCCAAGCAGGAACAGCCCGCCGCCAAGATCGAGCTGCGACTTGATCGGCCCGCTGGCGCGAGCCTCCGGCATTTGCGACATAGATCCTCCCTCGTGATCGAAGGCTTAAGACGCGACATCGCCCGCGCTTTGCAGAGCATGCGTAGTGGGTCCGGCAAGCCGACGCCGAACCTAACCCGCAGAGCGCTTTAGCGTCCACAGTTCCGGTAGTGGACATTAGTCCCAGAAATTACGGGTTGGGACCGGCCTGCGACAATCAAGCCTTCGCCGTATTATCGTTGCCGACACCCATGCTGTCCCGCAGGATCTGCGCGACGTGCCGGGCGCGCCGGCCGCTGCCGTGCTCGATCTGATGCCGGCAGGAGAAGCCGTCAGCGGCAATCACCGCCTCGGCTGCAGCACTGCGCACCGCCGGCAGCAGCGACAGCTCTCCCATCGCCAGGGAAACATCATAGGTCTCCGCCGCATAGCCAAAAGCGCCGGCCATGCCACAGCAGCTCGACTCTACCGTCTCGACGTCAAGCCCTTCCACCAGCGCCAGCGTGCTCCGCACCGCGTCCATGGCGCCGAACGCCTTCTGGTGGCAATGGCCATGCAAAACAACCTTATCGTGCGACGTGGCGATGGACGGCGGGATGCGACCCGCCGCGGCCGCCTCGGCCAGCAGTTCCTCAAACAGCACGGCCCGCCCGGCTACCTGCGTGGCCTCGGCGCCAGGCAACATGGAGATCAGCTCGTCGCGCAGCGTCAACAGGCAGGACGGCTCCAGCCCGACGATCGGCACGCCACGCTGAGCCAGCGGCAAGGCCGCCGCCAGCAGGCGGCGCGCCTCGGCGCGCGCCTGCTCCACCAGCCCTGCGGCAAGGAACGTGCGCCCGCAGCAGAGCGGGCGACCGCCGCCCGGCGCACCGAGCTCGGTGACGTGATAGCCAAGGCGGCCCAGCACATCGACGGCCGCATGCAGGATGTCAGGCTCGAAGTAGCGATTGAAGGTATCCGCAAGCAGGGCCACCTCGCGTCCCCCTTCTCCCGGCGAGCGGGGAGAGGGGGGGCGCTGGCGACTCACGAACGGCCGTGCATTCCACCGCGGCAGCGGCCGCTTGGCCGAGAAGCCCGCCACCAGCTCCGACAGCCACGCCATCCCCGGCACCCTGTCGCGCAGGTTCATCAGCGGTGCTAGGCGCGCCGCGTAGGGCGCGTAGCGGGGCAGGTAGGCCACCAGCCGGTCACGCAGCGGCAGCCGGCGGCGCCGATTGGCGGCAGCCAGCACCTCGATCTTCATCTTGGCCATGTCGACGCCGGTCGGGCACTCGCGCCGGCAGCCCTTGCACGAGACGCACAGCTTCACCGCCTCCAGCATCTCGTCCGAGGCGAGCGCGCCGGGGCCGAGCTGACCGGAGATGGCGAGCCGCAAGGTGTTGGCGCGCCCGCGCGTCACATCGCGCTCGTTCCCGGTGACGCGGAACGACGGGCACATCACGCCGGCGGCCTGCTTGCGGCACTCGCCGTTGTTGTTGCACATCTCAACGGCGCCCTGGAAGCCGCCGCCGGCGCCGATGTAGCCCGACCAGTCGAGTGCCGTCTGGATCTCCGGCACGCGATAGTCCGGCTTGAAGCGGAACAGCGTGCGGTCGTCCATGCGCGAGGCGCGCACGATCTTGCCGGGGTTCAGCACGCCGGCGGGATCGAAGCGGTCCTTCACCTCCTCGAACAGGCGCACCGTCCTCGGCCCGTACATGCGCGCGTGAAATTCGGAGCGGACCAGGCCGTCGCCGTGCTCGCCGGAGTGGGAGCCCTTGTACTCGGCCACCATGGCGAACGCCTCCTCGGCGATCTTGCGCATGGTGCGCGCATCCTTCTCCAACTTGAGGTTGAGCACCGGCCGCACGTGCAGGCACCCCACCGAGGCGTGCGCGTAGAACGTGCCGCGCGTGCCGTGCCGCTCGAACACCTGGGTGAGCCGCTCCGTATAGTCGGCCAGGTGCTCCAGCGGCACCGCGCAGTCCTCGATGAAGGAGACCGGCTTTCCCTCCGACTTCATCGACATCATGATGTTGAGACCCGAGGCGCGCACCTCCCACACCGCCTTCTGGCCGGCAGCATCCGGCACCTTCACCACGCTGTGGGGGTGGCCGAGATCGCCCATCAGCTCGTCGAGCCGGTCCAGCCGGGTGAGGTTTTCCGCCTGCTCGTCCTCGGCGAACTCCACCAGCAGCAGCGCATCCGGCCGCCCTTGCACATACGTTTCCATCACCGGCCGGAACATGGCGATGTCGCGGGCGAGCTCGATCAGCGTGCGGTCCACCACCTCCACCGCTACCGGCCCAAGCTTGACGATGTGCTGCGCTGCCTCCATCGCCTTGCGGAAGGCGGCGAAGTGGCAGATGCCGAGCGCCTTGTTCCTGGGCAGCGGCGACAGCTTCAGCTGGATGCGACGCGAGACGGCCAGCGTCCCCTCCGAGCCGCACAACAGCGTCGCCAGGTTGACCGGCCTTTGGCCCGGCAACAGCGCATCGATCAGATACCCGCCGACGCGCCGCGATACCTCCGGAAAGGCATGCGCGATATACGCCTCCTCGCGCTGACCGAAGGCCATGAGGTCGCGGAAGAGCGCGTGGGGATCCCCTCTCCCGGCTTGGGGGGAGAGGGTTATGGTGAGGGGCGGCTCCGAGTGCTCACGTTGGAGTGTGCCGCTGCCCCCCACCCCATCCCTCTGCCCGCGAAATGCGGGGAGAGGGGGTTCGCCGAGGTTGTGCCCCACTTCTCCGAATTTCGCCTCGCTCCCATCCGCCAGGATGGCATCGATGGCGATGACATTGTCGCGCATGATGCCGTAGCGGATCGACCGGGTGCCGCAGGAGTTGTTGCCCGTCATGCCACCGATGGTGGCGCGTGACGCGGTGGAGACATCGACCGGGAACCACAGCCCGCTCGGCTTGAGCTGCCGGTTCAGATCGTCGAGGACGATGCCCGGCTCGACCGTGCAGGTCCGCGACTCGGCATCGACCGCCACGATCCGCTTCAGGTGCTTGCTGAAGTCGAGCACCAAGGCGCGCCCCACCGTCTGGCCCGACTGCGAGGTGCCGCCGCCGCGCGGCAGCAGCGCCACCCCCTCCTCGCGGCCGATCCTGAGCGCCTCGCGCACGTCGTCGTCATTCTTCGGCACCACCACGCCCACCGGCTCGATCTGGTAGTGCGACGCGTCTGTGGCGTACCGTCCGCGGCTGAAGCGGTCGAACAGGACATCGCCCTGCAGCGTCTTGCGCAGCCGCTCGGCGAGGCGGTGATGGACGGGGGTGGTGTCGGTCGCGGTGGGCATTCCTTGGTATTGCCGATAGAGGGCGCGGGATGCAAGGCACGACACGATAGAAGGCGACGCACGCCTCAGAAGGCCACTTTTGGTCGGGGCTCAGAGTGCTGCTCCATGACCTCATGGGCTTCCGCCCCCCTGGCGCCAGGTGAGGCGTATGCAGTGCCGGCGCTGGCCCAAGCCGCCGCACAGATGCTAGGGGTGTGCAGACCAATGCCGTCCCCCTGAACGCCCTGGGCTGTCGCTTCAGCGAGCGGCCAGCCGGTCGCAACGACGACGGAGACCCGCATGGAAACCCTTGCCCGGCTCGAGTCCGCCTTTGCGGCGCTTGGTGGAGAATATCGCGCCCGAAAGGCGGCGTCGGAAAAGGCGGTTTGCGAATGGCAATGGGCGACGTCACGCTGGCAGGAC
>DASURA010000410.1:0-26087 GCA_036280295.1 Hyphomicrobiaceae bacterium
CAGGATGGCAGGCGGGCACGCGGACGACCTGGCGACCGCGGTCCTGCTCGCCACCGACAAGCCGGTCCTGGTGGCGCCGGCCATGAACCCGCACATGTGGGCGAGCCCGGCGACCCGGCGCAATGTTGCGCTGCTGCAGGGTGACGGCATCCACTTTGTCGGCCCGGAGACCGGCGAGATGGCAGAACGCGGCGAGGCCGGCGCGGGCCGGCTCGCCGAGGTGCCGCAGCTGATCGAGGCGATCGAGGGTCTGCTCATGCCCTCCGGCGCAAGGGACGGCGCCGCCGGCCCGCTTTCCGGACGTCATGTGCTGGTGACCAGCGGTCCGACGCACGAGCCGATCGATCCGGTGCGCTACATTGCCAACCGCTCCTCCGGCAAGCAGGGGGCGGCGATTGCCGCCGAGGCGGCGAGGCTCGGCGCTCGCGTCACGCTCGTCACCGGGCCGGTCTCAGGGGCGCTGCCCGCAGGCGTCGCGGTGGACAGGGTCGAGACGGCGCAGCAGATGCTGGAGGCGGTGCGTGCAGCGCTGCCGGCCGATGTCGGTATCTTTGCGGCGGCCGTTGCCGACTGGCGCATCGCAACCGCCGCCGAGCAGAAGCTCAAGAAGCGGGGCAACGAGCCGCCGCGACTGGAGCTGATCGAGAACCCCGACATCCTCAAGACCATCGGCCAGGCCCCGGTCGGCAAGCGGCCGCCGCTGGTGATCGGCTTTGCCGCCGAGACCGAGAACGTCATCGAGAGCGCCAAGGGCAAGCGCATAGCCAAAGGCGCCAACTGGATCGTTGCCAATGACGTCTCGCCCGCCACGGGCATCATGGGCGGCGACCGCAACAGTGTGCACCTGGTGACGGAGGAAGGCGTCGAGAGCTGGCCGGAAATGGACAAGACCGAGGTGGCGCGGCGGCTCCTGGAGCGCGCGGCGCAGTGGCTCGCTGAATACACCGCGACGGCATGAGCACCGTTCGCCAAGCCGGCGCCCGCGGCCGGCGCGTCAAGGTGGTGCGTCTGCCGCATGCCGCGGGCCTGGACCTGCCGGCGTATCAGTCCGCCGGTGCCGCGGGCCTCGATCTGGTGGCCGCGGTGGAGAAGCCGATTGTGCTGCGGCCCGGCAAGCGCGCGCTGATCCCCACGGGCCTCATCCTGGAGCTGCCGGCCGGCTTCGAAGCGCAGGTGCGGCCGCGCTCGGGGCTGGCGCTGAAGCACGGGATCACGGTGCTGAACAGCCCCGGTACCATCGACGGCGACTACCGCGGCGAGGTGCAGGTGCTGCTCGTCAACCTGGGCGAGGCGTCGTTCAAGGTCGGGCGCGGCGAGCGTGTCGCGCAGCTGGTGGTGGCGCGCTGTGAGCGGGTGAGCCTGGTGGAGGCAGGCAGCGCCTCTGCCACCGGGCGCGGCGCCGGCGGGTTCGGATCTACGGGCTCGGGCGGCAAGCCGCGGCGGGTGGTGAAACGGGGTTGATGCGCGTTGCAGAAAGCGTTGGGGTGCTTCCCGCGTGTCTTGAATGGATGCAGCCACTGGAGCTTCTCCGCCATCCGCGCCAGATCGACGAGCGCCCCTCCCGCCATCTTCGGCATGCTCTTGCTCCGTTCCCTTTGAAACGTCTTCTCGCTGATACCGAGCCTTGCGATCAGCGGCTTGTTGAGCAGGCTATCGTTTCCGGGCGGTAGCTCCTCGCGTTCACCCGCCGTAAGGCTGGAAACCAACCGGGAGCCTCAGGCGTCGGACATGCTCGCGGACAAGGTCACGGTTCCCTGACGGTTCGGCGGCATCGGCCCTGCTACTGCGAAGGCCCTACCCCAAGAGACAGGTCGCCCGACGGTTTGGCGAGGACAACCCAGGCTCACGCACGATACCGGAGGGGCAGAAAAGCCGGCATTTATTGGCCGCACGCCTTGCCGCGCTTCGCCGCGCAGGCTGGCGAGAAGACCGACATTCGATCGCACTCCACCCCGAGGAGCAATCCATGAGCACCGTTACCACCAAGGATGGCGTCCGCATTTTCTACAAGGATTGGGGGCCAAAGACTGCCCAGCCGATCGTCTTCCACCACGGCTGGCCCCTGAGCTCGGACGACTGGGATAACCAGATGCTCTACTTTCTCGGCAAGGGATACCGGGTCATCGCCCACGACCGCCGCGGTCACGGCCGCTCGAGCCAGGTGAGCGGCGGCCACGACATGGATCACTACGCAGCCGATGCCAGCGCCGTCGTCGAGCACCTCGACCTGCGCAATTCCGTTCACATCGGCCACTCGACCGGCGGCGGCGAGGCCACGCGCTATGTGGCGCGGCACGGCAATGGGCGCGTCGCCAAGCTGGTGCTGATCGGTGCCGTTCCGCCGCTGATGCTGAAGACGGCGGCCAATCCCGGCGGCCTGGCCATCGAGGTGTTCGACGGCCTGCGCAAGGCGCTCGCCGCGAACAGGTCGAGGTTCTACGTCGATCTCGCGAGTGGCCCGTTCTACGGCTACAACCGTCCGGGCGCCGAGCCTTCGCAGGCTGTCATTTGGAACTGGTGGCGTCAGGCCATGTCCGGTGGCGCCAAGGCGCAGTACGACGGCAACAAGGCGTTCTCGGAAACGGACTTCAGCGAGGATCTGAAGACCATCGGCGTCCCCACACTCGTCATGCACGGCGATGACGATCAGATCGTCCCCATCGCCGACTCCGCCCCCCTCTCGGCGAAGCTCTTGAAGAGCAGCAGGCTCAAGATCTATGAGAAGCTGCCGCACGGCATGTGCACGACGCATGCTGATCTCGTCAATGCCGGGCTGCTCGCGTTCATAAGAGCGTAGGATACTGATCGCGAAATTCGATACAGCGTACCCCCTCGCCCCCCACAACGCGAGGCATCGCGGGCCCGGCGGCTCCCTCACCGCAGCTGGGCACGCAGCGACGGCCGGCTCTTCCCCCGGGGCCGGCCGTCCCAGCCGCAGACACCGGCGAGGACCATGCCCGGGCCAGTTCCTACCTGATCAGGGCGATCGCCTGCCGGAAGCGCGGGCCGCCATCTCGATCAGCCGGCGCGCATTCCGGACCGCGATCTCGCCCTCGTGGATCTCAGGCATGAGGTGCGACTGAAAGTCGACGACGAGAGGCAGCGACGGCCCCGGATCAATGGTCAGCACGCCGCCGCTCCTCAGTCTGGATCGGCGCCGCCAGTGTCCCGATCGCGAAATTCGTCACAGCATGCCGCAAGGTTGGAACGAATTTCGCGATCTGAAGGACACTAGCCAACATTATGATTGCTAGTGCGATTCAGATCGAGAAGTCCGCTTCGCCACCTCGCCAAACCGATGAAGCGGACTTCTCATCATCGCACTAATCGAGCACGCTGATCTCAGTGGCCTCTCGCCCCTTTTGCGTCTTGACCACTTTCATGGCCAGCCGCTGCCCGTCGTTCAATCCCCGCAGCCCCGCCCGTTCGACGACAGAGATGTGCAGGAACACATCTTTTCCACCATCCTCGCAAACCACGAAGCCAAACCCCTTGTCGGGATTGAACCACTTGACGGTGCCTTCCGCCTCGACGGCGGTCGACGGGTCAGGGCGCTCGCGGCGATCGGACGACGGACGCGGTGCGGGTCGCGAGGACGGACGCGCCAAGCCAACGGTGCTCGTGTCGACCGAAAGAACCGCCGTGACTTGGCGGCCCTTTTGCCCCTGGCCGACCTGGACGCTGAGCCTCGTCTCCGGTTCGACCGCGTCGTATCCCGCCGCCTGCAGCACGGCAACGTGGAGAAAGGCGTCGCCCGAGCCGTCGGCCAGCTCGACGAATCCGAAGCCCTTGTCTGGAGTGAACCACTTGACGGTGCAGTCAATGGGGGGGCCGCTCGGAGCGGGGTTCTCCCGCGGTGCTCGCTGGGAGGAGCGCTGAGGACGCTCGTCTCGCCCAGGAGGTGGGGCGTAAAAGTCATCATCGAAGCCGCGGCGCCTCGGCCCCCGGTCTCGTCCTTTTCCCATTTCAATCGCCCATTCGTCGAAGCTGTGTGTCCTGAGGTGAGCATTAGGCTTTGAACGCAGCCACCGCAAGGTCCGCGGGCGCCTTACAGGCATCAATGTCAATCGATCTGCCATCGCGGTGGGTCCACACGAGGGGCAAACAGCGACGTTTTGACGATTCCGCACCGTTGTGATCAACATCCCCGCACCGACCGCATCGCCGGTCGAGAACTGCCTGACAACAGCTCAGCTGAAGCGGAAACGCCGCTCCGCGGGAAATAGGTGGATGTTTTGACAACACGCAGCGAGAGCAATGCAGCAAAACCAGAGGAACCGGTCTCCCTTTGCCAGACCTGCGGGGCCTGCTGCTCCTATTCGCGCGACTGGCCCCGCTTCACGACCGAGTCCGACAGCGAGCTCGAGCTCATCCCCCGCGTGCTTGTCGATCACCATCTCGGACGCATGAAGTGCACTGGCGACCGTTGCACCGCCCTGATCGGCGAGGTCGGCATCGCGACATCGTGCGCGATCTACTCTGTTCGCCCGGAGGTCTGCCGGGCTTGTGAACCGGGCGATGACGCCTGCCAAATGGCCCGGCGTCGATTCGCCCTGTGAGGGTCAATATTTCGCGTGGCGGCTGCGGGGCAGCGTGTGCGACCGCGATCGACGGTTTCAGCCGCTCACAGGCTGTGCCGGGCTGATGGATGAAACGCAGCGGCCTGCAAGGGCGGGACACGGTGCAGCGCCGGCGGGGCTATCGGTGCCCGGAATGGCATCCCAGCCCATGAAAAAGGGCCGCATGCGCGGCCCTTCAGGAATGGATGTGGCGTGATGCCCTGCGGCCCCTTCTATGCGGCCTTGGCCTCATCGCGCCCGGCCTGGGGCTTCTCGGCAGAGGTGCGCATCTCGCCCGCCGCCGCCCTCAGTGTCTCCGCCTCGTGCGCCGCCTTATCGACGGCAGCCGTGGCGGAGGCGGGTGCGGCAGCGGGCTTAGTCGGGTCCAGGACACTCTCCGTTCCCAGCACACCCTTGCGCTTGCGCGACCCCTTGCGCTCCAGCTCGCGCTCGATCTCGGGCTTCAGGGCGACGCCGAAGTACTTCACGCCACCGCCGATGCCGTGCTTCACAACCTTGAGCTTGTCGAACTCGGCGGTAAAGATCGGCATCGCCAGGGGCCGCCGGTCATTCTTCTTGCACCAGAGCTTATAGGCCTCGTTGAGGTGCATGGAAGCGATCCAGTCGCCCTCATCGGCGGAGTCCACGTAGTCCTGATAGAACTTCTCGACATCGCTCGGCGGCATGATCGCCGGCCGGGCGCTCTGGTTGTCATTGTCGCCGAACTTGCGCACCGCGGGCGGACTGCCCTCGCCGGCCTGATCCGCCTCCGCCTTGGGCGGAGCGAGCGCTGCCGGCTCGGCGGTCCAGATCGGGTCGGCCTTCGTCCCCGGCGTCTTCTCGTCCTCCTTGCGAACCGGCTCCAGCTCCACAACCGTGCGCGCCGGAAGCGGCTCCTGGCCGAGGCTGTGCAGGCTCTGGTTCGGACGCCAGTAGGCGAACGCCACATACATGCCGAAGCCGGATCCGACCTCGATCAACAGGGCGACGAACAGGGTAAGCCCGATCTGCACCGTCTCCAGGTCGATGCCGAGCAGCTTGGCCAGCACGTTCGCCTGCGGATCGGCCATGCCCATAACGGCGGCGCCATCAACCTTCGCGCTCCGACCGCTGAGCGCGGCAATTTTCGCCCCGATCTCCGCTCTCTGCACCTCGAGCTTCGAATAGTTTTCCCCCGAGGCAAGCTCCGCCTTGAGCTCCCCATACCGCTTGCAGAATTCGCGGCTCGAGCGGAGGGTCACGTCCGTGCACTCCTTGGTCGTCAGCCAGGCGCGCTGCGCCTCCTGCACGCGGACCTCGGCCCTCACGGTCTCTGGCGGACGATGCGCCGGGATCCACGACAGCTGGTCCCCGAGGGTCTTGAACTCGGCTTCCAGGCGCTTCCGATCTGCGCGCAGGTCCTGGTAGGTATCGCTGGCGGCCGCACGTTGACCGCTGGTGGTCATACGGTTGAGCGCGGCGTGGCCCAAAGCCGAAGTCAGCGCATAGCCCGTCACCACCACCCACACCAGGGCCGCGGCGACAGCCTGCGACCAGACCCGGTTGCGAACCGCGGCGAAGAAGAAGAACGGCGCCAGCGCCTTGAAGCAATCGGCCGCGGCCGACGCCATGCCATAGATCTGCCCGTCAACCGGCGTCCGGCCCAGGTTCTTGCCGAACTGGTAGTTCATCATCGCCGAGACGGCGAGTAAGACGAGTGCAGCGATTACGCCGAGCACCCCCAGAATATGCCGCATCATTCTGACCCCCTTCGGGGGGCGCCGTGCGTTTGCAGTCTTGGCCGTCTCGGTTCAGGGACGCAGTGAGCGCCGTCCCTTTCTGGCGCGCTGCAGAAAAGAAGCGCAGCCGCGCCCAGCGCTCATTCAAGGGTTATGCACAGATGAGGAACCCATAGCGGAACCGCGTTCATGCACAGCCCTCGAGGCCCATACCAAGCGACGCGATGCCACAAACGCAGCCCCCTCTGATTCGCCACAAGGTTAATAGATCGTTGCGAAAACTCAAGGGAAACCAAAGAGAACCGGCAGTGCACATGCCACCACGCCACAATCTCTGCACGCCGCTGCTAGATTTGGTGCCGGAATAAAGGCGAACCCCAAGCCACATGCTCCGGCTATATTATCCACTGGTTATACACCAGACTGCGCGGCATCGGCATTTTTTCAGTTTTGCTATTGCATCGCCGACTCACTCGACCGGACGGGCGAATCGATTTCACGAGCTGCGCGCGGTCTGCTCGACGATCCAGCGCAGGAAATCGGCCGATCCACCTTCCACCGGCAGCACCACAAAGGCGGGGTTGTCATAGGGGTGGCGCTTGCGCGCCTCGGCGATGGCAGCGTCCGCAAGTCCGGCCCGCGTCTTGATGAGCATGACCACCTCGGACTCGCGCTGGCGCTTGCCCTCCCAGACATAGATCGAAGTCATGCCGGGCAGGATGTTGACGCACGCAGCGAGGCCGCGATCCACCAGCATGCCGCCGATGCGCTCGGCCTCGACGGGCGACGGGCACGTCGAGTAGATCAGAACGGGCTTGTCGTTTTGGTCCAACTGAGCCAGCCTTGCTGCCGGAGTCATGAGGGGTCAGACCCCTCGACATGAAGCGTCGAGCTTTTCCAAGCGCAACCGGCGGTGAGGGGTCCGGCCCCTCCGAGGACCTTCCCCCACATCACCATGGCCAGCATACCAAAAAACTTCGAGCGCATCGCCTTTGTCGCCAGCGACGCGCCGGAGGCGCGCGAGGCACTGGAGCGGCTGGTCGGGCTGTACGGCAATGTGCCCGTCAGCCAGGCCGATGCCATCGTCGCCCTCGGCGGCGATGGCCTGATGCTGCAGACGCTGCACGCGCACATGCACGACCGCCTGCCGGTCTATGGCATGAACCGCGGCTCGGTCGGCTTTCTCACCAACGACTACAGCGAGGAGGACCTGCACGGCCGCCTTGCCCGCGCCGAGGTCAGCATCATCCACCCACTCGCGATGCGCGCAGTCGATCGCGACGGCAAGATGCATACCGGCCTCGCCATCAACGAGGTGCACCTGTTCCGCGAGCGGCACCAGGCGGCCAAGCTCAGAATATCCGTAGACGGCAAGGTGCGGCTGGAGGAGCTGATCTGCGATGGCGCCCTGGTGGCGACGCCGGCCGGCTCCACCGCCTACAATCTGTCAGTGTTCGGCCCGATCCTGCCAATCAACGCGCAACTCCTGGCGCTGACGCCGATCAGCGCCTTCCGGCCGCGGCGCTGGCGCGGCGCGCTGCTGCCCAACGAGGCCAAGATCAGCTTCGACGTGCTGGAGGCGGACAAGCGCCCCGTCAGCGCCGTCGCCGACCACGCCGAGACGCGCAGGGTGACGCACGTCGAGGTCGAGCAGGCGAGCGGCGTCGACCTCTACCTGATGTTCGACCCCGGCCACAATCTCGACGAGCGGATCCTGTCGGAGCAGTTCCGGTATTAGCGGTGCAAGACCCGCAGGGTCTGATTCCTACGCCGCGCTGACCGATGATACCGGCCCGAGGCCGCCGAAACGGCGTTCGCGGCCGTGGAAGGCGGCCACAGCGGCGGCAAGGTCTTCGGCGCCGAAATCAGGCCACAGCCGGTCAGTGAAATAGAGCTCGGCGTAGGCGCACTCCCACAACAGGAAATCGGAGAGGCGCTTCTCGCCGCCGGTGCGGATCAGCAGGTCGACGTCATGGTGCTCCGCGCTGCCGGTCAGCAGGCGGGCGAAACCGTCGCGGCTGAGATCGCCGTTGCCGGCCGCGGCTGCCGCCGCCCGGATGATGGCATCGCGGGCCGAGTAGTCGACCGCCACCCGCAGGTTGAGCTTGGCTCCGCCGGCCGTCAGCGCCTCGGCGCGGGCAATGGCCGCAGCGATGTCCGGCGCCAGACGGTCGCGCCGGCCGATCACGGTGAGCCGCGTGCCGCTCTCGGCGAGACGGCGCACCTCCGTCTCGACGTAGCGGCGCAACAGCCCCATCAGGGCCCCCACCTCGGTCTTCGGCCGCTGCCAGTTGTCGGCCGAGAAGGCGTAGACCGTCAGCGTGTCGATGCCCTGCACGGGCGCCGCCTCGATGACGCCGCCGAGCGCCTCGACGCCTGCCGCGTGGCCGGCCTGGCGCGGCAGGCCCTTGCGTGTCGCCCAGCGTCCGTTGCCATCCATAATGATGGCGACATGAAACTTCTCCACCCGAGATCCCTCCCGTCGACTGCTTTGTATTACAAAGCCCTTAGACAAAAAAAGTCATGCGGTATGCAGGCGCAAGGTGTCGCCGTCGCCTGCGCTCTCCTCAACCAGGATCTCCTTGGCAGGTTTGGCCGATTTGACCGCCCCCTCCTCGACCGCTGCGGCCGCATCGCGCACCACCTGCTCCAGCACGGCCAGATAGTCGAGGAAGCGCCGGCGCCCGGCGGCAGTCAACCGGCATTGGGTGTGCGGCCGGTTGCGCGCATAGCCCTTCACAATCTCCACCAGCCCCGCCTCCTGCAGCACCTGCAGATGCCGGCTCAAGTTGCCGTCGGTGAGGCCGCACAGGTGCTTCAGGTCGCCGAACGCCAGCCCGTGCGGATGCGCCATCAGCGAGGTCAGCACGCCGAGCCGGGCCTTCTCGTGGATGGCCCGGTCGAGCCCCTCGTAGGCGAACGGCGCTTTAGCCCGCGTCTTCGTCATCGACCCCTCCAAAGGCCTGATGGAGGATCGCGCCCAGCATCATCTGGCCCACGACGAAGGGCAGGCCCATGGTCCAGGGCGACAGCGCCTGCGTCTGGCTCGACAGCGCGAGGACGACAACACCGGCGGCGACGTACCAGATCCCCGCCAGCGCCACCGCACGCGGCAGCGACCGCACAGAGGCGAAGATGCCGAGGCCGAGGAAGATCTGCCACAACCCAGGCAACAGCCACAGCACCTCCGGGGCCAGCAGCATCAAGACGACGCCGGTGGCCGCCCCGGCAATGCCGGCCGGCAGAGACTGCTCGACCGCGTTATGCAGCATGGCATCGGCCAGGCCGGCGTGATGCCGGCGCGTGCGGGCGATCATCTCGGCCCCGATCAACGCCACGCCGACCACCGCCGTGATCGTCCACTGGGCAAAAAACTCGATCGCATGCCGGGAGGGATCACCGAGCCAGAGCGACTGGGCGATTGTGGTCGCGGCAGCCAGGAGGCCCGTTGCCGCCACCACCGCCGGCCCGAAGCCGCGGAACATCGTGCCGGCCGCCAGTTGCTGGCGGATGCTGCCGATGTCGGCCAGCGCCTTGTTCAAGTCCTGCATGATGGTGCCACCCGGGCGAACTCTGCAGTGCAAAGCATACACGACGGCAAGGCCGAAGCAAAGACCGGCAATCGGCGGTCGGCCTTCGGCGGCCGGAACGCCAGGGCCGAAGCGTCACTTCTGCGCCACCCCGATCTCGCCTGCCTATGGCCGGTCACCGCGCCATCAGGCCGGCACCGCCTCGGCTCCCCACGCGTGCCGCACATAGATGAGCGCCCCGAAGCTCAGCACGCCGAGCCCGGCGAACAGGGGCGCGACACCGAGCCCAGCCGCCTGCAGGCCGGCGACGACGGCACCGCCCCCCACCATGTAGGCCGCATTCATGACGTTGACCGCGGCGATGACACGCGCCCGTGCCGTCTCAGGCGCCCAGGCCTGCACCGCAGCGAACGCCGGCACGATGAACAGTCCGCCGGCAATGGCCAGCCCGAACAGCGACGCCAGAAGCAATGCGCCGGCGGTGGACGACAGCAGTTCGCCGGCCTCGATGCTCACCACGCCCGGCGTCATGACCGCCACGACCGCGCCGATGGCGAGCGAGAAGCCCCCCATCAGCGCAGCACCGAGCGGCACCAGCGACAGATTGGGCGTGCCGTGGCTGGCACGGGCCGCCACGCCGGATCCGAGGGCGATACCAACCACGAAGGTGGCGAGGCACAGCGTCACCACGTTCTCGCTGCCGTTGATGTTGGTCTTTACCAGCGCAGGCAGCAGCGAGAGCGCCACCGACCCGACCAGCCAGAACCACGACACGATGTGCCCGCCGCTCCACAGCCGGGCGTCGCCCTTCAGCTCCTTCAGGAGCGCAAATGTGGATGTGTAGGGGTTGGGCGTGATGACCAAGCCGGGAGCCGCCGGTCCGGCGGAGGGGATGGCGCGTGCGAACAGCCAGGAGAGGACAGCGAGGACCACGATCACCGCGACCACCAGCTCCGGCGTCTCGGCGCTCTTGACAGCGATGCCGCCGACGATGGTGCCGGCCAGGATCGCCAGGAAGGTGGCACCCTCCACCAGTGCGTTGCCGGCCGGCAGCTCGGCAGTCTGGAGCTTCTCGGGGAGGATGCCGTATTTCACCGGGCCGAACAGGGCCGCCATGATGCCGAACAGGCCGAGCGTCACGAACAGGATGGAGACGGAGTGCAGGTAGAAGCCGACGGCCGCCAGCCCGGCGATGGGGATCTCGGCGAGCTTGATCTTGGCAGCCATCTCGGCCTTGTCGAGGCGATCCGCCAGCTCGCCGCCCAGCGCCGAGAGGATGAAGAACGGTGCGATGAAGACGATGCCGGCGAGCGTGACCAATATGTCGCCATGCGCGCCCACCGACGATCCCGAGCCGCCGAGCCCGAACAGGATCAGCATCACCAGGGCGTTCTTCAGAAAGTTGTCGTTGAGCGCAGAGAACAGCTGGCACCAGAACAAGGGTGCAAACCGGCGCGAGATCGCCAGCTCCTTGAACATTGTCTCTCAGACGCCTCCCCCTGGAGCATTGATTTGTCGGTCGTGATTTTGCCGTTGAGCTTTCAGCGGATGTCCAACGCCTGACCAGCGCAACACGACAAACGAAAAGCCAGACGATGATGGCCATGCAGCGGCGCAAAAGTCGCGGTCGACAACGGTGCTTGAACAAACGGCCCGGTTGTCACAGATAGCAGGGGCAGAGTCACCGATCGGCTACACAGACTCGGCGAATGGCCCGATAGTCCCTCAAAACGATCCATGCAGCTCACACCACAGCCCGCACCACAGCCCACCCCGATCCTGTTGAACGGCGAACGCCTCGAGACCGCCGCGCGCACGCTGGCCGAGCTGGTGGCCGGCCAAGGCTTTGCCGCGACATCGGTGGCAACCGCGGTGAACGGCGCTTTCGTCCCCAGGGAGGCGCGCGCCGCAACGCTGCTGTCCGGCGGCGACAAGGTCGAGATCGTGGCGCCGCGACAGGGCGGCTGATACACTTGCCGCCATGTCTCCAGCTCCGTCTCCAGCTCCCATCGCACGGCTCTCCCATCCTGCAGCTTCCGTGACCGCGGAGGGGCGGGCATGAGTGCACGTGGCACCGAGCTTGGCCAAGGCACGGCACCGGCGCGCTTTCGTCCCTACGGCGTAGAGGTTGCATCGCGCCTGCTGCTCGGCACGGCGCGCTATCCTTCGCCGCACGTGATGAGCGAGGCGGTCCGGGCATCCGGCGCGGAGATCGTCACTGTCTCGCTGAGGCGCGAGAGCGCTCGCGGCGGCCAAAGCGGCGCCCAAAGCTTCTTCGACCTGGTCAGGGAGCTCGGCGTGCGTGTGCTGCCCAACACGGCCGGCTGCCGCACCCCCAAGGAGGCCATCGCCACGGCGCTCATGGCGCGCGAGCTGTTCGGCACCGACTGGATCAAGCTTGAGGTGATTGGCAACGACGACACGCTGCAGCCGGACCTGTTCGGCCTGGTCGAGGCGGCCGCGGCGCTCACGGCCCAGGGCTTCAAGGTGTTCCCCTACACCACCGAGGACCTGATCGCCGCCGAGCGGCTGCTGGCGGCGGGCTGCGAGGTGCTGATGCCATGGGGAGCGCCGATCGGCACCGGGCGCGGACTCGCCAACCGCTACGCGCTGAGGAGCCTGCGCCGGTATTTCCCGGACGTGCCCCTGGTCGTTGACGCCGGCGTCGGCGCCCCCTCGCATGCCGCCGAGGCCATGGAGCTGGGCTACGACGCAGTGCTGCTGAACACGGCAGTGTCGACCGCCGCCGACCCGGTGCGCATGGCACGTGCGTTCGCCGCCGCGATCGAGGCCGGCCGGCTCGGCTACGAGGCCGGCCTGATGCCCACTCGCGACATGGCCGAGCCCTCGACTCCCGTGGCCGGCACCCCGTTCTTCGACCTGGATGCGAAGCGATGACACGGCAGCCAGCCGCGCACGCCGGCCTCGACGTGTTCTATCCGATCGTACCCGATGCGGCGTGGCTGGCGCGCCTGGTCCCGCTGGGCGTCAAGACGATCCAGCTGCGAGTCAAGGATGCATCCGCCGAGGTCGTTGCCCGCGACATCGCCGCGAGCCTCGGCATCTGCCGGCGGCATGGTTGCCAGCTGATCGTCAACGACCACTGGCGCGAGGCGCTGGCTGCAGGCGCCGACTTCGTGCACCTGGGCCAGGAGGACCTGGCTGCTGCCGACGTGGCAGCCCTCAAGGCCGCCGGCGTGCGCCTCGGCATCAGCACGCACAGCCCCGAGGAGCTGGCCATCGCGCTCGCCGTGCAACCAGACTATGTGGCCCTCGGCCCGATCTACGAGACCAAGCTCAAGGTCATGAAATGGGCGCCGCAAGGCCTCGATCGCATTGCCGATTGGCGCCGCCGCATCGGCATGTTGCCGCTGGTGGCCATCGGCGGGCTCACGCCTGAGCGCGCCGACGCCGTGCTGGCGGCCGGCGCCGACAGCCTCGCCGTCGTCACCGACTTCATCACCCACCCCGATCCGGAGGCGCGGGTGCGCCAATGGCTCGACCTCAGACCCCGCCACCTCGCTTGAGCCGGCGCGGATTGCGCCGGAACGAGATGACCTCGGCAGGTAGCGCTGCAACGAAGCCCATTGCACGTCTGCCTGCCTGTCTCGTCGTGCGGCGACCCGGCGACATGTCTACCGCACCCACGGCCGAGCCCACGGCCGGCGTCAACCCCGTTGCCTGCAGCCGCCCCTCGAGCTGATCGAGCCACGCGCTGAACTTGGCCTCGGCGGTCAGCCGGGCGATGTCGTTCTCAATAGTCTTCTCGATGTCCTCAAGCCTACTCATCACTCGCTCCTCGGCACACTCACTCTCGATCCTCAATGGGTGCGGTCAACATCACGCCCTCTAAGACCCTCCCAGATCCTTGTTCCCCACGCTCGCGGGGCCACGCGCCTACACGTGCTTCGGGCGGATCCAGCCGGGTACGCCCGCACCCGCGCACGGCAGCTGTGGTACGTGTCACCACGACCCTCTGGTCGCGTCGCGCCTTAATTCAGCCGACAGACGGATGAGCTCTACTTGGCCTCGTTTGCAAACGGCGGCCCCGGCTCTCCGTCTTGCAGCGGCTGTTCCCGCAGCGGCGCCTGCGAGGCGGCACGCTGCTCGCCGGGAACGACCGGGCGATGGGCGGCCCGATCCCACAACCCGAGGCGCTCAAGCTGCAACTCGATGGCGTAGTCGCTACGGTTGTGCGCGCGGGCAAGCTCCCTGATGCTGCGACCTGCCCGGAACCCTGCCGACAGCTCCCCAGCCTCGCCGTCGTACCAGCGCGCGCCAGAGCGCGCAGGAAAACCACGCTCGTTGCGGCCTTTGGCCTTGCGCGCACCCGCAATGGCATCAAGCAACCCCTCCCAGGCGATCATAGGAAGAATGAGAGAGGTGCCGTACGGCGAACTGAGCTTGGCGTGCAGCCCGCCTTCCTCAACCTCGAACACATAGCGGCCGTCGCCCTGGCGCCAAGTGACCCGCTCCCACACCAGCGCCTCCGACGCCTCGCCGTACTCGTGCTGGTGCTGGTGCTGGCGGTAGCCCTGCTGGTATCCCTGGGACATCGCAACGCCTCCGGACTGTAAGCTTCCGGAGCTTCGCAGACCGCGGTGCATGAGTCAAGAACAAAAATAGAACATGAAAAATTGTGTTGCATCCTCGCCGCTGCCTAGGCGCGGCCGCATTCGCCGCTTAAGGCGCGGAAGCATCAGGCGCGGTGCCGCCGACTCAAGATGGGAAGCCGCATGAGAAAGCTCGTATCTCTCCTTCCGGCCGCTGCCGTGCTCACGGCACCGCTGGTGCTGAGCGCTCAGCCGCTCGACCTGCCGCCGCGCAAGGCTGGTCTCTGGGAGATCACAATGGCGGTCGAGAAGCCTGGCAACGTGCCGGCCATGACCACAAAAATGTGCCTCGATCCGGCAACTGATCGCGAGCTGATGGAGTACGGGCTGAAGTTCACCGACGGCAAGTGCAAGAGCGTCAGCCGACGCGAAGGCAGCGCGCTCATCATCAATGCGGATTGCAAGATCGGCGGCAAGCCCAGCAAGACCACGGTCGTGATCACGGGCGACTTCCGGTCTGCCTATACGGCCCGGATCGAAGGCACCATGGCGTCGGCTGACGGAAAGAAGCCGCAAATGACGCAAATGACCCAGACCGCCACCTGGAAAAGCGCCGACTGCCCGGGCATGAAGCCGGGCGACATAACCATGCTCGGCGGCGTCAAGGTCAACATCAAGCAGCTGAAAGCCCTGTCCGGCCTGCTCCGCTGAGCAGCCGCCCGCGCGCTCGGCGCGGGCGGGCGCTCCACGCTCAGGCAGCCGAGTCCTGGGCCTCATCGGCCTCGCCCGACGCGTAGTCGTGCAGTGCGAGCACGATGTCCGGGAGGATGGAAAGCGTGGAGCGGCGCAGATGCTCGCGGCGCTCTGCAGGCATATCACGGAACGGAAAGCCGTCACGTTCCTGCGCCGGCAGATCCTCGTCCCGCTCCAGCGCGAAGATCGCGGCCAGGAGCGAACGCGTATCCTCATCCTCGATCAATGGCGTCCATGGCTCGGGCTTGAGGCGGATGCCGAAACGGAACCCGGACGCCCATTGCGCGGCGGCCGCGAGCTGGTCGCCGGCATCGCCGAGGAACGGGCGGTAGGCCTCGGGGCCAATGCATAGCGTATCGGCCACGTGGATGAGGTGATCGTCAACGGCCGTCGGGATTTCGACGGCTGCCGCGGCAAGGACGTCGTCTTCGCGCCAGATATATTCCATCCAGTCCTGGGCTTCCTCGGGGGCGATGATCACCGCGGTGATCAGGCCGTCGATCCAGGACAGCGGCCGCAAGACCGCGGCCAGCCGGTCGCGCTCGACCCGGTCCAGCAGCGCAAAGCTGCGTCCGCGCAGATCCAGCAATGGCGATTGCATTGCAGCGCTTGCCGGCATGGCCATGAATCGTCCCTCCCTATCATGACGACTCGTCTGTAGACCGGCTGCCAGCCGCTGCCGAGCTACGGCATGGCTCTATCAACAGCCGATGCTCGTGGCGGCCCACCTGCTGGCAATGGCGCTACGGCACGACTGGCGATTGAGGCAGCACGGCTTGAATTTCTCGCCGCTGCCGCACGGGCACGGATCATTGTGGCTTGGGTGCGCGACGCCCCCGGGGCTCGGTTGGATCTTCGCTGCCGTCATCATCATCGTCGGTGTCGTCGAGGTCGTCGTCATCGACGTATCCGTGCGCGAGTCCGTGCAGGGAGATTACAAGCTCAGGCAGCATCGCCAGCGCCTCGCCCCGCAGTTGCGCGCGCGCCTCGGCTGGCATCTCGCTCAGCACCGAATCAACCCGAATCTCCTCCGGCATGTCTTCGTCGCGCACCAGGCTGAAGATGGCGATCACCAGCCTCACGGCATCTTCGTCAGCCAGCAGCCGCTGCCACGCCTCATGGTTCAGGCTGAGACCCGAACAGAAGCCCGCCGCCCATTGCGCTGCGGCTTCTGCCGGATCGGCCGCGCCGGCGAGGTAGGGCGCATAGGCCTCCGGCGCCTCCTCGAGCTGGTTGCCGACGTGGAGGTAGTGATCCATCGCCAACGCGGTGGTCTCCTCCACCTGGTCGGATGACAATTTGTCGATGTCGACCTCGCCGTTCCAGATGTGGCCGAGCCAGGCGAGCGCGGCATCGATCGAAGCGGCATCCAGCTCAGAGGACTCGTCATCCGGCGCGATCAGCTCGGCGGTGACGAGGCCGTCAATCCACGCCAGGGGCCTCAGCACCGCGCCAAGTCGCTCGCGCACGGCGTCATCGAGAAGGGCAAAGCTCCGCCCGGTGGGATCAATATCCAGCTCGGTCATGGCGATACCTGCCCATGGATGGGGTCCGTCATGCATCCTCCTCCGATCTGCGGTTGCGCACAACCTATTCGTCCGTCCCTGGCCACGAAAGTGATTGCTGGGCGCGATCAACAGCGTGGCGGCAGGGAGGCGTTGGCGCTGCTACTGCCCCGGCCGGCCGGTCTTCCTGGGGCGGCCGTGGCGGTGCTTCTTCTGCTCGCGCTCGTCGGGGACCTCGACGGTCTTGGTGGGCGGCTTCAAGGAGAGCTTCGCCGGCACCGGCTTGCCGGCGACGGGCAGGCCGCGCTCGGCGTGCGGGCCCATCTCGTCGAGCGTCGGCTTATGCGGGCCGCGCACGCGCTCGCCAAAGGCACCGGCCTTGGTGCGCGGATCGATGTTGGGGGCGCGCGCCGGAATCGGCAGGTCGGTGCCGGGGCCCATCTCGTCGAGGGTAGGCTTGCGGGCGCGGGTCCCCGGGCCGGAGCCCGGAACGGTGGCGCTCTGGGCGTAGGTGGGCTGCACCGGCTGGTACTCGCGCTGGATGCGGGATGTGGACTCGACGCGTCCCCTCTCCCCGCTTGCGGCGAGAGCGCTAGGGTGGGGGCCAGGATCTTGCGCCGATGTGGGAAGGGGCCCCTGCCCCTCACCCCGACCCTCTCCCCGCGAAGTGCGGGGAGAGGGGGATTTTCCGTACTTTCTCTCTCCCGCGTACGCCCCCGCCCGCTCCTCGACATCCTCCTGCCGCGCCAGCGGGTCGTCGGCGATGGCGAGCTCGGTCTCGCGCAGCCGCTTGATCTCGTCGCGCAGGCGGGCGGCAGTCTCGAACTCCAGGTCGGCGGCAGCCTTGAGCATCTTCTTCTCCAGGCCAGCGATCACGGCTTCGATGTTGTGGCCGATCAGCGCCGCGCCCTCCTCGGCGAGGCCGGTATCAACCGTCACATGATCCTGCTCGTACACGCTCTGCAGAACGTCGGCGATCTGCTTGCGTACCGTCTCGGGCGTGATGCCGTGCGCCTGGTTCCAGGCCCGCTGCTTCTCGCGCCGGCGCTCGGTCTCGGCGATGGCGCGCTCCAGCGAGCCGGTCATCTGGTCCGCATACAGCAGCACGCGGCCGTCGACGTTGCGGGCGGCGCGGCCAATGGTCTGGATCAGCGATGTCTCGCTGCGGAGGAAACCTTCCTTGTCGGCATCAAGGATGGCGACAAGGGCGCACTCGGGGATGTCGAGCCCCTCGCGCAGCAGGTTGATGCCGATCAGGACGTCGAAGGCGCCGAGCCTGAGGTCGCGGATGATCTCGATGCGCTCCAGGGTCTCGATGTCGGAGTGCATGTAGCGCACGCGGATGCCCTGCTCGTGCATGTACTCGGTCAGGTCCTCGGCCATGCGCTTGGTCAGCACCGTGACCAACGTGCGGTAGCCCTTGCGCGCGACCTGATGCACCTCGTCGATCAGGTCATCCACCTGGCTGCGCGCCGGCCGCACCTCGATCACCGGGTCGGTAAGGCCGGTTGGCCGGATCACCTGCTCGGCGAACACGCCGCCGGATTGCTCCATCTCCCAGCCGCCTGGCGTGGCCGAGACGTAGACCGTCTGTGGCCGCATGGCGTCCCACTCCTCGAACCGGAGCGGACGGTTATCCATGCACGAGGGCAGGCGGAAGCCGTACTCGGCCAGCGTCGCCTTGCGACGGTAGTCGCCGCGGAACATGCCGCCGATCTGCGGCACGGTGACGTGGCTCTCGTCCACGAACACCAGGGCGTTGTCAGGCAGGTACTCGAACAGTGTCGGCGGCGGCTCTCCGGGGTTGCGTCCCGTGAGATAGCGGGAGTAGTTCTCGATGCCGGCACAGGCCCCGGTCGCCTCCATCATCTCCATGTCGAATACCGTGCGCTGCTCCAGCCGCTGCGCTTCCAGGAGGCGACCAGTGTCGTACAGCTCGTCGAGGCGCTGCTTGAGCTCGGCCTTGATCGACTTGATCGCCTGCTGCAGCGTCGGCTTCGGCGTCACGTAGTGCGAGTTGGAGTAGACCTTCACCAGCTTCAGCTCGTCGGTCTTCTGACCGGTCAGCGGATCGAACTCGGTGATGCTCTCGACCTCGTCGCCGAACAGCGAGATGCGCCAGGCGCGGTCCTCCAAGTGGGCCGGGAACAGCTCCACCGTGTCGCCGCGCACGCGGAAGGTGCCGCGCACGAAATTCTGGTCGCTGCGGCGGTAGAACAGGGCCACCAGGTCAGCGAGCAGCTGGCGCTGCGGGATCGACTCGCCCACCTGCACGGTGAACGTCATGGCCGTGTAGGTCTCGACCGAGCCGATACCGTAGATGCACGACACGCTGGCGACGATGATCACGTCGTCGCGCTCCAGCAGCGCGCGCGTGGCGGCGTGGCGCATGCGGTCGATCTGCTCGTTAACGGACGATTCCTTCTCGATGTAGGTGTCGGTGCGCGGAACGTACGCCTCGGGCTGGTAGTAGTCGTAATAGGAGACGAAGTACTCGACCGCGTTATCGGGGAAGAAGCTCTTGAACTCGCCGTAGAGCTGCGCCGCCAGCGTCTTGTTGGGCGCCAGGATGAGGGCCGGACGCTGCGTGCGCTCGATCACCTGTGCCATGGTGAAGGTCTTGCCCGAACCGGTGACGCCGAGGAGCACCTGGTTGCGCTCGTGCGCGTTGGCGCCTCGCACCAGCTCCTCGATCGCAGTCGGCTGATCGCCGCGCGGCTCGTACTCGGAGAAAATCTTGAAATGGATGCCGCCTTCCGACTTTTCGGGTCGCGGCGGCCGGTGCGGCGTGAACTCCGGCAGGCTGCCTGAAACCAGCGGATGCTCAGCCAGCATCGGCTGCAGCGCGAGCACCGCCCGCGCCCGCTCGGAACGCTCGTGCGGCTTGGCCAGCAGCGCATTGAGCGACGCCGTCATGTCGTCGATGCTGCGGGCCGGCGGACCGGAGGCGCGCAGGGCCGGGAGGGTGGACTGCGCCGCTCGCCGCGCGTTCCGCGCGGATTCCCCTCCCCCTCGCGCCGCAGGCGCGGCGCTAACACGTGGGGACGGGCTAGGGGTGGGGGGTGCCCCCACCTCGGATGTTCTGGAATCTCCCCCACCCTGCCCCTCCCCCGCGTTGCGCTGAAGGCGCGCCTCCGGCGCGACGGGGGAGGGCTCGCCAGCAACAACGCCAGCAAAGGGCAGGAACGGCGCCTGCTCCTCGGCAAACCCGCGCGCGGAACGCTTCGTCTCCGGCGTCCCGCTCAGGCCTTCCCGGGGTGGCGCCGGCGGCTTGCCCGACTTGCCGCGCGAGGCGCGCGGCCGGGGCGTGGTGTCCTTGTCCTTCGGGGAGCGAGCCATGCCCGATATATGGCGCGCGCCGCCGCGAGGGGCAACCTTTGAAGCAGGGCCGAGGACGGCGTTGCTGACGCTTGGCCGTAGACGTAAAGCCGGAAGCGTCAGCTGCTCAGCCAGCCTCCGCCGCGATCCATGAAGGCATCGCGATCCCTCGCTGCCGGCGGCACCGCCACGCCCAGCACCGGCAGCAACTGCCTCAGGTTGGCAGCGATCAGATCGGCGTAGCGCTTCATGCCCTTGCGGGTCAGCTCGTCGAGCGTGGCGCTGAGGCCGCGCGCCAGGGTGCTGGCGTGCCTCTCGCTGACGCGGCGGCGGGCTCCCGTTCGGGATCATGTGCCGCAAAATCATTGATGCATTGATCGAATGCTACCGTACGGGAGCCGCGAAACCCGGGCTCACCGCCAATCCCGGCGCTCAAGCACGAACGACACCCCAGTCCCGGCAATTAGCGCCCAGAACGGGGCGCCGATGTTGAGAATTGGGATGCCGGCCACGGTGACGAGGAAGGTGACCAGGGCGCCCAACGGGAAGCGGGCCTGGAAGGCCGTAGTGAAGGCGGATTGCAACACCCGCAGCATGGCGAGACCGGCCAAGGTGGCGATGAAGGCCGGCGGCGTCGACAGCATCAGTCGCGTTACCAGCGGCGCAACGAGGCCGAACGCCATGGCGAGCAAACCCACAACCACGCCGCCAGTATATTGCCCGCCCCGCTCGCCGCTGCTGGTGAGGATGGCGTTGGTGGGGCCGGTGAGGCAGGTCGAGACCGCACCGACAAAGGCCGAGACGATTGAGGCAACGCCGCAGCCAATGGCGATGCCGTCGACCGGCGGCCGATGCCCAGCCGCAGTCAGGATGGCCACGCCCTGACCGTTCTGCACCACCAGCACGGTAATGGCGAGCGGCACCACCAGCTCGGCCATGGCGGCCCAGGTGAACTGGGGCAGCTGCAGCTGCGGTGCGGCGATGATGCCCATCTGGCTCAGATCGCCGGCGCTGCCGCCACCCGGCGCGAAGGTGCCACTCAGCCAGATGACGCCGGCGCCGGCAGCCAGCGCCATCAGCATCGGCGGCAGGCGTGTGGCGAGTTGCGGCGCGGCGCTGACGATGAGAAACGCCGCGGTCATGGTCGCGGCAATCCACCAATCGGCCTGGAACGCACGCACCCAGTCGAGGCCGAACTGCAGGAACACGCCCGCCACCATACCCATCACGATCGGCATCGGCACCGCCGCCATGGCGCGACGGACCAGACCAAGCGCGCCCAGTGCCAGCATCAGGAGACCGGTAACGATGTACGCCCCCACCACCTCGGCAAACGAGAGATGGCCGAGCGCCGGCGCGATCAGGACAGTGCCCGGAATGGTCCAGAAGAACGCCAGCGGCTGGCGAAAGGCCAGGCTGAAGCCGATGCTCATGGCGCCGTTGACAAACAGCGAGGCAAATACCCACGAGGCGATCTGCGCCTCCGTCAGTCCGCCACGCGCGCCGGTGGCCAGGATGATAGCCAGGGGTCCGCTGGCCGCGAACAGGAAGCCGATGAGGCCGTTGACGGCATGCGTCGCGGAAAGATCGCGCAAGAGAGCCGGTGTGGGAGCAGGCGAGTTGACGAGCATGGGTGCCGGGGGTGCGAGAGGTCGGAGCCGCCATCCTATGCGACACGGGCAGGACGGCAACGAAATGTCGGCGGCACAGGTGCGCGGCCAGGCTGGCCACGGCATCGCCGACCAGCGCAGGCCTCGCCGCTTCAAATCTTGGTGCAGGCCATTGAGTGCGGCGCGTCGGCGTGCCAGCTACACCTCATGCACACCAACATGAAGCTCCCCGGTCCCGAGCATCAGATCACGATCGAGCCCAATCCCCAGCGCGTGCGCGTCATTTTCAATGGCCATGTCGTTGCCGATACCCGCCGTGCGCTGAGCCTGCGCGAGGCGGCGTACCCGCCGGTCCAATACATCCCGCGCGCCGACATCGACATGAGTGTCTTCCAGCGCAGCACCCACGCCAGCCGCTGCCCGTACAAGGGCGAGGCATCCTACTACTCGCTTCGTGTGAACGGCTGCCGTTCAGAGAACGCCGCGTGGAGCTACGAGGTCCCGTACCCCGCCGTCGCTGCCATAAAGGACCATCTTGCGTTCTACCCTGATCGGGTAGCGTCGATCGAGGAGGGAGAGGCGTGAGCCTCCGCCTCCCTCAGCATCCCTGCGGCCAGTTCCGAAGTTACCCCCGCAGCAGGCCGACCACGTCCTTCACCTGATCCATGACCGGCCGGGCGAGGGTGCGGGCGCGCTCGGCGCCGTCGGCGAGGATGCGGTCGATCTCGGCCGGATCGGCGAGCAGGCGCTGCATCTCGGCATTGACCGGCGCGACGCGGGCAACGGCAACCTCGGCGAGCGACTTCTTGAACGAGGAGAACTGCGCGCCGCCGTATTCCTTCAGCACCGCCGCCTTGCTGATGCCGGCCAGCGCGGCATAGATGCCGACCAGGTTGTCGGCCTCGGGTCGGCTCGCAAGCCCGGCCGTTTCGCTCGGCAGCGGCTCCGGGTCGGTCTTCGCCTTCTGGATCTTCCTGGCGATGGCGTCGGCATCATCGATCATGTTGATGCGCGACAGATCCGAAGGGTCAGATTTCGACATCTTCTTAGTGCCGTCGCGCAGCGACATGACGCGCGTCGCCGGACCCATGATCACGGGCTCCGGCAGAGGCAGGAAGATGCCGTCCTCGATGCCGACCTTTGGGCCTACCCTGGCAATCGACTCGGTGAAGTCATTGTTGAACTTCTGGGCGATGTCGCGGGCCAGTTCCACATGCTGCTTCTGGTCCTCGCCGACCGGCACGTGGGTGGCACGGTAGACCAGGATGTCGGCGGCCATCAGCACCGGGTAGGTGTAGAGCCCGACCGAAACGTTCTCGCGGTCCTTGCCGGCCTTGTCCTTGAACTGGGTCATGCGGTTGAGCCAGCCGAGCCGCGCCACGCAGTTCAGCACCCAGGCCAGCTCGGCGTGCTCCGCCACCTGGCTCTGGTTGAAGAGGATGCTCCTTTTCGGGTCGATGCCCGCCGCAAGGTAGGCGGCGGTCACCGAGCGGATCTGCTTGATCAGCTCGGCCGGGTCCTGCCACATCGTAATGGCGTGCATGTCAACCACGCAGAAGATGCACTCGTGCGTCCGCTGCATCTCCACCCACTGCACCATGGCGCCCAGGTAGTTGCCCAGGTGCAGGTTGCCGGTCGGCTGCATGCCGGAGAAGACGCGGGGTGCGAATGCCATCGTGAGGTCCCTTCAAACGCCGGCGGGTTATGGCGCGGGAGGGGCAGCGGCGCAAGCCTTGGGCACCAAACCCAGTAGGCGAGCAATCAAGATGGCGTCGCCGCTCCCCGCCGGCGCAGCAGCGTGCGCAGCTGGCGCATCTCAAGGGCGCCGGTCGCCAGGGTGGCGATCGCATACACCGCCAGCCCTGCCCCAACCACCGCGACGAGCGCCATTGTCCGCGGCACGATGCCGGGCGCGGCGAACATATCCGCCAGATACGCTGCCAGCAGCCAGATCACGGCGCCCATCGCCACGCTGCTGGCGAGGATGGCGCGCAGGGCCGACTTGAGGCGGGCGTCGAGCACCAGATCGCCGCGCCGCGCCAGCGTGGCGTAGAGCAGCCCGGCGTTGAGCCAGCCGCCGAGCGTTGTCGCCACGGCGATGCCGAGGTGCGGCATGAGACCCAGCCGGCGGAACAGGAAGAACAGCGCGATTGACCCCAGCGTGTTGGCGGTCAGCGCGACCACCGCATAGCGCATCGGCGTCCTGGTGTCCTCGCGGGCGAAATAGGCCGGCGACAGCACCTTGATCAGCACGAAGGACGGCAGCCCGAGAGCGAAGATCGCGAGCGCGTAGGCGGTGGGCGCCACATCGCCCACTGTGAATGCCCCGCGCTGGAACAGCACCTGCACGATCGGGGTCGGCACCACGGCCAGGGCGACGGCCGCCGGCACCGTCAGCAGCATGGAGAACTCGAACGACCGGTTCTGGCTGTCCATGACAGCCGCGTGATTGCCGGCGCGCAGGTGGCGCGAGACATCAGGGAGCAGCACCACGCCGACGGCGATGCCGACGATCGCCAGCGGCAGCTCGTACACCCGGTCAGCGTAATAGAGATGCGACACGGCCCCGTTCTGCAGCGAGGCGATCACGGTGCCGATGGCGATATTGATCTGCGTGACGCCGCCGGCGATCACGCCCGGCAGCCCGAGCGAGATCAGCCGGCGCACCCCCTCGGTCATGCGCGGCCAGCGCAGGCGCAGCATCAGGCCATTACGGCGGGCGCCGTCGATGAGCAGCAGCAGCTGCAGGATGCCCGCTGCGAACACACCCCACGCCTGCACCACCCCTGCCATCGGCTCGTTGGTGAGCCCCATGGCAATGGCGACGGCCGTAGCCGCGATCATGGTGAGGTTGAGGACGATGGAGACTGCGGCGGCCTCGACGAACTTGCCGACCGAGTTGAGCACTCCGGACAGCAGCGCCACCACCGACATGCACAACAGGTAGGGCATGGTAATCCGGGTGAGCAGCACGGCGAGATCGAACTTCTCGGGGGTGGCGTTGAACCCCGGCGCCAGGCCCAGCATCAGGAACGGCATGGCGATTTGGGCCACCGCCGTCACCAAAATCAGGACGAACACCAGCCCGGCCAGCGCCTCCTCAGCAAAAGCGCGCGCCGCCTCGCGGCCATCGCCCTCCAGGCGCTTGGCGAACAGCGGCACGAACGCCGCGTTGAATGCGCCCTCGCCGAACAGGCGCCGAAACAGATTGGGGAACCGGAAGGCGACGAAGAATGCGTCGGCAACCGCGCCGGAGCCCAGCGTCGCCGCGATCAGGATGTCGCGGGCGAAACCCAGGACGCGGCTCAGCATGGTCAGGCCGCCGACAGTGGCGAAGGCGCGGTAAAGCTTCATAGGCCCGAGCCGTAGCCCGGCGCCCCGGCGAGAGCAAGGCGGGTTGCGGAGCGACCAGGGCAACACTGAAGCGCTTTCCTGCGCGCCTGGGGCGGTTTGGCCGCAGCCGTTGTTCGCCGCCCGCGGCAAATATGCGAGATTGCGCACAGCCAGGGCAGCAGCGAGGCACCGCGATGTTCCCGATCGGCGACGACAACACGCAGCGCAGGTCGCTGCCGGTGGTGACCTATGCGCTCATCGCGCTGAACGCGCTGTTTTTCCTGCTCGAGCTCTCCGGCGGCGATGCCTTCGTCCAGCGCTGGGCGTTCGTCCCGCAGCGGTTCAGCATGGACCCCTATGGCACCATCCCGACCATCTTCACGGCCATGTTCATGCATGCCGGCCTGCTGCACCTGGGCGGCAACATGCTCTACCTGTGGATCTTCGGCGACAACATCGAGGACCGACTCGGCCCCATAGGCTTCCTGATCTTCTACCTGGGGTGCGGGATCGCAGCCACCCTCGCGCAGTATTACGTCGCTCCCCACTCGCGCATTCCCAACGTCGGCGCCTCGGGGGCGATTGCCGGCATCCTCGGCAGCTACCTGCTGTTGTTCCCGCACGCCCGCGTCCGGGTGCTGCTCTATAACCAGATCGTCACCATGCCGGCGATTTACGTGCTCGGTTTCTGGATCGCGCTGCAGCTGCTCGCCGGTGCCGGCTCGATCTTCTCCACCGCACAGAGCGAAGATACCGGCGGCGTTGCCTACATGGCGCACGTCGGCGGCTTCGCCGCCGGGTTCCTGATAACGCTCCTCCTGCGCGGCCACGGTCCGCGCTAGCTGCCGTAACGGCGCAGCGGAGAGCGCAAGGTCAGACCCCTTGTTTCCAATGCGGCGTCTCATCTCGAGTCGTGACGCAAGGGGTCTGTCTCCGCCAACCAAGGATTTGCCCCCCGGCAGAACCCGCGCCCGAGTGTCGCGGCTTGGTGGGGCCCTCGTGGAAGAAGCCGCCGCAACAGCCCATATCCCGATCCTTGCCATCCCAACCCTGCCAAGCCCCCCATGCCCCAGCTCCTCGCGACGCCCTTCGCCCCAGTCGTCCTGCTCGCCATGTCGAACGTGTTCATGACGTTTGCCTGGTACGGCCACCTGAAGTTCACAGACCGCCCGCTGTGGCTGGTGGTGCTGGCGAGCTGGGGCATCGCC
>DASURA010000411.1:0-7943 GCA_036280295.1 Hyphomicrobiaceae bacterium
CACGATCGGCAGCGTATCGACGCCTGCCTGCTCGCCCAGCACGCGCAACTGCTCCTGTGCCGCCGGCCTGCGCGTGTCGAGCGAGGCCATCAGCACCTTCTTCTTGTCGCGCTCCTTGAGGCGGTAGCTGATCTTGGCGCAGGTGGTGGTCTTGCCCGAGCCTTGCAGGCCCACAAGCATGATCGGCACCGGCGGCTGGGCGTTGAGATCGATCGGCTGGGCATCCGCGCCCAGCATGTCCACCAGCTCGTCGTGGACGATCTTCACGACCATCTGGCCGGGCGTGACCGACTTCACCACCTCCTGGCCCACGGCCTTGGTGCGCACCTTGTCGGTGAACGAGCGCACCACCTCCAGCGCCACGTCCGCCTCCAGGAGCGCGCGCCGCACCTCGCGC
This sequence comes from Hyphomicrobiaceae bacterium, assembly GCA_036280295.1. GTDB lineage: Bacteria > Pseudomonadota > Alphaproteobacteria > Rhizobiales > Hyphomicrobiaceae > AWTP1-13. The sequence continues at coordinate 398 of DASURA010000411.1, forward strand.
ATGGCCTCGGCGACATCGCTGTCGGTCAACGCACCGCGCCGGGTGAGCTTGTCGAGGATCCCAGAGAGGCGATCGGACAGGGATTGGAACATCGGCTTTCCTTTGCGCCATCCGGCTTGACAAATGGCGAATGGTGAGTGGCGAATGGGGACATCTTACCATTCGCCATTGACCATTCGCCATTTGCCCAAGCGCGGGAATCGCCGATCGCACCCGCGGGCGCATCGCGCTGGCGGATGTTCACCCCCCGGCCTCCCGGTCCTGCGCTGCGGAAGCTACGGCTGGACCATGTGCCGGGCGGCGGCTCGTTCCCACGGGCCGTCTGGATGGCGCGCACCATCGTGGATGCGGGGGCGGAAGTCAACTGCGTGCCGCAATGCCGATACAGAGCCGCGCTAGGAGTGCCGCAACAAGTATCCAGGCCCACCACCCCTTTTGACGCAACAAACCTTGGAGAAGGGAAAGGCATGTGGCAGCTGCTATTGCCGCTCAAGCCGCGTTACATCCTCTTGACCGCCGCGCTGGCCGGCTTTGCGGCCTCGGTTGTCCTGCTGTTGCAGTCGCCGGACGACGCCTGGGCACTTGCAGTCCCGCTCGTCGTGCTCGGCTTCCTCTCTGCCGTTGGTCTGCGAGATCTGTTCCAGGCCCGGCACGCCATCCTGCGCAACTATCCCGTAACGGCCCATCTGCGCTTCCTGTTCGAGGAGATCCGGCCGGAAATGCGGCAGTACTTCTTCGAGGATGACAAGGACGGCCGGCCGTTCCCGCGCGACAAGCGCGCCATCGTCTACCAGCGCGCCAAGGGTGAACTCGACAAGCGCCCGTTCGGCACCGCGTACGACGTCTACCAGCCGCCCTTCGAATGGTTGCACCACTCCGTCGCCCCCAAGGAGCCGCCGGGAGAGCTGTTCCGCATCACCATTGGTGGCCCGGATTGCGCGCAGCCCTATTCGGCCTCGGTCTTCAATATCTCGGCCATGAGCTACGGCGCGCTCTCAGCCAATGCCGTGCGCGCCCTCAACAAGGGCGCGCGCATGGGCGGCTTTGCCCATGACACGGGCGAAGGCGGCTTCAGCCCGTATCACCAGGAGCACGGCGGCGACATCATCTGGGAGATCGGCTCTGGCTATTTCGGCTGCCGCAACGCCGACGGCACCTTCGCGCCGGAGAGGTTTGCCGAGGTGGCGGCCAGCCCCCAAATCAAGATGGTGGAGCTGAAGCTCAGCCAGGGCGCCAAGCCGGGGCATGGCGGCGTGCTGCCTGCCCCCAAGGTGACGCCGGAGATCGCCTGCATCCGTGGCGTGCCGATGTGGGAAGCCTGCATCTCGCCGTCTCACCACTCGGCGTTCTCGACGCCCATTGAGCTGATGCGCTTCATCGCCGAGATGCGGCGCCTCGCTGGCGGCAAGCCCGCCGGCTTCAAGCTGTGCATCGGCCATCCCTGGGAGCTCATGGCCATCGTCAAGGCGATGCTGGAGACGGGCATCACGCCCGATTTCATCGTGGTCGACGGCACCGAGGGTGGCACCGGCGCGGCGCCCCTGGAGTTCATGGACCACTTGGGCATGCCGCTGCGCGAAGGGCTGGCGCTCGTGCACTCGGCCCTCGTCGGCGCCAATCTCCGCGACCGGATCAAGATCGGTGCGGCGGGCAAGATCACAACGGCCTTCGACATGGCGCGGGTCATGGCCCTCGGCGCCGACTGGTGCAATGCCGCCCGCGGCTTCATGTTCGCTGTCGGCTGCATCCAGGCGCAGCAGTGCCATACCGGCAAGTGCCCCACCGGTGTCACCAGCCAGGACCCGTCCCGGTCACGCGCCGTCGTGGTTCCCGACAAGGCCCAGCGTGTCGCCAATTTCCACCGCGAGACGGTCAAGGCGCTGGCGGAGCTGGTGGCCGCCGCCGGGCTGGAGCATCCAAGCCAGCTCAGCCCGCAGCACTTCATGCGTCGCGTGGCCTCCGACCGGGTGGAGACCTTTGCCGAGACCTATTGCTTCCTGAAGCCCGGCGAACTGTTGGCCGGCACCAACCACCCCCACATGGCCCGGGCCTGGGCCATGGCGCAAGCCGACAGCTTCGCTCCCGCGGGGGCGATCGCTCCTGCCGCCACGGTTGCGCAGGCTGCAGAGTAGCAGCCGGGCCGATGAGCGAAACGTCATCCGCCTCCCTGAACGTCTGTGCAGATGGCGGATTACGGGCTCCGCGCTACGAGATTATGCCGCCGTGAGCTTGGCCAGCACGGCGTCCGACACCTCGAAGTTGGAATAGACGTTCTGCACGTCGTCGTCGTCCTCCAGGGCGGCGATCAGCCTGAGCATGGAGGCGGCCTTCTCCTCGTCCAGGGCCGTCGCCAGAGTCGGCTTCCACACCGCCTTGGCCGAGGTGGCCTCTCCCAGCTTGGTGTCGAGCGCGGCCGATACAGTGCCCAAGTCCTCGAACGCGCACGTAATAAGGTGGCCGTCAGCGTCGGATTTCACATCGTCGGCGCCGGCCTCGATCGCCGCCTCCAGGACGGCATCGGCGGAGCCCGCCGATGCCGGATAGCCGATCTCGCCGACATGCGCGAACATGTGCGAGACCGCTCCGGTCGCGCCGAGGTTGCCGCCATGCTTGGCGAACACCGCGCGGATGGCACCGCCGGTGCGGTTGCGGTTATTGGTGAGCGCCTCCACGATTATCGCCACGCCACCGGGGCCGTAGCCCTCATAGCGAATCGCGTCATAGCTCTCGGTATCGCCTCCGGCGGCCTTCTTGATGGCGCGCTCGATATTGTCCTTGGGCATGTTCTCCGCGCGTGCCGCCTGCACCGCCAGGCGCAGCCGCGGGTTCATGTCGGGATCGGGCGTGCCGGTCTTGGCCGCCACCGTAATCTCCCGCGCGAGCTTGGCGAACAGCTTGGAGCGCACCGCATCCTGGCGCCCCTTGCGGTGCATGATGTTCTTGAACTGCGAATGGCCAGCCATGGACTTGAGCGTCTGCTTGGTGAGGTTGCAGGGAGACAGGCTTCTGGGCGAGCCGCACCATAATGCAGCGCAACCCGACCCGCATCGGAAAATGCCCTGCACTGCGCAGCGCCCGGCGTCTTGTCCGCGGTTGCGGCGCTGGCGGCCCGATCGGCAAACCCGCTCCGCTCGCGGCAGCCTCGGCTGCCTCGAATGTCAGGACACCGCGGCTTCGGCCCTCCCCCCGATCGAATCAGCTCCGCACAGGCGGATAGGCGCAGCCGCAAATGTGCGCCCTTGTTTGCACGCGGCAAAGGATGGCGCAAGTGGGTCCGGCCGCCAGCCCTTGCAAGGGGGAGCAAGAGGCGGCGGCCGTTCGCGCGGGCGGCAAAGCGACGCTCGACCTGCCGTGGACGCTGATGTGCAGCCGCCGTTGCGCGGCCGGCAAAGGCCGCGCACTGAAAGCCCGCGGCAACGTGCTCGAAGCCCAACGCCTTCGAGGCCTAATGTCCTCGAAGCCGGCGACGAAAAGCGGAGCGGCAATCAGCCATTGACACTCCGTCCAGGGCCGACCGAGCTCGACGCGGGCGTGAAAACCGGCAATGCCCGAGCCCGCGCCCACAGGCGGCATCTACGCCGCCAACGCAACGGCCTCAGTGCCGCGCGCCGGAGCACCATGCGCTGGGGTGCCATGTGACGGTGGCGCCGGACGGCGCCGCTTGAACCATCGCAGAGCGGTGTTCATGAGCACCGCATTCGCCTCAACCTCCTGAATGAGAACGCCATCTGCAGCGTCCGCCAAAGGCCTCAGACGGCGCTCCAGGGCATCCGCGCGCTCGGATGATTGCACATACCAGGTGGCTTCAAGCGGACGTGCCCAGGCTTCGCCCAGCTGCATGACGGCATCGGCCAGGATGTGGCGCCGAGGACCGGGGATGTCGTAGGAGATAAGATAGGTGCGCATAGGATGTCTCAGGCCGGGTGTCGTTGCGGTGCATGGCGGCTTCCTTACGCATGGAACATATTGAGAACTTAACCAGTCCGGCTCCACGTGTCCAGCGCAAAGTTCATTATTTGTTCCAAGTCTCGGCGTCATCGAATAAATCTCCTTGAAGCTCGGACGGCGCGTTGCGCGGAATCCGGCGATGGAGGCCAAAATCAATGCGGTCGGCGAGATGCGGGTGCAGCTCGGCAAAGCGGGCGCGCGCCTTCTCGCGACTGCCCGGAAACCGGCTTCCCTCCCAGATCTCGTAGATCCGCCGCGGGTCACAGCCATAGCGGGTGAGGAGGTCCTTGCGGCGGATGCGCAGCCAGCGCGCAATCCAGATGTCGATGGCATCGGCCTCGGTCAGGCGGCGCTGGGTGGGGGCGGGAGCAGGCATCGCGAGAGGCTGGCTTGACGGCAGGGCGGGTTGCCACGATTGATCGCCGACAAAGATAACGCAGCTGTGGCCCCACCGCGCGGGTCGTGCCGAGCTGGCGCGTAGATCGAGGTTTGCCCGTGATCCTGTTCCCAGCCATCGACCTGAAGGACGGCCGTTGCGTGCGCCTGGCGCGCGGCGAGATGGCGGCGGCCACCGTCTTCAACGATGACCCTGCCGCCCAGGCCAGGCAGTTCCAGGCCCAGGGCTTTCGCTACCTGCACGTCGTCGATTTGAATGGCGCCTTCGCCGGACGGCCGGTGAACGGAGCAGCGGTGGCGGCGATCCTCCGCGCGGTTGACATGCCGGTGCAGCTCGGGGGTGGCATCCGCGATCTGGCCACCATCGAGCATTGGCTCGCCGCCGGCATCCGGCGCGTCATCCTCGGCACCGCGGCGCTGCGCGATCCGGGCCTGGTGCGCGAGGCTTGCCGGCGCTTTCCCGGCCGCGTCGCCGTCGGCATCGATGCGCGCGACGGCAAGGTCGCGGTCGAGGGCTGGGCGGAGACCAGCACGCTGACGGCGCTGGAGATGACACGCCGCTACGAGGACGCCGGCGTCGCCGCAATCATCCATACCGACATCGAGCGCGACGGCATCCTGAAGGGGCTCAACCTGATCGCTACGGCCGAGCTGGCGCGTGCGACCCCGGTGCCAGTGATCGCCTCGGGCGGCCTCGCCGGCATTGACGACGTGAAGGCGCTGCTGCGGCCGGAGCACGCCATGCTGGAGGGCGCCATTGCCGGCCGCGCGCTCTACGACGGCCGCCTTGACGCAGAGGAGGCGCTGGCGCTGCTGGCGGGTACGTTGGATCGCAATGCCTGAAAAATGCACGCGGCAAATTTTTTGTTTGACATTGGCGGAGAGAGTGCGATTGTGTATCGCGTTGGCTGAATGATACCACTAAATCGTAAGACTTGGGTGTAGGGGCTGGGAGGACCCGCCTTAAAGGCGATGGAGGTAAGCGGTGCTGGGCACCGTGTCACGCCGCTCGCCGGAGATCCTGACTTTTCGGAGCCAGTTCATCAGCCACCCAGAGCGAGAGTCTGCCGGCGGCTTCTGCGAGCGGCCGCAAACGCCGTACGGGCTGTCGTTTGACCCTGAAGAGGTTCCGACAGAAACCGAGGCGTTTTGCGCCGGTGCAGCATGTACGAGCGCCAAGGCGCCTACCGGTACGAGCTTCTCGAACGGAAAGGTCAGCCGCACAATGATCAATGTGTCGAAGGCTCATTGGCGCGTGACGGCGGCGCGTAACGGCAAACCCCCTGCGCGAGCATCTTTCAGATGCTCGACCGAGGTCGGCCCGACCGGGCGCTGTCGGTCTCACGGTCGGCCTCAACTCAGCTTCCCGTGGCGTGTGGCACCGTGCTAGGTTTGTTCCATGCGGCAACACCCCCACGATCGCTTGCGCAAAGGCAGTCCCCGGCAGTCTGAGCCGATCAGGCGGGATGACCTTATCGAGGGGCCCCCACGCAGCCCGCGGCGTTCCTGCATTGCAGCGCTCAGCGCACGAGCGAGGAGGGGAGGTTCGATTTCTCCCGCGGCAGGGTGAGTTGCGACATCATCGATGCGTCCGGGCCGCACGGCCGGGTGGCCAAGAACATCGTGTTGGAGCTTGGCCGGTGGCTCGACCAGGATCGCTTTGACATCAATTTCGCGAACTTTGCCGTGCGCACGCCATCTGGCGTTCGCAGCCCGGATGTCGTCGTCGATGCCATGAGCCCGCGCCGCGACTTGTCGACGTCAACGCCGGTCGTCATCGCCGAGGTCCTCACCCCCTCTACGGCCGGCAAGGATTTCGCCGAGAAGCTCGAGGGGTACACGGCGGTCGACACGCTGCAGACCTACCTGATCTGGTCCCGATACGAGCCGCGCGCCTGGGTCTGGGCGCGCGGCGCGGACCGGTCATGGCCCAAGCATCCCTTTGAGCTGCCGGGCCGCAATGGCACTGTGGCACTCGGCGGACTTGGCGTCGAGCTGCCCATAGCCGCCATCTTCCGCGGCATTCCTGATGCTCCAACGATCGAGTAGCCCGTGCTGAAGATCCGCGTCATTCCCTGTCTCGATGTGAAGGACGGTCGCGTCGTCAAGGGCGTCAAGTTCGTGGACCTTGTCGACGCCGGCGATCCCGTGGAGGCGGCTGCCGCCTATGACGCCGCCGGCGCCGACGAGCTGTGCTTCCTCGACATCACCGCCAGTCACGAGAACCGCGACACCATCTTCCACGTCGTCGAGCGTACGGCCGAGCGCTGCTTCATGCCGCTCACGGTGGGCGGCGGCGTGCGCACCGTCGACGACATCCGCCGGCTGCTGCAGGCCGGTGCCGACAAGGTCTCGATCAACACCGCCGCGGTGACCCGACGCAAGCTGGTCGCGGAAGGCGCCGACAAGTTCGGCGCGCAGTGCATTGTCGTCGCCATCGACGCCAAGAAGGTATCAGCGCCCGGCGAGACCCCGCGCTGGGAGATTTTTACCCACGGCGGGCGCAACCCGACCGGCCTGGAGGCCGTTACCTATGCACGTGAGGTGGTCGCGCTCGGTGCCGGCGAGCTGCTGGTCACCTCCATGGACCGGGACGGCACCAAGTCCGGCTTCGACCTTGAGCTGACCCGTGCCATCGCCGATGCGATAACGGTGCCGGTGATCGCCTCAGGCGGTGTCGGCACCCTCGACCACCTGGTCGACGGTGTCAAAATCGGCCACGCCAGTGCCGTATTGGCCGCCTCGATATTTCATTACGGGATTTTCACCGTCGGCGAGGTCAAGCGCCGGATGGCGAAGGCAGGCGTACCGGTAAGAATGGACCCTGCATCGACCTCCAAGAGTTGGACAAGCGTGCCCGCATGAGACCGGCCCGGCAACCGTGTCACGAGCCGGGCCCCGCGGGACGCCGATATCTGCCAGTTCTTTCATCGGGTCGTGACCAATTCGGGCCCAAAACTCCCCTTTCCTGGGGTGCACGCGATACCCATCTTTGGAGTAGGATAGGAGGAGGACGTGGCGGAATGCCCATCGGCAAAGAGACCCGACAACCACAATGCCCGGTACTTACGTGCGCCGCATTCTTTTGGTCTAATCTTTGCTACCCCACGCCCGGTCGCAGAGGCGAAGAGACATGACAAGCAACGATAACATCTTCGACGTCTACGCACAGGCATACGAGAGCCAGAAGCAGCATCGTATG
>DASURA010000412.1:0-5671 GCA_036280295.1 Hyphomicrobiaceae bacterium
GTCGGGAAGCCGCAGCGCTGGATGCGCCTGCCACGCTGGTCCAGCGAATCGGCTGGATTATACGCGGGAAGGGGACGAAATGCAGCACGCTCGTCACATCAATTCTGTGCAATGGGAGCAGGCCATGGGCTACGCGCGCCAAGCCTGCGCCGGCATCTTCCGCGACGGCGGCACGCCACGCGCGGCTCTCAGTGTTTTCGGACTGACCGTGACAGGACCGGCCGACTGGAGCATCGCCGTCGACCGCATCGCCTTGGTGCTGTGCTCGGCGCCCCGACGCAAGGCGGCCTGAGGACCTGACGCCAGGTGGTTGTTGGGTCAAGCGGCGCGCAGACCCGACGAGTCACGACCTGATGTGCTTTGGATTTGCTTGCGCCTTCGCCCCAACCCAACCTACGGGGCAAACAGGACTTCCCTGCACGCAGCCGCGTCGTTACATACGGGCGACGTTCTCAATCCGGACGCCCATATAGCGACACATGACCCTCGTCCTGCCCCTCGCCCCCGAGCTTCCTGCTGCTACGCCGGAGCCGGCGCTTGCTGCCAAGCCATCGCTCGCCGGCCTTGGCCGCGACGGCCTTGCCGCCGCCCTCGGCGCGGTGGGCGTGCCTGATCGGCAGCTGAAGATGCGGGTCGGCCAGCTGTGGAGCTGGCTTTACGTCCGCGGCGCAACGACGTTCGCGGAGATGTCGGACGTCTCCAAGGATCTGCGCGCCACGCTCGATCGCGCCTACACCCTGGAGCGCCCGCAGGTGACGGCGGCGCAGGTCTCCACCGATGGCACGCGCAAGTGGCTGATCCGGCTGCCAACGCGCGGCCATGAGATGCGGCCGCCCGAGATCGAGACGGTCTACATCCCCGAGCCGGACCGGGGAACGCTGTGCATCTCCAGCCAGGTCGGCTGCACCCTCAACTGCTCGTTCTGCCATACCGGCACGCAGCGGCTGGTGCGCAACCTGACGCCGGCCGAGATCGTCAGCCAAATCTTGATCGCCCGCGATGCCATCGGCGACTGGCCCGGCGCCGCCGCGCCGGCCGACGGCCGCCTGATCCCCGATACCGAGCGCAAGATCACCAACGTCGTTCTGATGGGCATGGGCGAGCCGCTCTACAACTTCGACAACGTGCGCGACGCCATGGCGATCGTCGCCGACGGCGATGGCCTGGCCATGTCGAAGCGCCGCATCACGCTCTCGACCAGCGGCGTCGTGCCCGAGATCCCGCGCTGGGGTGCGGAGGCCGGCACCATGCTCGCGATCTCCCTGCACGCCACCAACGACGGGCTGCGCAACCAGCTGGTGCCGATCAACCGCAAGTATCCGATCGCCGAGCTGATGGCCGCGTGCCGCGCCTATCCCAGCCTTTCCAACGCGCGCCGCATTACCTTCGAGTACGTGATGCTGAAGGGCGTCAACGACAGCCTCGCCGAGGCCAAGGCGCTGGTGAAGCTCGTCGCGGGCATTCCGGCCAAGATCAATCTGATCCCGTTCAATCCCTGGCCGGGCACGGCGTACGAATGCGCCGACTGGGAGCAGATCGAGCGCTTTGCCGAGATCGTCAACAAGGCCGGCTATGCCAGCCCCGTCCGCACCCCGCGCGGCCGCGATATCATGGCCGCCTGCGGCCAACTCAAGTCGGAGAGCCTGAAGCTGAGGGCGAGCGATCGGGCGTAGCCAGGCGCAAGGGCGCATGAGCGAAGCGCAATCCGCCGCTTGCAGAACGACGGCCAAAACGCCATTGACCAAGACGCCATTGAATTCAGCCTGCCCTCTGCGCAAGTATGGGCCGGTAGCGGAGGGTTGTGGAGGCCTGCGCATCATGCTCGCACGTGTCCTTCGGATTCTGGTAGGTTTTGCCCTGGCCAGCCTGGCCGCAGCCGTCACGCTGGTGCTGTTCGTCTTCGCCCCGCTGGATTCGACCAACCTGGCGGAGGACCTGAACGCCGACCGCCTCTCCGACGCGGGGGCGTTCGCCCTCGCCATTCTCCCGCACGTCATGGTTTCCGCCGCGTTTCCGGCGCTGGTGGCCGCGACCTTCGCCGAGCAGCGCAAGATTGCCGGCTGGCCGTTCTACCTGCTGGCCGGCATCGCCACCGCGGCGGCGGGGTTCCTGGTGCAGGCGCTGACCGAATCGACGGGGCGGCTGGGCATCGGCATCTTCCAGGCCTACTCGCTGATCGCCTTCCTCACCGCCGGCCTGATCGGTGGCCTCGTCTACTGGCTGAGCTCCGGGCAGTATGCGGCCGGCGCGGGGGTCAAGAAGGCGGCGTGAGCTGCAGCCCCGCTCAAGATCGGCCACAGCACGCCCCAGTGGTGGCCGAATCAGCTTGCAGCCTGGCGGCGACTGGGACACACCGTGAGAGAGAGCCTCCTCCAACCGAAGCGGGGTGCACGTATGCTCGGACCGAAGCCGACCCAGCACAGCGCAACCGCGCCGCATCATCTCGCGGCTGCCACCACAGAGATGATGTGGAGCTGCGCCCTCGCCGTGGCGCGCCTCACCGCCGCCTCCAGCGCCTGCGGACTTGAACTGTGGTCACAGATGCTGCGGGCGCCGTTCACGCCGCCCGCCGAAACCCATCAGGGCACGCACGCTCCCGTAGCGGCCGACGGCGCATCGGCGAGCGCGACAACCGCCGACGCAACCACGGGCGCCGACGCGGCGCCTGCATTCGCGAGCTACCGCTCGGCGAGCGGCCACGCGACGGCACAGGTTGTCGTGTCAAAGTGAGCTGTAGCGCTCAGGATGCGCGACGCGCCACCCGCCGTCGCCAGTGCACAAGCGGAAAATCGGTGCAATGCGCTTCGCTTATTGCACCCTACGCCCCCAGCACGCCCAGCACCTCCTCCGGACCGGCATTCTTCGGCATGGCGCCGAAGCTCGCCTGGTGGCCCAAGGCCCGTTCCAGCAGGGCGTGGAAATCCGCGCGGCCGATCTCGATGGCGCCGAACTGCTTCAGGTGGTCGGTAACGAACTGGGTGTCAAGCAGGGTGAAGCCGCCGGCGATGAGGCGGGCGCAAAGGTAGATCAGCGCGACCTTGCTGGCATCGCGCTCGAAGGAGAACATGCTCTCGCCGAAGAAGGCGCCGTTGAGGCCGACGCCGTAGAGGCCGCCGACGAGACGGCCGTCAGCCCACGTCTCCACCGTGTGGCAGTAGCCCGTGTCGTACAGCTCACGGTAGAGCGAGCGGATCTTGGGGTTGATCCAGGTGGTGCGGCGGCCGGGGCGGGAGGCGGCACAGCCGCCGATCACGCGGTCGAAATCGCTGTCGATGCGCACCTCGAACACCTGCTGGCGGACGGTGCGGGCGAGGCGGCGCGGGATGTGCAGGCTCTCCAGCGGGAGAATGCCGCGCTGCGGCGGCTCGATCCAATAGAGCGCCGGGTCGTCAGCGCTCTCGGCCATGGGGAAGATCCCGCAGGAATAGGCCTTGAGCAGCACCTGCGGCGTGATCTCGATGGCAATGTCGTCGCGTGAGGCCATGGTGCTCTGGGAAGGCGGCTCGAATGCAACCCCCGGTCATCTCCCGACGATCATGACTCCAAACTGTGGCTTTGCGCGGGCTTCTTCAAGAAGTCCTCCAGCCAGTGGATGTTGTAAAGCCCATTGACGATATCGGGTTCCTTAACCAGGCGCGCGAACAGCGGGATGGTGGTGTTGATGCCGTCGATGACGAACTCGCTGAGGCAGCGCCGCAGGCGCATCAGCGCCTCGTTGCGGTTCTTGCCGTGGACGATGAGCTTGCCGATCAGGCTGTCGTAGTAGGGCGGGATGCGGTAGCCCTGGTAGGCGCCGGAATCGACACGCACGCCGAGGCCGCCGGGCGGGTGCCAGTAGGTGATGGTGCCCGGCGAAGGCATGAAGGTCTCGGCGTTCTCGGCGTTGATGCGGCATTCGATGGCGTGGCCGGAGAATGTCACGTCGGACTGCTTCAGGGTGAGCGCATTGCCGGCGGCCACGCGCAGCTGCTCGATCACCAGGTCGAGCCCGGTGATCATCTCGGTGACCGGGTGCTCCACCTGCAGGCGCGTGTTCATCTCGATGAAGAAGAACTGGCCGTCCTCGTAGAGGAACTCGACGGTGCCGGCGCCGCGGTACTTGAGCTTCTGCATGGCGCTGGCGACGGTGGCGCCGATCTGCTCGCGCATCTCGGCGTTGAGGGCGGGCGAGGGTGCCTCCTCCCACACCTTCTGGTGCCGGCGCTGCAGCGAGCAGTCGCGCTCGCCCAGGTGGATCGCGTTGCCATTGCCGTCGCCGAACACCTGCACCTCGATGTGGCGCGGGGTGGCGAGGTACTTCTCCATGTAGACGCTGTCGTTGCCGAACGCGGCGGCAGCCTCGGCGCGCGCCGTCTTGATGGCGATGTCGAGCTCGTCGGACGAGCGCACCACCTTCATGCCGCGGCCGCCACCGCCGGCGGTCGCCTTGATCAGCACCGGATAGCCCATCTCGGACGCGAGCTTGGCGGCCTGCTGGGTGCTGGTGATGGCGCCGTCGGAGCCCGGCACGACGGGAATGCCGAGGCGCTTGGCGGTGGCCTTGGCCTCGATCTTGTCGCCCATGATGCGGATGTGCTCGGACGTGGGCCCGATGAACGCGATCTTGTGGCCTTCCAGGATCTCGGCGAAGCGGGCGTTCTCGGAAAGAAAGCCGTAGCCCGGATGAATGGCATCGGCGCCGGTGATCTCGCACGCGGCCACCAGGCTCGGGATGTTGAGATAGCTCTCAGACGCCGGCGGCGGGCCGATGCACACGCTCTCGTCGGCCAGGCGCACGTGCATGGCGTCGGCGTCGGCTGTCGAATGCACCGCGACGGTCGCGATGCCGATCTCGCGGCAGGCGCGCAGCACCCGGAGCGCGATCTCGCCGCGGTTGGCGATCAACACCTTGTCGAACATCGGTGCCTGACGCTCCACGAGACTGCTATGCTTGCTCACTCAATGATCACCAGCGGCTCGCCGAACTCGACCGGCTGGCTGTTGGCAACCAGGACCTGGGTGACCATGCCGGCCTTCGGCGCCGGAATGTGATTCATGGTCTTCATGGCCTCGATGATCATCAGCGTCTGCCCCTGGGAGACGCGCGCGCCGACGCTGACGAACGGCTGGGCGCCGGGCTCCGGCGCGAGGTAGGCGACGCCCACCATCGGCGAGCGGACGCAGCCGGGATGCTTGGCCGGATCGGCCTCGACGCTCGCGGCGGCCGGTTGCGCCGAGGCAGCGGCTGCGGGCTGTGCCACCGCGACGGTCGCGGACGCAGCACCGACCGTGACCTGGCGGGCGACGCGCACACGCATGCCATCGCGGTCGATCTCGATCTCGGTCAGGCCGGTCTCGGAAAGGAGCTGGGCGAGCTCGCGAATCACGTCCTGATCGACGACGCCCGGCTCCGCATTGGGCTTGGCCTTGATGTCCTTCCCCATGGGCTTGATCGGTTCCTTCTGAAGTCGCTCACGAGGTTGCACCGGACGGGCGCGTGCCCTGCCCGGCTGGATCAGCGCCTGGCGGCAGGACCGCCGGATTGATCGGCAATTTGATCAGGCCCCAACTTGCTCAGCAAGCCTGCCATGGCCTCGATCGCCAGCTCATAGCCGTTCGGGCCGAAGCCGCAAATCATCCCCTGCGCTGCCGGCGATACGTAGGAGGTATGGCGAAACGGCTCGCGCCGGAA
>DASURA010000413.1:0-24742 GCA_036280295.1 Hyphomicrobiaceae bacterium
ACCCTGGGCGAGCCGCAGCTCGCCCACCCCTACGCCGTCAATCGCCAGGCGCTGGCGCGGGCCGCCGCTCTCGCCGCTACCAGCCGCCACCCGTATGCCCGCGCCGTCGTGCGCGCCGCCAACGCGGCGGGCCTCGCCGTACGGCCGGTCGAGAATGTGCGCGAGGTGCCAGGAAAGGGGCTGGAGGTGGTGAGGGAGTCAGCCCCTGTTTCTCAGGTAACCGAGCGTCTCGGCTCCGCGGCCTGGTGCGGCGTACCGGCTAGCGAGGACGACGCCGCTCCTGTCTGGTATCGCGGGACGGACGGCGCGGCCGTTGGCCTCTACTTCGAGGACAGGCTGCGCTCCGACGCGGCCGAGGTGGTGCGCCGCCTGCATGCCGCCGGCATCGCCACCGAGCTGCTGTCGGGCGACCGCACCGCGGCGGTGGAGGCGGCGGCCAAGGCCTCGGCGATCGTTAACCACAGGGCCGGGCAGATGCCGGCCGACAAGATCGCCCGCCTGGAGTTGCTGAAGCGTGCCGGCCGCAAGGTGCTGATGATCGGCGACGGCCTCAACGACGCGCCGGCGCTCGCCGCCGCCCACGCCTCGATCTCGCCCGCCAGCGCAGCCGACATCTCGCAGACCGCCGCCGACGCCGTGGTGCAAGGCGAGCGCCTCGAGCCGGTGCTGGAGACCATCGCCGTGGCCCGCGCCACCCGCCGCATGGCGCTGCAGAACTTCGCCATCGCGCTCGGCTACAATGGTGTATTCGTGCCGCTGGCGATGGCCGGGTACGTGACGCCGCTGATTGCGGCCATCGCCATGTCGGCCTCGTCGATCGCCGTCACCGCCAACGCTGTGCGGCTCAAGACGAAGCAACTTGATCTGACAACGTAGGATGCCATAAGCGGAACGCGTTGCGCCGAGCAACTGTGTGGAATGCGCACCGGCCGGCCTCGGCGCCATGCGGCTTCGCCTTATTACCACCGTGCACGCAACCCGGAGCGCCCGATGACCGCCCTTGCCTGGCTCATCCCCTGTGCACTGCTGCTCGGCCTCGCAGGCCTTGCCGCCTTCCTGTGGTCGCTCAGCTCCGGCCAGTACGAGGATCTGGACGGCGCCAGCTGGCGCGCCTTGCAGGACGACGAACCCGCACCGGGTAACCGACGCCACCCCCACTGAAATGATTCGTTAACTCCGGTGTAAGAATACCTGTGTTCGAGTCGATGCCGGCTCGCTGGGGTACTGATTTCACCGGGGTTGGCGCAGTATGGATTTTCGATCCAACGTCATTGCCAGGACGGCCAGGCATGCGGCCTTGGCCATTGCAGCAGGGCTGGTTGCCTGCACCGTTCCGTGCCTTCCTCTCGCACTGCCTGCCGATGCCGGGGCTGAAGGATGCGCCGTCGTGCTCCGGACCTACGACGGATACCTCTCGCTCCGGACCGGCCCTGACACAAGCTACGACGAGGTCGCGCGTCTCCTGAGCGGCCAGCCGATCCTCGTCGACGACCGTCGAGGAGACCGCGAAGGCTATTGGTGGCATGTTACCGGCGTGATTGTCGGCCATCATGTCAGGCCGACCCACGGATGGGCGTCGAGCCTGTACTTGATCCCGGTCGACTGCAGGAGGCTGCCGGCGTGATCGCGGCCTGCGTCCACGGGCTCACTCCAACGCATAACTCTCGCAACACGCGCGCCCCTTCATAGATCCTCGGCCACCCAGGCCTCGGCATATTTGCGGACCTTGAGCTGCCGCGCCTCCTCCTGCACGAGATTGCAGAAGGCGATCTTGGTCTCGATATCCTTGACCTTCTTGTCTGCGTCTTTCGCCTCGTCCTGCCGGCGCCGCGCCGTCAAGGTGGGGAAGAAGATCGCCGTCCACAAGCCGATGCAGAGTGTGCCACAGGCGGAGAACAGAATGACGCCGGCCGGCTCGTCATCAGGATACGTTTGTATGACCAGGATGGCCGCGAGGAGCATCGCGCAGCCACTGAGCCAGAAGCCGGAGACGTGGAAGAACTGCGCATTCTGGACCTTGGCCGCCGTCTTCTTCTGCGTCTTGACGGCCTCTTCCCGCCTCTGGAAGAGAGCAGGCAAGTCCAGCTCTGCGAGGAGATCCTTCTCGGGAGGATCCTTATTGGGCTCCATTTGGCGCCTCCAATGTCACGCGCACGCCGGAAATGAGGATTGCAGATAAGCAGCAATAGAGGCGGCTATCACTTGTACTGAAGATTTGACCATATCATGGCAGCGCCAGCCGGTGTCAGACCCTGCGGCTACGGCCTTGCAAGGTGTAACAAGCCGTCAGCCGTTGCACCCTGCGGAGTATCACTCCTTCCTGTCGTCGCGCGTCAGCGGCAGGAACAGCGCGGACGGAAAATCGGCCGCGTACCGCCGGCCACGCGGGCGCGGATGGAGTTCCGGCCTGCTGCTTGCGAAGTCGGGCGTCACGACCTTGCGGTAGAGATGCCAGGTCGCATGCCCGAGGATCGGCATGACCACCGCGAGACCGAACAGGAATGGCAGCGAGCCCAGCGCCAGCCCCACCGCCACAATCAGTCCCCACAGCGCCATCGTGAGCGGATTGCTCAGGATCGCCCGGATGGATGTGACGATGGCCGTGGCCATGCCGACGTTGCGGTCGAGCAGCAGCGGGAACGAGACGACGCTCAAGGCAAAAGACGTGAGCGCAAACAACGCACCGACGAGATTACCCATCCAGAGCAGCCGGTTCCCTTCCGGCGTCGTTATAATTCTCCGCCACAGCTCTATAAGCGTGATCGGCCGCTCGTCTACGCCGAACTGTGAAACGTAGAGCCCGTGCGCCACCGCCAGCCAGACGCCAAAAAGCGCCAGCAACAGCAGACCGAGCGCCAGAATCGACCAAAGCGATGGCGAGTGCAGGATGTCGAACGCATGCCGCCCCGACGTATCAAGCCCCATCTCGCGCCGGCGGCTGAGCTCGTAGAGGCCGATCGCCGCAAACGGGCCAATCAGCGCGAAGCCCGCAAGCAACGGGTAGAGCAGGGGCACGATGTTGAAACCGAACGTCCAGCGGGCGATGGCGAGGCCGGCGAGCGGATAGATCACGCAGAGGAAGATGGCGTGGGTCGGCATCGCGCGGAAGTCATCGAGGCCCTTGACCAGCGCGTCCCACAGATCCATGGGCGTTATCGAGCGGATACCGGGAAGCTCGCTGCCGGCGTCTGCGGGCAGAATTACGTCTGTGTGCGCCATTGCCGATCCTCCTGAGCTTGTGGGTGCTCAGGCGGGGTCAGACACTTGCCTCAGGCGTCGCGAACAGGGCCCAGCGCAGCCGCAAGGGGTCTGATCCCGCTCCGGCGACCAGTATAATCCTCGCGCCGACAGGCAGCGCGCCAATTTGCAGCCGTACGTAAACGACCGCCGCACCGCCCGGCTCACACGCCCGGCCTGCGAGCGCCGGGCGCCGACGCGCGGCGCCCAAGCAAGCGCACAGCCGCGACCTCGCGCGCCCACTCCTTGAACGGCCGGGCCGGAGTGCCGCCCATCCGGGCGCCTGCCGGCACGTCGTCCTTCACGTGCGCCATGCCCGCGATCTGCGCGCCGTTGCCCACCTTGACGTGGCCGATTACGCCCGACTTGGCGCCCATCACAACGTAGTCGCCGATCTCCGCCGATCCGGCAATCCCGCTTTGCGCGACGATGATGCATTGCTTCCCGATCACAACGTTGTGAGCGACCTGCACCAGATTGTCGATCTTGGTGCCTTCGCCGATCACGGTGTCCGTCAGCGTGCCGCGATCGATGGCGGTATTGGCGCCGATCTCGACATCGTCGCCGATGCGCACGCAGCCGACCTGTGGCACCTTCAGGCGCCCGCCGGCGCCAAACGCAAAGCCGAAGCCGTCCTGGCCGATGCGGGCACCGGCATGGATAATGACGCCGTCGCCGACCACGGCATGGGTGAGGCTGGCGCCCGGGCCGACATAGCAATCGCGGCCGAGCACGACCCGGTAGCCGACCACGGCACCGGCGGCGACTGTGGTGCCGCTGCCGATCACGGCCTCGCGGCCGACCACCGCGCCGGGCTCGATCACGGCGCCGGCGTCAATCCGGGCGCTCGGATGCACAAGGCGGCAGGCGGCATCGGCCCGCTCTGCCGCCGCCTTGGTGCGCAGCGCATCGGCATAGAACAGCTGCAGCGCCATGGCGAAGGCGGCGTAGGGCGTCGCCGTCGTCAGGGCGGCCGCGTGCGCCGGCACCCGCGGCACATCGGCCCGGCTGACGATGCAGGCGCCGGCGTCGGTGGCGTCGAGCTGCTCGGCATAGCGCCGGTTATCGAAAAACGCGATATGGCTGGGCCCCGCGGTTCGTAGCGGGCGCACATCCTCGATCGGCCGCCCGCCATCGTCGGCGTGGACCAGGGACGCGCCGACGTGCTCGGCGATCCTGCGCAGCTCGAAAGGGCCAGCCCTGTCGAAGAAACCGGGATGCTGCATGCGGGCCTCCTGCTTCAATCCGACCGGACGCGACAGCCCCCCTGCTTGCCACCTTTCGCCGGTTGAAGGAAGGCAGGACGCCCGTATTGCGGGGCGCGTCCACAGAAGCCGTTCTGCCAGAGGGCTGGCGCTCGACGTCTGCCATCTTGGACTCAATGCGGGCGTCAATACCAGCCGCACTCGTAGCGATAGCGGCGGCAATTGCCTTCGCCGATCTCGCCCCGCTCGTCCTTATAGATGCAGGCGCGGCGCAGCCGCTCGCAGTAATAGTCGCGGCCCAGGCAGACGCGCCGGTAGCGGCGGCAATTGCCCTCGCCGACCTCGTCCCGGTACTCCTTATACTCGCACGCCCGGCGCAGCCGCTCGCACGTGCCGCTGCCCCAATACTGCACCGGCTGGACCAGCCCTTCGAGCCCCGCCGCTCCGGAGGCCGTCTGGCTCGCCGACGCCGCAAGGGCCGCCGTGGCACCGAGCAGGCTCATACCCAACGCTATCGCAATCGCACGCCGTGCTGCTCGCATGAATGCCTCCACTGCCCTGCTCGCGGGCAGGGCGCCTGATCGGATAAGAAAAACATCGCCATCAATCGGGGCACGGCAAGAAGCAGACAAACGCGGCATTTATACGGAAGAAAGGGTGGCGAAGTGCAGGCAAGCTGGTGCGAGGCGTCCTGGTGCAGTGCAGGAAAGTGCATCAGCCAAACCGGCGGCGCGAAGTTGGAGCACTGGACAGGCATCGCGAACGTCCGCACTCTCGGTGCCAAGGAGGGCGGGAGGTCACCATCCGCCCCAGACCAGAACCGAAAGCAGGTCAGCCAATGGCACGTGTGCGCTGTATCACCGAGATGGGCATGGGCGTCGATGTTCACGGCAAGGATGCCACCAAGGCGGCCCGGCGGGCGGTCTCCGATGCCATCCGCCATTCAAGCCTCGGCTTCTTCCGCATGCTCGACAAGACCCCGAGCGACATGCTCGTCGATGTGACGATCGCCGTGCCGGATCCGGGCAGCGTCGACACAGCCGCAGTCGCCAAAGAGCTGCCCTACGGCACGGTGAAAGTGACCGCCGTAAAGGGCGGGCTGGAGATTCCGGCGGAGCAGGGCGGAGATGCGATTGTCATCGCCAACGCCGCCGTCATCGTCAGCCTCGATGACGGCAAGCCATAGGCGGCCGATCACCATCCGCGGCATGCTTCGGAAAAACCCGCGCGCGGTCAAAACTGCCTGGCTGAGATGCGGCGGCCGAGTTGCCGAGCGTACGCGGTTCCGCTCGATCATGCCCGGGTCATTGCAGAAAGGCGCGGCGCTCCCCAATTTGAGATGGCAGATCGGTCATAATGTCGTCACCGGGTTGTTGGGGTTGTTGCGGAATAAAGGGCTCCATTCGTCATGAAAGGGAAGCCCTGAAAGGATTTGAGAGATGGCGTCCAGGATCAAGCACATCGTTGAGCCGACGCTGGGCTGGCTGTTCGTGATCGTCGTTATCGTGGCGCTGGGCGCGGTGATCCTTTCGGCCACCCGCCCCACCACCGAAGTGACGAGCCGTATCGAGCATCCGCGCGCGCACTGATTTTGCATGCAATTGACGCCGGCCTGCCTGGGACAGGAACGGGCGGGCGTGCCGGGTCGGCAATATGCGCCGACGCCGGCTCAGCCGCGGCATTCGCCTAGTGCGATGATCGAGAAGTCCGCTTCATCGGTTCGGCCAGGTGGCGAAGCGGACGTCTCGATCTGAATCGCACTGGCAATCAGTTGGCTAGTGTCCTTCAGATCGCGAAAATTCGTTCCAACCTTGCGGCACGCTGAGACGAATTTTCGCAATCAGGGCACTAGTAGAAGATCGCTCCCGGTGTGCCGCCGCCGCCCGGAATGGCGTCGCCGTTGATGGCGATCGCCTTCGGCGAAGCGAGGAATACCACCACGTCGGCGATCTCCTCTGCGGTGATCAGATGCTTGATGAGATTGCGCCCGGCCATTGCCGCCTCGACCTCGGCCTCGCTGATCCCTTGCGCCCTGGCACGTGCGGCGACCACGCCCGGCGTCGCCTCGGTGCGGATCAGCCCGGGATGCACGCACACGGCCTGGATGCCGTGGGGGGCCAGTTCATCGGCAAGGTTCTTGGTCAGCGCCGCCACACCAACGTTGCGAATGCTGCCGATGGTGGTGCCGACGTGCTTGGCCCCCATCCCGCTGACGTTGACGATCCGCCCGGAGCCCTGCCTGGCCATATAAGGCGCCACCTCGCGCGCGGTGCGCAGGTAGCCCATCACCTTGGTGTTCATGTGGTCCCAGAACTCCTCGGTGGTAATCTCATCGAGCCTGGGCGGACGGGCCTGTCCGCTCGGCTTGGCGGCACAGTTCACCAGAATGTCGACGCGGCCAAAGCCGGCGACCACGTCGGCCACCATTTTCTTCACCGCCGCATCGTCGGTGGTATCGCAGGCGAAGCCTTTGGCCGTCCCGCCGCCCCTGCCGGAGATCTCCGCAGCAGCCGTATCGAGGACAGCCGCATTGCGCGCGACGAGCGCCACGTCGGCCCCTTCCGCCGCCAGCGTCCGGCTGACCGCCAGGCCGATGCCCTTGCTGCCGCCGGTCACGATCGCGACCTTGCCCTTGAGCCCCAGATCCATGTTTTCTCCCCGCGTGCCTTGGGTGGCCTGGATAGTCGCGACCGGGCAGATCACCTGTCAATGCCGTTGCCGTGCGATCTGCTCCGCCGCTGCTACGCCGCTTCCCCGCTACCAGGCGGAAGCGCCGCCAGATGGCTGATGAGCCTGCGGTCAAGCAGCAGGGCGATGCGCTCGGCGGGCTTGAGCCAGGCGATGGCCTCATCGATCGAGCGCGCCTCGGCGAGTTTGGCGGTCGCCGTTGCCCGCGCCTCGTCGATGTCGCCGCGGCGGCGCTCGACCGGCTCCGGCAGGAAGCGGGCATGCAGTTCGCGCAACTCGGGGTCGTGGTGCAGGATGCGCAGGCCATCGGTGCCGGGCGCCAGCACCGGCGCGAGGCTGCCACGCCAGCGCGCCGCCTGCTCGACGATAGGCGGCGGGCTCGCCTCCTCGGGCGTCAGCAGCAGCCCGGCCCGGCGCAGTGCCAGGCCGAGCGTCAGCTGCCCGCTGGCCCAGATGAGAAGGGCCGCAAGCAGGAGGCCGGCAATCGTCGGCGACATCCAGGCGACCAGGCTGGGCGCAATCAGCAGGCCCGCCACCAGCGTCATGATGCCGAGCAGCAGATGGGAGAGATGGCTGACGGCGATATTCGACAGCGGCACCGAGCCGTCGTCGCGCCGCTGCGGATGCCAGCCGCTGTCGAAGCCCAGGAGAATGCGCAGCACGGCACCGGTCTGGCTCACCATGAGGATCGGCGCCAGCAGCGCCGAGAAGACGATCTCGATCAGCGCCGACAGCGTCATGCGCGTGGCCCCGCCGCAGCATTCGCGGACCTTGCTGTCGGCCAGCGCCAGCACGAGGCCGAACAGCTTCGGCGCCAGCAGCACGCCCATGGTGGCGCCGAACAGCTGCAACGCGCGTGCAGGGTCGGATTGCGGGAACGCCGGCAGCAGCTGGAACTCGTTGGTGAAGTATTCCGGCCGAACGTAGTGCGACTGCAGCACCAGGGCGATGCCGACCAGCAGCTGCGCCATCCAGATCGGCGAGGCGAGATAGCTCATGACGCCGCTGGCGATGTGCTGCCGGCTGACCCACCGGAGCCCCCGCGCCGGCAGCACGCGGATGTGCTGCAGGTTGCCCTGGCACCAGCGCTGGTCGCGGATTGCCAGGTCGATCAATGTCGGCGGGCTCTCCTCGTAGCTGCCGGCGACCTGCGGCAGCATGTAGACGGCCCAGCCGGCCCGCAGGATCAACGCCGCCTCGACGAAATCGTGGCTCATGATCATGCCGCCCAGCGGCGGCCGGCCGGACAGGCTGGGCAGGCCGCAGGCGTTTGCGAACGCGCGGATGCGGATGATGGCGTTGTGGCCCCAGTAGTTGCCGTCGCGGTGCGACCAGACCGACAGCCCGGTGCAGATGACGGGGCCGTAGATGCGCGCCGCAAACTGCTGCAGCCGCGCGAACATGGTGTTGCGGTTGATGATCAGCGGCAGTGTCTGGATGATGCCGGCATCAGGGTCGGCCTCCATCGCGGCCGCCAGCGCCACCACGGCATCCGCGGTCATCAGGCTGTCGGCATCGAGCACCAGCATATGCTCGTAGGCGCCGCCCCAGCCCTTGACGAAATCGGCGATGTTGCCGGCCTTGCGACCGACATTCTTGGGCCGGTGGCGATAGTAGACGTTGGCCCTGCCGCCCAGCTTGCGCTGCAGCTCGACGTAGACGCGCTCCTCCGCCAGCCAGATGTCGGGATCGGTGGTATCCGACAGCACGAACCAGTCGAAGGCATGCGCCTGGCCGGCGTGGGCGCCTTCCGCAATGTCGTCGATGATGGCAGCCAGCGCGCCGAACACCCGTGTTGGATCCTCATTGTAGGTCGGCATGACGACGGCCGTGCGGCGTGTCAGCGCGGCGGCCGGTGCATGGGCCTGATGCAGCGGGAGGGCCACCAGGCCGACGATGGCGTTGGTGAGTGCCAGCGAGATCCAGGAGAAGTTGACCACGAACAGCAGCAGCAGAACCCACTCCAGCGCAGTCACACCGCCGACGGCGAGCACGCCGTGCATCTCGCTTGCGCCATAGGCGGTGAGGGCGATGGCGCCGCCGAACACCACGAAGCGGGCGAGCCGGACACGCCAGTTTGAAGAGCGCCGGCTCGGCCGGTGGCTCCGGCTCCTGTCATAGCGGGAAAACGACTGCGGCGGCATCTCCAGCGGGCTGCGCCCGGGCATGGAGGCCAGCGCGTCCCGATCGGGGAACAGCTCGCCGGCAGTGGGACTCACAGTGGCATGCGCGGGATTGCTGCTGTGAGGAGAGGTTATTGTGTCCATCGGTAGAGCCAAGTCTCGCTCACTGGAACGTTGTCCTTCTTGAGCACCAGCCGCAGCTCGACCAGCGGTTGGCCACCTGGATCGACATCGAACACAACCCGCACATTGCGCTGCCCCGGAGCTCGATGCGTCCGAACCCCGGAAACCTTTCCCGATGACGTCCAGATGGACGGAACGATGGCCGCGGCTTGCACCGGGTCAGACAGCTGCTCGCCTTCGAATTGGACAAGAATACGGCTCTTCGACTCGGTTGTGTCCCCGGAGATACGGCCAATGCGCGAAAGGGTGTTGATGGCAAGGTCTGGCCGCCCCGGCGAACGGCGGCTCCAGAATTGACGAAAGGCAAAGTTGACCTCGGCGCCGGCGGCAAGCGAGGGTTTTGGCCGCCAGTAGCAGGCGATGTTCTTGTTGTTCTGCGAAGCCGCCGGGATCTCCATCAGCGTGATCTCACCGGCCCCCCACTTGCCGATCGGCTCGATCCAGACCGAGGGGCGGCGCTGCCACTCGTTGTCGTCGTCGAGAAAGGTGGCGAAGGCCCGGTCGCGCTGGATCAGGCCAAACCCCTGCGGGTCCCTATCGACGAAGCCCGAGATCTGCAGCCGCCCGCGATTGCTGACCGGCCGCCAGAGCCATTCGCCGCTGCCGGTCAGTATCTGCAGGCCGCCGGCCTCGTACACGGCAGGGCGCATGTCGGTGGAGGCCGGCCAGTCGAGCGGGCCGGAGAGATAAGTGGCCTGCGTGGGCGCCAATGCCAGATGGTCAACCTGCTTGCGTGTAAAAATCGTGCATTCGGTGTCGATGACCGTGGCGTCGTCGGCGCGGAGCGTGAAGCGCAGCGCAGCCGCGAGGCTCGGGGCATCGATGAGCGCGTGCATGACCAGCTCGGTGGCGATCGAGCTTGGTTTCTCGATCCAGATGGTACGGATCTGCGAGGCCTCCTCGCCGACCTGATCGGCCAGGTGCACGGTGAACGGCCGAGAGATCGCGCCCCAGACCTGGTCGTGGGCCACGCCCGAGAGGATGCTGGCGTTGAGGAGGCTCGCCACCGCCTGGAGCTTGCCGTCCTTGTCACGATGCAGCACGCGAAACCCGGTGTAGCCCAGCTGCGGCGATGCCGGCGGCGGCTTCAGCTTGCCGAAATCGAACTTCCAAGGCTCGTAGGCCAGGCGCGAGGCGGTCGCCCCCTCGACGATATAAAGCTCCACCTCGCCAGGCAGATTGCGGCTGCGGTGCAGTGGCTCGATGGCAAACTCGATGTTGGCGTCGGCCCAGATCAGTTCGCTCGGCCGGTAGCGAATGGCAGCGCTCTCCTCCGGCGTCGCCGATGCCAGGCTGGAATCAAGCGGCGCGGGAGTGGGGGGCTTGTGCGGCTCCGCCGCCAGCGCGCGGGCAATCTCCACCACTTTCGCAGCGCTGAAACCCTCGGCGAACCCGCCGGATGTCGCAGCTCTCGCGGCGGTGGATTGTGCCCGCACACCGGGCAGAACCCCCGCCAGGGTGGTGGCTGACGCGGCCACCCCACCCAGCGCAAGCCAAATGAGGTCGCGACGATTCACAGATGAAGGCATGTCAGTCTTGATCCTCGCGGCGCTTTCCGCTCAGGTTGCCACGCACCGTGCGCGGGTGTGCCACAGTCGTTGGTCTTTTCGTGGGCCGATGGAGGAAATACGCCGGTGCGGCTCTTCGTATTATTGATATGGCGGCACCTGGCAAGTGACCTGACGCCCGGCCGCCACGGGGCGGGAGCCGGGTATAGTTGTAAAAGGGCACCATGACGACTCTCAATCGGCGCAGACTGATGACGGGGCTGAGCGCCCTTGCGACGGGGCTCGGCGCAGCCCAGTCCATGCACGCACAGGCGGCCGGACCAGGCGCCCCTCAACCTGACCGCCGTCGCTTCGGCTTCAACGATGTGGTCGCACGCGCCCAGCGTCTCATGTCCAATCCCTCCGAGGCGACCCCGCCGCAGCTGCCTCAGGTGTTCGAGGGGCTGGACTGGGACAAATATCGCCAGATCCGGTTCCGTCCGGAGAAAGCGCTGCTGCGCAGCGGGGGCAGCAGGTTCAGCCTGCAGGTGTTCCACCTTGGCTATCTCTTCAAGCGGCCTGTCACCGTCAATGTCGGTCGGGAAGGAACCTTTGCGCCGATTCCCTACTCGACCGACCTGTTCGACTACGGCTCGCTGAGCCTGCCGAAGCGACTGCCGATCGATCTGGGGTTCGCTGGATTCCGTATCCACTATCCCCTGAACGATCCGAAAGGGAATGACGAGCTGATCTCGTTCCTGGGCTCCAGCTACTTCAGGTGGCTGGGACGCGACCAGAAATACGGGCTCTCCGCTCGCGGGCTGGCCCTCAACACGGGCAAGCTCGACAACAACGAGGAGTTCCCTTTCTTCCGCGAGTTTTGGGTCGATGCCCATGACGCCAAATCCGAGATGGTTACGATCTATGCGCTGCTGGACAGCCCCTCGGTCAC
The DNA here is from genome assembly GCA_036280295.1 of Hyphomicrobiaceae bacterium. Classification (GTDB taxonomy): domain Bacteria; phylum Pseudomonadota; class Alphaproteobacteria; order Rhizobiales; family Hyphomicrobiaceae; genus AWTP1-13. The sequence goes on from DASURA010000413.1 coordinate 11,876, forward strand.
CGGTGCCTACCAGTTCGACGTGAGGCCCGGGCAGTATTCCAGCATCGATGTCAGCGTCCGGCTGTTCCCGCGCAGGCCCGTCGAGCGCCTCGGGCTTGCGCCGCTGACCTCCATGTATTTCCTCGGCGAGAACGACCGCCATCTCAACGACCGCAACAGGTACGACGAGTTCCGGCCCGAGCTGCATGATTCGGATGGCCTGCTGATGCGCACGGCGACCGATGAATGGATCTGGCGGCCGCTCAAGAACCCGCTGGTCCAGGAGGTGCAGCGCTATGAGGCCAAGGGTCTCAAAGGCTTCGGCCTGATGCAGCGCGACCGCCGCTTCGAGAGCTACCAGGACATTGAGCTCAACTACGAGCAGAGGCCTAGCTACTGGATCGAGCCGACCAGCGATTGGGGCGACGGCGTGGTCGAGCTGGTGGAACTGGCGACCAAGGACGAGACGGCAGACAATATCGTCGCCGCATTCGTTCCCAAGGCGCCTCTGGAGCCGGGCAAGGAGGTCAGCTTCTCCTACCGCATGCGGTCGCTGGGCTCCGGCGTTGACCTGCACGGCCACGGGCACGTTGTTGGCACCTTCTCGGCGCCGGCGCGGGCGCTCGGATCAGCCGAGTCCCACAACGAGCTGACACGGCGCCTGATGATCGACTTCGCCGGTGGCGATCTCGATTATTTCCTGCAGGACCCGAGCCTGCTGCAGGTCGACACCGCGGCCCAGAACGCCGCCATTGTCAGGAAATTCGTCGTCCCCAACCCGGCCATCAAGGGCATGCGGGTGATGATCGACGTGCAATTCGAGAAGGACAAGGTCGGCATCCTCGGTGCCGCACTGCGCTCGGGCAGCCGCATGCTCACCGAGACCTGGTCCTATGCTTGGCGATTCTATGATGTGTAGGGTAGGTCAAGGGCGGAGCGCATGACCCGGCGCAATCAGCGACGGGCACGCTTACCAAGAGTGTGTTGGGTCTTCGCTGACGCTTGACCCAACCCACGCGCAAGGGGCAGAGGGCGGCGCTCTTACGCCGTCAACGCACCGTTGATCCAGTCGGCGAGCTGCTTCTTCTGCACCAAGGCGCCGACGCGCTGCTCCGCAACCTTGCCGTCCTTGAAGACCATCAGCGTGGGCATTGCCTGGATGCGGTATTTCTGGGTGATGTTGGGGTTCTGATCGACGTCGATCTTGACCACCTTCACCTTGCCCTTGAGCTCGGTCGCAACCGCCTCGAGCGCAGGCGACATCGCCTTGCAAGGCCCGCACCACTCGGCAAAGAAGTCGACCACCACGGGCTCAGCCGACTGCAGGACCTCCTTCTCGAAGTCCGCGTCAGAGACGAAGGGGGTGGCGGCGCTCATGCTGGGTCTCCCTGGATGTAGCCGGGATCGGTTGCAACGGGGTGGTATCCCTCGCGCGGCCGATCTCTCTTCTTGGCGACGTGGTGGCGAGGGGTCTGCCCCCGTCTCAAGACAGGCATTCACACATAGGTAGGCCGCAGCTGGAGGTCAAGGAAGCGCAGCGGTCGGAGCCTGCTCCCAAAGCTTCGTCTGGAACTCGTCCAGACGAGCCTCCGGCAGCCGCATAAAGCGCGGCGCATCCGTCCACAGGATGGCAGCCCGCACCGGTTTCCCTGGAAATATCCTAGAAATACCAAGGCGGTAGGCCGCGAGCTGGAACAGATAGGCATCTGGCACTGCGTGCTCGTCTGGAGGCGAGGGGCGGTTGGTCTTGTAATCGAGGATCAGGACCTCCTCCTCCGTCGCCACCAGGCGGTCGATCTTGCCGGTGAGGCGCAGGGCCGGACCCTTGCCATCCGGGCGGGGAAGCTCTGCGGCAATCGGCACCTCGGCGCGGCTGCCTGGGCCGAACAGCGGCGCCAGCTCGTGATGCTGCAGGATCGCAAGCGTCTCACGCGCGATGCCGCGGCGCACCTCGGGGGACAACCTGTCGCCATGCCGGGTCAGGAACGTCTCAGCCGCGGCCGCCCATCCACGTTGCGGCACCTGTGGCAGGTGCTCCAGCAGCGCATGGGTGAGGTTGCCGCGCAGGAAGCGGCTGTCGTCGACCAATCGCGCCGGAGCCACGACGGCGGGTGCGGCCAGCCGGCGCGGTGCGGCGGACTTGTCGGCGCCGGCAGCCTCCAGGGGCGCCAGCCGCGAGGGAGCCAGGGGTTGCGCGAGCACCGGCTCAGGCACTGCGGCCGTTCTCGCCCATGCCGGCAGGCTTACGGCATCCGGTGCTGCCGGCGCGTGCACCTTGCCGGGCGCAGGCTGTACCGCCTGCGAGCTCTGCAACCGCCACACGGTGCGGCCATCCGGTGCCGTCGTCTCCCGCAGACGCCCCGTCGCGTCCAGCCCGTCCTTGACCAGATTATACCAGCAGTCCGGCCCCGGCGCCCGCGCGCCCTCGAAGCCCGCGACATAGAGCCGGTCGCGTGCCCGCGTGAGCGCCACATAGAGCAGCCGATTGCGCTCCTCCGTCTCGGCGGCGGCGACCCGCTGCTTTGCCGCCCGCACCGCCTCGACCTTGCTGGTTCCCTTCACCGGCCACAGGAACGGCGCCGGCAGCGCGCTCTGACGTTCGGCTTCCTCCAGGATCAGCAGGGCATTGGCCTGGCGTGCCGACCGCGTCGAGCAGGTGTCGGGCAGGAACACGATCGGTGCCTCCAGGCCCTTGGCGCCGTGCACGGTCATCACCCGCACCTCGTCGCGGCCCTGCTCCATGTCGCGCTTGATCTGGCGCTCACCCTGCCGCAGGCGGCTGAGGAATCCCTGCAGCGCCGGCGGTGCGGTCTCGTCGTGCGCGAGCGCCAGGTTCAGGAGCTCATCGATCGCATCCGCCGCCTCGCTGCCGAGCCGCGCCAGCATCCTGGCTCGCCCACCATCGCGATCCAGCACGCCGGCATAGAATTCGAACGGCGGCCGATCCTCGGCCTCGCGCCGCCAGCGCGCCAGGGTCTGGGCTGCTTCGGCGAAGCGACCACCCGCACCGGCGTGGTGCTGCAATTGCGCCCACAGCGGCCGCGAGCGGCCATGCGCCAGGGCCAGCAGGTCGTCGTCATCCAGGTCGAACAGAGGCGACTTGAGCACCGCGGCCAGCGACAGGTCGTCATCGGGCAGCGTCAGCACATCGCCGAGTGCCATCAAGTCCTGCACGGCGATCTGCTCGGTCAGATTGAGGCGGTCGGCGCCGGCAACCGGTACGCCGCGCGTCTTCAGTGCCCGCACCAGCTCCGGGGCGAACGGCTCGCGCTTGCGCACCAGCACCAGGATGTCGCCGGCGCGGACCGGCCGATTCTCCGATTCGATCATCTCGCCGGATGTGAGCCAGCCGGCGATCGTGTCGGCGATGCGGTTGGCGAGCCGCACCACCGACGGCGTGGCGTCGGCCTTCTCGAGAAGCGGCGACCATGGCTCGGCCGGATCGGCGGACTCATGCTTCTCGGTGGGCCAGATCTCGACGAGGCCCGCATGCCCGGCACGGTCGGCGACATGGCGAACCTCGGCAGACCCGAGGCCCGGCAGAGATCGTGCGAACACGGCGTCCACCGCGCTTAACACCGGCTCAACCGAGCGGAACGACAAAGTGAGCGGCACCTGGCGCCAGGGCTGGCCCGTCGCAGCGGCACGCGCGCCGAGCCGTTTGCCCTGTTCGGCGAACATCTTCGGCTCGGCACCCTGGAAGCTGTAGATCGACTGCTTCTCGTCGCCGACGGCGAACAGCGTGCGCGGCTCCTCGCGCGCGCTCTGGCCGGCGAACAGCTCCTCCGCCAGCGCCGTGATCACATCCCACTGCAGCGGGCTCGTATCCTGTGCCTCGTCGACCAGGATGTGGTCGAGCCCGCCGTCGAGCTTGTAGAGCACCCACTGCGCGCTCGCCTGGCGCAGCAGACTGGACGTCCGCACGATCAGGTCGTCGAAATCGAGCTGGGCATGGCGCGTCTTGGCTTGCGTGTAGCGTTGCATGACGGCATTGCCGAGCCGCACCAGCGCCAGGGTCGCCTGCATGAGCTGCAGCCTGCCGCAGTCCTCATTGAGCGGAAGGAAGCGACGCTGGGCTGATTCGAGCGTTGCGACGGCGTCGCCGTGCTGCGCCGCGAGTCTCTTGGTCATGAACGACGTGCGCGGCTCACCGTCGGACTTGATGAAGACCTTGCGGAGGGCGGCGATGCGGTCGTCAGGCCCGACCGCTGCGAGCACGGATGCAAGGATGCGCGCCGTCTTCACGTCGCTGGTAGATCCTTCGCCAAGAATCCGGTGCAACCGCTGCAGCTGAGCGTCCGACAGGACGCCGGCCAGCTGCTCGCGCACCGCCTCGAGCGTGGCGCCGGGCGCAAGATCGAGCGCGCGGCGATAAATGTCCTCCGCCTCCGCCAGCCGCTCCCCGTCGGTCTCCACATCCAGCCGCACCGCCGCCTCCAGCCAGTCGCGCTGGCGCAAGGCATCGGCAAGCAGCGCCTCGAAGGTGCCCTCGTTCGCGAAACTGACGGCGGTTTCGAGCGCCTTGGCGAGCAGCGAGCCCGGCGTCTCGGCAGACTCGGTGAGAACCTCGTTGGTGGCATCTTCCAGGAGACCCTGGCGCGTCTCGTCGTCGAGGATCTCGAAGCCCGGCGGGACGCCGGCCTCCAGCGGGAAGCGCTGCAGCAGCCGCTCGCAGAAGGCGTGGATGGTCTGCACCTTGAGCCCGCCGGGCGTCTCGATCACCAGCGCGAACAGCTGCCGCGCCCGCCGCATCTCCTCGGCCGAGGGACGGCGGCCGAGCAGGTCGACAAGGGCCGCTTCCAAGGTCCCATCGGGCGCCGTCACCCATTCCGCCAGCCGCGCAAAGACGCGCGTGGCCATCTCGGCGGCCGCCGCCTTGGTATAGGTGAGCGCCAGGATGCGTGCCGGCTCGGTGCCGTTGAGCAGCAGGCGCAGCATGCGCAGCGTCAGCACGTGGGTCTTGCCGGTGCCAGCGTTGGCGCTGACCCAGGCCGAGGCCGTGGGATCGGCGGCGGCGGTCTGGTGACGGCGCGTCTGCACGCGCGGGCTGTCTGAAGGCTGCACGGCTCAGTCCTCCTCGCCGTCGTCGCTGGACCACTCGGCCACCCGCGCCAGGTGCGCATAAGCATCGTAGTCGTACCTGAAGCGGGCGCGGCGCAGGGCGCGATAGGGCGTCGTCTCGCGATCGAATTCGGCGATCAGGCGTTCCAGACCGTGACGGGCCGCCACCGCCAGGTCCGCCGCGGGGCCTTTGAGGGGAAACTCCTTCCCCGGCGGCTCGCCACCTGCCGTGGAGATGTAGCGCAGGGCAGAGATCGGCGCGGGGGCGATACTGTCAAAGCCGCCGGCGACGGCGATGGCGGCTTCGAGCGGCAGCTGCGGCGCAGCACCATCGGCGGCGCGCCTGGCCAGATCATCGAGGCTCTGGCCGCTCTTGTAGTCGGTGAGAGTGAGCCCGGCATCGGCCACATCGATGCGGTCGGCCCGCGCAGTAAGCGTGAAGGGTCCGGCCGGCGCGTCCAGCACGAGCTTGCCGGCGACCTCGGCAACCGCCTCGATCATGCCGTCCCGGCGAGCCGCTTCGGTCTCGGCGAACCAGCGGGCGAAGCGGGTGAGCCGGCGCGCCCAGAATGCGGCGATGCGTGGGTTGGACGTATAATCAGCGAGCACCTGCTCGATGACGCGCGTCAGCTCTGCGGCGAGATCCTCCGGCAGCTCGATCGGGAAGCGCTGGGTCAGCCGGCCCAGCGCATCGTGCACGACCTGCCCGCGGAGCGATGCGCCGGGGCGCACGCCGAGCGGGTCCAGCGCTTCCAGATGCAGGATATGGCGGGCAAAGATCGCGTAAGGGTTGGCGATCCACTTTTCTATCTCGGTCACGCTGAGCTGCCGCGGGCGCGTCGCCAGCGGCGGCCGCGGCTCCGGTGCGCTGAGCCGCTGGCGGCTGGGAATAGCATTGCGCGCGCGCGCCCAGGCGAGCCACGGCTGCTCCGGCACCAGCGCCAAGCCCATGCCCTTTACCAGCGCCTGCAGGCGCAAGACCCAGCGCGAGGGCACCGTCGGCGCGCCGTCGACCTTGGCGGCGCGGGTGAGCACCACGCGCGGTGCGCCAAGCTGGGCGGCGAGGTCGTGCGCTGCCTCGCCAATGCGTTTCTCCGGCGCGGGCAAGCCCAGCTGCTGGCGCATCGGCCGGCTGAGCCACGGTCCAGGGTCAGCCGCCGTGGGCCAGCTCGCCTCGTTGAGCGAGCCGAGGATGACGAGATCGGGCTGCTGCAGGCGGGCTTCGTAGGGGTCGCAGATGGCAATGCGCGGATGGCCGGAACGGCGCGGGCGGATGCGCTTGTCAGCCACCAGCGTACGATAGAAGTCCGGGTAGTCGGGGCCGCCAAGCCTCGGGCCAGCGAGGCCGGGCAGGCTGTCGAACAGCTGCGCGGCCCATTCGCCGGCATCGCCCTGGCGCAGCGCGCTGCCGTCGTCGTCGACGGGGGTCGCAGCCAGGTTCTGCGCCGAGCGATAATGCGCTCCGGCCAGCTCATGCAGAGGCATGGGTTGCGGCTTGTCCGCAACGTCCGCCAGAGGCCGGAAGGCCTCGGCAAGTCGCCGCACCAGCTCTCGCGCCGCGCGCCAGTCGGCGTTGCCAAGCCGGCGTGCGGCTGCCGGTCGGCGGGTTGCCGTATGCTCGCCTTCCAGGGCCTTCTCCAGGCCCTCAAGGCCGCTGCCAAAGTAGGGCGTGCGGAAGCAGATGAGCTCCAGCGCGCGCCGCCCGGCGTCGAGATCCTCCGCCCGCAGGCGCAGCCGGCACAGCGGATGCTTCAGCAGTATCATGAGCGGAACCGGCGAAAAATTCTCCTGTGCCGCCGCCACCACCAGCTCAAGGAAGGTGCCGGTGATGGTCTTGGCGAACGGCTCTCCGCCCTGATCCTCGATGTCGAGGCCCCACGCCGCCAGCCGTGCCGCCGCCCGGCGCGCCAGCGCCCGATCGGGTGTCACCAGCATGGCCGTCTCGCCCGGCCGCTCCAGCGCTTCGCGCAGGATGAGAGCGATTACCTCGGCCTCCTCCTGGGCGCTGTCCGCCTCGACCAGGCTGACGCCGCGCAGGGCCGCACGCATCTCGGGGATGTCGGCGCCGGCGGTGAAGCGATGCCAGACCTCGGTGGTTCCGGCCGGGCGCATGGTCTCGCACACGAGCGTCCAGCGCGCGGCGCGCAGCGCGGGGGCCGGCGTTGCACCGATCGGACGGACATCGTCTCGTTTGAGACCAAGGGCCGTGAGCAGCCGCTGCAGGCCGTACTGTGGATGCTCAGGATGCTGGCCAATCGCCGCCCAGCTCGCCTCGTCCAGAATCCGGTCGAGCGCCGGCAGCACCAGCGCCCCGTTCGGCAACGACAGCACCGCCTCGATCAGCGCAACGGTGGCTGCGTCGGCCGATGTGAGGCCGGCGACGATGACCGGCGCCGTCGGCGGCGTCTCCCGGAGGCGGCGGGCGTCAAGCGCCAGCAGGCCGCGGCGGTGCGCGACCGGCGAGAGCAGGCCGCTCTCGGCGAGATGCGCCGGCCAGAAGGTGAGGGCGATATTGAGGAAGTCGAGCGTCCGTTGCCATTGCTCGGTATGCTCCGCATCCACCAGGCTGATCAGCCGGGCAAAGTCGATGCCCTCGGTCTCCAGGGCATCGATGAGGCGCGCCAGCTCACGGGCAAGGCGCACCGCCTGGGCCGGGCTGCGGGCGCCGGTCGCGCCGTAGGCCTCGTCGGGCAGATAAGGCTCGAGGCTGCCCTGCTGCGTCGCTCCCGCCCACTTGTGCACCAGCATCGTGAGCAGCAGCTGCCGCTCCAGCTCGTCGATGGCGCGCGGCATCTCGCCGGCCTGGCCGAGGAAGCTCTCCGCCGCCGCGAGCACCTCCAGCTCCTCGCTGTTGCCGCCGATGGTCTTGATTTTCGGCAGCAGCAGCGCGGCGCCACCCGCCGCTGCCATGAAGGCCTGCTGCAGGGCGCGCGCCGGCCGCCGCGTCGGCAGATAGATCAGCATGTCAGCGAGGCCGAGCGCATCCGGCCGCGCGCCGTCGGGAGCTGGCAGCCCTCCAGCCAGGAGAGACTCCGCCAGCACCGCCACAAACGGCCGGCCAGGGTCAACGCTGTAGACGTTCCAAATCCTGCTCATGGCAGGTCGGCCCCCATTTCGTCGCGCCGGCTCTGCGAGCGCCCGCTGAGCGCCTGCAGGTCGGAATCCGTGCGCCTAGGCATTTGATCTTGCAACAGAGTATTTGCATAGTGATCGCTATCCTGGCAACGGGTGACTGGGCCCCGGCCTGGACCCGATCGCTCGGCTAGCGCGAGCGATCGGCGCCGGGATGACGGATGGAGAATTGAGCATCGCTCCGTCTCACTCTCCCTGGCTACCTGACAGGTGCCTGAACCAAGCCAGACGAGCCCGCGTCCACAGCTGAAATCCCGGAACCAGATCGTGAACTGCAGACCAAGAGGTGACAAACCCCGTCACCCCTAACGTCCCGCCGGCGTCAGGCGCTGCTCTGCCTGGGCCAGCGCCTCGGGCGTGCCGACGTGCATCCAGGTTCCCTCCATGCGCACGCCGAACGCCCGCCCCCTCGCAATGGCCCGGTCCCACACCAGGTTGAGGGAGAACTTGCCGTCCTGGCTGCCCTCGAGGAGCCGTGGGTGCGCCAGCGATACGCCCGCGAAGGCGAATGGCACGATCTCCTGCTCCACGCGGCGGCGGATGCGCCCGTCGGCCGTGAATGCGAAATCGCCGCGACCGGAGTAACCCAGACTTTGCGAGGTAAGCGCCAACAGCATCAGGCAATCCATGCGCGCATCGCTCCAGGCGTCGTAGAGCCGGGCGATGTTCGATCCGACGCCTTCAATCCACACCGAGTCGCTGTTGTGGATCAAGAACGGCCCACTCCCGAGCCGGGAAAGCGCCCGTTTCACGCCACCGCCGGTGTCGAGGAGCACGTCACGCTCGTCGGAGATCTCGATGCGGGGCGCGCGCCGGTCCGCAAGGTGCGCCTCGATCAGGTCGGCCTTGTGGTGGACGTTGACGACCGCGCGCTCGATACCCGCCTCGACGTGGCGGTCAAGCACGTGATCAATCAACGCCTTGCCGCCGAGCTGCACCAGCGGCTTGGGCAGCGTGCCGCCGTTGACGGGAGCCATGCGCGTGCCAAGGCCGGCGGCGAGCACCATCGCAACTTTCGGCGTCGCCGGCATGGATCCCCCCCCTCGAAGGGCGGGTTGGCGCGAAGCGCGTAACCCGCCGAATGCCGTCGCAACGGCGGATTATGCTTCGCTCATTCGCCCTACGCGGCGCTCTGGCTCCGGAAAATACTCCTCATACCACGCCTTAAGGGGCGCCAGCGTGACATGCCTCAAATTGCGCTCCAGATATCCCCAGGTGCGCGGATAGTGCTGCAGGTAGTGCGGCTTGCCGTCACGCCGGAGGAGGCGCACCCACAGCCCAAGCAGTCGCGTATTTCGCTGGGCGCCGAATGCGGCGTAGGCGGCGGCAAATTCGGTGCGGTCGAAGCCGGGCTCGCGCGCCGCGACCTCGGCGCCGTAATAGTCGATGAGCTCGCGCTCCAGCGCCTCCGGCACGTCGACGCGGGCGTCCTGCAGCAGCGACACCAGATCGAAGGCGAAGTGCTCGTTGAGTGCGTCCTGGAAGTCGAGGATGCCAACCCTCGCCACCCCCTCGCGCTCCGGCATCCACACCAGGTTGGGCGAATGGTAGTCGCGCAGAAACCAGCCTCCCGGCAGGGCCAGCAGTCGATCCAGCACCGGCGCCCAGGCCGCACGGAACTCGGCCCGCACGGTCTCGGGTGCCGGCGCCCCCTTGAGCTCTGGCCACAGCCAATCGAGCAGCAGCTCTATCTCGATCTCGAACGCCGCCCGGTCGCGCCGCGGCAGGGCGAAGCCGGTGCCATCCGGCAACGGCAGGCGCGCCGGCACCGGGACGCCGCGCAGCCGCACCAGCACGTCGACGGCGGCACGCCACAGCTCGCGCTGCGAGGCGCCGGCAGCGACCTGGCGGCCGAACAGTCGATCGTCCAGGTCTTCCACCAGCAGCAGGCCGGCGTCGAGGTGGGCGGCAAGCACCTCGGGTGCGCTCAAGCCCGCCGCCCGGAGCACGGCGGCGATGGCCACGAACGGGCGCACCATGTCCTCGGCGAGACACGCGATCTGGCTGTAGGACCTGCCGTCGCGAATGGGCGGGCCGTCCGGCTGGCGCGGAGCGTCCATCAGCAGCGCCGTCTGGCCGTCGAGCGACAGACGGGCGTAGCCGCGCGTCGAGGCATCGCCCTGCAGATAGGCGATGCGCGCGCCGCTCCACGCCGGTTGCGCATCGACAAAGGCCATGATTTCGCCGATGCGCTGCACCCGCGCGGCTGGCGCGCCCAGGCCGCGCACGGTCACCAGGCGCCGATCAGGATGCGGCGTCTCTGCGAGCACGACCTCAATGCGGTCGGCCGGCAACAGCGCCGCAGCCCGCTCCGGCCACTCCACCACCACCGCGCCCTGATCCATCGCCTCCTCGAGGCCGAGCTCAAGGGCCTCCTCGGCGCTTCCCAGGCGATACAGATCGAAGTGCGCGACCGTGAGGCGCGGCGTGACGTAGGTCTGCTGCAAGGCGAACGTCGGGCTTGGCACCTCCGGATCGGCATCGCGCAGCAAGGCGCCGATCAGTGCGCGCGCCAGCGTCGTCTTGCCGGCCCCCAGATCACCGTGGAGCGCGATCACATCACCGGGACGGATCTTGAGGGCGATCAGCTCCGCCAGCCGTACCGATCCCTGCTCGTCAAGCTCACGCGTCCACTGCATTGTGCGCACTCAGGCCTGGGCCGCAGTGCGGCCCGGCAGTGCCGGGGCAGAGGCTGAAGACGTGCCGCTCTCGGGGAAGCGCACCGTGACGCGGGTGCCCCGGCCAGGCTCGGACTCCAGTGCCATGATGCCCCCATGCAGCTCGACCAGGCTCTTGACGATCGAGAGGCCTAGACCAGCGCCGCGGTGCTTGGAGCCCTGCGTGCGGCTCTCAAAGCGCTCGAACACGCGGCCCTGCTCCTCCTTGGGGATCCCCAGGCCCTGGTCCTCCACCGCGAACGCCATCATGCCCTCCTCGCGCCACGCGCTGACCGTGACGGTATCACCCGGCTTGGAGAAGCCGATCGCATTGGAGAGGAGGTTATAGAGCACCTGGCGGACGCGGGCCTCGTCGGCGATGAACTCCTGCGCATCGTCGGCAACACGGATGTCGATATTGAGGCGCTCGCGCGTGGCGCGGTCGTGCACCCCGAGCACCGCGGCATCGACGATGCCCGCCACCTTCACGGGCGTCAGCTTCAGCTCCAGCGCACCGGCGTCGATGATGATGAGATCGAGGATATCGTCGATGATGGCGAGCAGCGTCGACGACGAGGCGAGAATGTCGTTCAGATACTCGCGCTGCTTGCGGGTGAGATCGTTGGCCGGCGGCTGCATCATCAGCTCGGTGAAGCCGATGATGTTGGTGAGCGGCGTTCTGAGCTCGTAGGAGACGTGGCGCATGAACTGGCTCTTGAGCCGGTCGGCCACCACCAGCGCCTCGTTGCGCTCGATCAGCGCCCGCTCGTAGCGCTTGGAGTCGGTCACGTCGGCGAAGGTGATGAGGGTGGCACCATCCGGCAGCGGCACGACCACGAAGTCGATCACGCTCTGATCCGGGCGCGTCATCTGCCCCTGGATTGCCTGGCGGCGGTCGGAGATGCCGGTAACGGCGTTGGCAATGCGCGCCCAGGTGCCGCGGTCGTCGTAGAGCTTGACGCACTGGGCGACGATCTCGTCGATGTGCGGCCCCTCGTTGAGCGTTGAGCGCGACAGCCGCCAGATCTGGGCCAGCGCCGAGTTGTGCAGCTTCAGGCGGCCGTCAGGCTCGAACACCGCCACGCCTTCCTTCAGGCCGTCCAGCGTCTCGCGCTGGGCGTCGATCAAGGCATTGTAGCGGCTCTCCAGGGCGAAGCGCTCGGTGACATCGTCGTAGAGATAGGTGAGGCCGCCGTCGGGACGCTGCGCCGAGGAGACGTGGATGGTGCGGCCGTCCAGCAGATGCCACCAGTCCTCATACTCGGTGCCTGTCTTGTAGCCGGAAAGCAGGCGCGCCTTCCAGTCGCGGTAGCTCACCTCAACCTCGGGCAGCCGCGAAAGCTCGCGCAGGCGGTCCAGGATCTGCGAGTCGGTGGGCTTGGTGGTGAGCCAGTCGGCGTCGAGCGACCACAGCTTGCGGTAGGCCTCGTTGAAGAAGGTGAGGCGCTGGTCCGGGCCAAAGATCGCGACCGCGGTGACCACACGATCGAGCGTGCGCTCGTAGGCGGCAACGTGGCGCGACAGCTCGCCCTGGGCGGTCTCGAGCGCCGTCACGTCGATCGCCGCGCCGGCGGTGCCGCCATCGAGCGGCAGGACCACCACGTCGTGCGCCTTGCGCGTGCCGCTCGAAATGATATGCGCGCGCTCGCGGTAGGGCGTGGCCTTCATCAGCGCCCGGTTGACGCGCTGGCGCTGGCGCGTTTCCAACAGCTCGATCTGGCGCTCGATCACCTCGGCGGCGCTGGCGGCCTCGACCGCGCTCACGTAGGCCTCATTGACCCAATCGACGCGCCCATCCTCGCGGCGGAACCACACCGGCATCGGCAGGGCATCGAGCAGCGCGCGGCTCGACTGGGTGCTGCGCGCCAGCGTGCGGTGCTGATCGAGGATTTTGGAGAGGTCGCGCTTGCGCCCGGTCACCTCGCGCAGGCGCAGGATCGCCCTGCCGCCGGTGGCGCGCCCGTCCGCCTCCACATAGCCGCCGGCCGCCGTCTTGAGCAGTTGGCTGAACGGCCGGCCGTCGGCGAACAGGGCATCG
>DASURA010000414.1:0-4222 GCA_036280295.1 Hyphomicrobiaceae bacterium
CGACGGCGGGCTGGAGTTCGCCTCCGTGGTGGCGTTGCTGGTGGTGTTCGGCCTCGCCATCGATTCGCTCATCCACTTCTTCAACCGCCTGAGCCTGGAGGAGAAGAAGGAGCCGCGCCCCGATATCGCCATCCGCAATGCCCGCGTGCTGGTTGGGCCGGCGATCATCCTCACCACCCTGGTGCTGGCCTTCGGCCTCGGCGTGACCGTGTTCTCCGACCTGCCGTCCCTGCGCATCTTCGGCTTCGTCTGCGGCATCACGCTGATCGCCTCGCTGCTCGCCGATCTGGTGTTCCTGCCGGCGCTCATCATGCTGGTGCGCAAGGTCTGGCGGCACCGGGTGGTGGGCTAGACAGGTGTCGGACCTTCCGGGTCTGACACCATCACGCCGCCCATCCGCAACGCGCTGCGGTGCCGGACATAGCAGACCTCAGGCATCCGTCATCCGCTGCATCCCAACGGTCTTTTCTGTGCAAAGCGTTGATAAGCGGCAAGCGCGCCTTGCCGGGCTTGCGCTGCCCGCTGATCATTCGCCATCGAATAGAATCGGCGTTCAGGGACACGCGGGGATGAGAGAAATGACGAGGGCGGTTTGGCGTATCGTTGTCCTGGGCATCGCCGGCCTGCTGGCCAGTGTGCTGCCGGTGCCGGCGGCGGCGCAGGGGTTGGCGCCACCGGCCGATGGCTACTACTATGTCCCACCCTGGCAGGGCTTGTACGTTGGCGCGCACCTGGGCCACGGCGATGCCGACCCTGGCGATGGCTTCCTCGGCGGCGTCCACGCCGGCTACAGCTGGCAGAGCGGCCGTCTCATCTATGGCCTGGAAGCCGATGCAACGTGGACGGACATCAGCGAGGACGAGACCATCACCGCCTGTGCCGGTCTGACGACGTGTGTCTCCGGCAGGCTGGAATCGTCAATCGATTGGCTGGCGACGCTGCGCGGCCGCGTCGGCTTTCTCCTGCAACCTGACCTCCTCCCCTACGTGACCGCCGGCTTCGGGCTCGTCAGCGGTTCCGCGTCGGCATCGATACGCGCGCCCGGCTTTAACTCCAGGCTGTTCTCTGACGACGACACCGAGACCGATTTCGTCTACGGCATCGGCCTCGAAGGCCGGTTCAGCACGGCCTCCCTCTGGCGCATCGAGTACCTGGCCTTCGACGACGCCGAGCTGGACGTGATCCGCGCCGGCCTCAGCTTCAAGCTGGGCAACTGACGCTGCGTGACCTGTACCGCAAGGGGCGCGCAAAGCGCTGCTGGTCATCCGCCACAGGCTCCCTCGCTTGCACCCTGCTCGGCGTCCGCCGCCGTGCAGGGCATGCGATTGGCGTTGCCGCCGCAGCCGCACCGGCGTTTGCCGACGGCGAGTCCGGCAGGAACCGCTCCTGGCGGGGTACGTACTGGGGTCTTGACCTGGGCTATGGCGAGGCGGATCCCGCAGACGGCATCGTGGGCGGCGGCCACATCGGCTACAATTGGCAGACTGCCAGATCATCTACGGCTGGGAGGCCGACGCGTCGATTGCTGATATGAACGTCAGCGTGAGTGATGGTATTGACTGGGCTAAGTTTTCGGTTGACTGGATGGCAACCGTGCGCGGCCGTGTCGGCTACCTGCTGCAGCCGAGCCTGCTGGCGTACGCCACGGCGGGCTTGGGCATGTACCATGCCGAGCTGTCGTCCAGTGTCCCCGGCTACAACATTTCCGGCACGGAAACGGATTTGGTGTTTGGCCTCGGCCTGGAGAGCAAGTGGAGCCACACCACCTCGGTGCGCGTCGAGTATCTCGGCTTCCAACGACGCTGAGATTGACGTGATCCGCGCCGGTATCAGCTTCAAGCTCAACGGGTACTGATGCACCAATGGCGTCAGATCCTCGGGGTCTGACGCCAGGCCGCCGGCGAGCAGCCGAGGGACACGTCCCGCTTGTTCAGTCCGCAACGGCCGCCCTCGGCGCTCGCAAGCGCCACGCCGCGCCACCGCAATCCCGTGGATCCGGGCTCCACTATCGCACTGGAGCTATGCCAGGCGCCGACGCCCGTGCCCCGCCCCTCGCACATCAGCGCGCATGCAAGATGGCGGGTAGGGAGGGATTCGAACCCCCGGTGGGCGTGAACCCACGGCGGTTTTCAAGACCGCTGCCATCAACCACTCGGCCACCTACCCGGTGAGGACCATCTCTAGCAAATCGGCGGGCGGACGCAAAAGGTCGTGTTCATGCTCCGCGCCGCCTCCACAGAAACAGCCATTAGCGATTGCCGAACGAATTTTATCCTTCGGATTGGTCGTCCCTCCATCCGGTGAGGATGGGGAGCGTTGACTTGCGAGTGAGCGACCGGACGGCCGGTGGCGCCATCCTCGAAGCCCCGAGCGCCGGCCGGACCCCTCTCCTTTTTCGCGGAACCGGTCCCTTCTCCTCGCTGGCGGAAAGAGTGGGTGTGCGCGATTCAGCCTTCGTGCCCCGCAGGCGTTGACTTGGCCGCACCGGCGGCTTGATAGTCCGGCCGCCGAGCCCGACAACCATCCAAACTCACCGGGAGAGCCCGCCATGCCCGCTTTTGCCGGCTTGCGCCCCAGGAGGCGCCCTCCGCTCCGCGCCATCCTTGCCCGGGCGCTGGCCCCGGTGCTGGCCATCAGCCTGGTGCTGGGCCAATCGGCGGCGTTGGCGCATCGTGCCGCGGCGCAGACGCAGCACGCCTCGCAGCTCGGCATCGAGCCGCAGATCAAGTCGCCGCAGGCGATCCTGATCGATGCCGATACCAATGCCGTGTTGTTCCAGCGCGACGCTGATCGCCTGGTGCCGCCGGCCAGCATGAGCAAGCTGATGGTGCTCATCATGCTGTTCATGGCGCTCCGTTCCGGCGAGATCACGCTCGCCACCGAGTTCGTCATGAGCGAGCACGCTTGGCGCACCGGCGGCGCGCCCTCGCACACGGCGGCGATGTTCGTGCCGCTCGGCAAGACCGCCACGGTGGAGGAGCTGATCAAGGGCATCATCGTCCAGTCAGCGAACGATGCCGCCATCTCGGTGGCGGAGAACCTGGGCGGCAACGAATCCCTGTTCGCCGAGACCATGACCATCGAGGCGCGCCGTCTCGGGCTGCAGCGCTCGGTGTTCAAGAACGCCACCGGGCTCTATCATCCCGAGCACCTGATGACGGTGCGCGAGATTGCCATGCTGGCGCGCCACATCATCAAGGAGTACCCGGAGTACTACCCCTGGTTTGCCCAGCGCGAGTTCCCCTACCGCGTGCACAAGTTCTACAACCGCAATCCGCTGCTGGGGCATGTGGATGGCGTGGATGGCCTCAAGACCGGCTACATCAAGGAAGGCGGCTACGGCATCGCCGTCTCTGCCAAGCAGGGCAACCGCCGGCTGATCCTGGTGATCAGCGGCGCCGAGACGGCGGAGGAGCGCAAGGACGATGCGCGCCGCGGACTGGAGTGGGGGTTCAAGAATTTCTCCGAGACCAAGCTCTATGAGCCCGGCGAGACCGTCGGCTATGCGCGCGTATGGGGCGGCGAGCGCATGTTCATGCCGCTGGTGGGCGGCGGCGACGGCGTCAGCACGGTGCTGCCGCTGGTGCCGGCCAATCCCAAGATCTCGGCCGAGATCTTCTACAAGGGGCCCCTGAAGCCGCCCCTCAAAAAGGGCGACCAGGTGGCGACCTTGCGTGTCAGGACCATCCACGACGCCACCGCCGACGTGCCGCTCTACGCCGCGCAAGACGTGGACAGGGCCGGTTTTATATGGCGCGGGGTTGACTCGCTCCTGTATTTGGCTACCGGGTGGATACACTAATGGGCCGCGCCCCCTCTCCCCGCTTGCAGGGAGAGGGCTGGGGTGAGGGCAGGAAAAGGCTCGCGTGGAGGCAGGAGCGGACTCCACGTCGGAGTCAGGTGTCGCTGTCTAGTGTCCTGATCGCGAAATTCGTCTCAGCCTGCCGCAAGGCAGGAACGAATTTCGCGATCTGAAGGACACTAGCCAACATTATGATTGCTCGTGCGATTCAGATCGAGACGTCCGCTTCGCCGCCTAGCCAAACCGATGAAGCGGGCGTCTCGATCATCGCACTAGCCAGAACGGACAACAGGCCGAACGGGTGCAGTCATGCCATCGGGTCGGTTCATCACCTTCGAGGGCGGCGAGGGCTCCGGCAAGACGACGCAGGCGCGGATGCTCGCCGAAGCCCTGCGCCGTGCCGGCATCGTGCCGATCCTG
>DASURA010000415.1:0-19010 GCA_036280295.1 Hyphomicrobiaceae bacterium
CCAAGCAGGACACACAGCGAGAGCCCCCCATGTCGTTCACCGACATCTTCATTCGCCGGCCGGTGCTCGCCAGCGTGGTGAGCCTGATGATCCTGCTGATCGGGCTGGCCTCGGGCTTCAGCCTGCCGGTGCGGCAGTTTCCCGAGCTCACCAACACCAAGATCACAATCACCACGGCCTACCCGGGCGCCAACGCGGACCTGATCCGCGGCTTTATTACGACACCGATGCTGCAGGCGGTGGCAAGCGCGGAGGGCATCGACACGCTGACCTCCAAGTCGAGCCAGAGTACTTCGACCATCGAGCTCAACCTGCGCCTCGACGCCAACGCCGACCGCGCGGTGGCCGACGTGCTGTCCAAGGTCCAGCAGGTGAAGGCACAGCTGCCGCGCGAGGCGATGGACCCGGTGGTGGTACGCCAGACCGGCGACCCGATCGCGCTGATGTACATGTCGTTCAACAGCAAGGTGATGACATCCTCGCAGATCACCGACTACCTGACGCGCGTGGTACAGCCGCGGCTTCAGACCATCGAAGGCGTGTCGCAGGCGCAGGTATTCGGCGCGCAGACGTTTGCCATGCGCGTGTGGCTGAACCCAGACAAGATGGCCGCGCTCGCCGTTACGCCGCTCGACGTGCGCAACGCCCTGGCCGCCAACAACTTCGTCACCGCAGCCGGCCAGGTGAAGGGCGACTTCGTCCAGTCCACCATCAACGCCGACACCACGGTGAAGGACCCAGCCGAGTTCAGCAAGCTGGTGGTGGCGACCCGCGGCGACGCACTGATCCGCCTCGACGAGATTGCCACGGTGGAGCTTGGCCCCGAGGGGGTCTCCATGTCGACGGCCTTTGACAGCCAGAAGGGCGTGTTCGTCGGCCTGTTCGCCAACCCTGCCGCCAATCCGCTCACCGTGATCGCCAAGGTGCGCGCCGCCTTCCCGGACATCCAGCAGCAGTTGCCGCCGGGGCTGGAAGGCGTCATCGCCTACGACGCCACCAAGTTCATCGAGTCGTCCATCCGCGAGGTGGTGACGACGCTGCTGGAGGCGGCCATCATCGTGGTGGCGGTGATCTTCCTGTTCCTTGGCAACCTGCGCTCTACGCTGATCCCGATCGTCACTATTCCCTTGTCGCTCGTCGGCGTGATGTTCGCGCTGCTGGCGCTCGGCTACTCCATCAACCTGCTCACGCTGCTGGCGCTGGTGCTGGCCATTGGCCTCGTCGTGGACGACGCCATCGTCGTGGTGGAGAACATTCACCGCCATATCGAGGAGGGCTTGTCACCATTCGCGGCGGCGCTGGCGGGTGCGCGCGAGATCGCCGTGCCGGTCATCTCGATGACCATCACGCTGGCTGCGGTTTATGCGCCGATCGGTTTTGTCTCCGGTCTTACGGGCACGCTGTTTCGCGAGTTCGCCTTCACGCTGGCGGGCGCCGTGGTGGTCTCGGGCATCATCGCGCTGACGCTCTCGCCGATGATGGCCTCCAAGCTCTTGAAGCCGCAGCAGAACGTGGGTTGGCTCGCGCGCACGCTCGACCGGCTGTTCGAGTCCTTGCGCCGGCGCTACGACCGCCGCCTTACCCGCGCGCTCGATCGCCGGCCGATGACGCTGATGCGGCTGGCGGCCGTGATGGCGGCCACGGGCATCATGTACGTGACCACCCAGAAAGAGCTGGCGCCCGAGGAGGACCAGGGCTTCCTGATGAGCATGCTGCAGGTACCCGCCACCGCCAACCTCGACTATCTGGAGCAGGCCACGCACCAGCTCGCCAAGGTGTTCGACACCGTGCCCGAGAAGGACCACCTGTTCACCATCAACGGCTTCCCCGATGCCGCGAAGTCGTTCTCCGGCCTCATCCTGAAGCCGTGGGGTGAGCGTGAGCGCTCGCAAAAGCAGATCCTGGGCAGCCTGCAGGGGCCCGTCTCCGGTGTCGCCAACGCGCAGGTGTTCACCTTCGGCCCGCCGTCGCTGCCGGGCTCGATCGGCGGCCCGCCGGTGCAGTTCGTCATCACCACGACGGCGGATTACACCCAGCTCGCCCAGGTGATGGACAAGATGCTGGACGAGACACGCAAGAGCGGCCTGTTCATCTTCGCCGTGGGTGACTTGAAGTTCGAGACGCCGCAGGTGGAGCTGAAGATCGACCACGACAAGGCCAACCGCCTCGGCATCACCATGTCGGACCTCGGCGGCTCGCTCTCCACGCTGCTCGGCGGTGGCTACGTGAACCGCTTCAACATGTTCGGCCGCGCCTACCAGGTCATCCCGCAGGTGCCGCGCGAGTATCGGCTGACCACGGACTGGCTGCAGCGCTATCAGGTGCGCACCGGCTCCGGC
The DNA here is from genome assembly GCA_036280295.1 of Hyphomicrobiaceae bacterium. Classification (GTDB taxonomy): domain Bacteria; phylum Pseudomonadota; class Alphaproteobacteria; order Rhizobiales; family Hyphomicrobiaceae; genus AWTP1-13. Next base: position 2,340 of record DASURA010000415.1, read on the forward strand.
ACGCTGGTGCCGCTCGCCACTGTGGTATCGATCGACCAGTCGGTGCAGCCCAACGTGCTCACCACCTTCCAGCAGCTCAACTCAGCCACCATCCAGGGCGTGCCCTTCCCCGGGCGCACGGTGGGCGAAGCGCTGGATTTCCTGAAGGCCAAGGCCAAGGAGCACATGCCGGCCGGCTTCACCTATGACTTCCAGGGCGAGAGCCGGCAGTACGTGCAGGAGGGCAACACGCTGGTGCTCACCTTCGTGTTCGCGCTGATCGTGATCTACCTGGTGCTGGCGGCGCAGTACGAGAGCTTCCGCGATCCGCTCATTATTCTCATCGCGCTGCCGACGGCCATGTTCGGCGCATTGCTGCCGATGAACCTCGGGCTCGCCAGCATCAACATCTACACCCAGGTCGGCCTCGTCACGCTGATCGGCCTGATCTCCAAGCACGGCATCCTGATGGTGGACTACGCCAACCACCTGCAGGAGAACGAGGGGTTCTCGCGACGCGACGCCATCCACAAGGCCGCTGGTATCCGTTTGCGCCCGATTCTCATGACCACCGCCGCCATGGTGGTGGGCATGGTGCCGCTGCTCACCGCGCACGGCGCAGGTGCGGCGAGCCGGTTCGCGATCGGCTTGGTGATTGCGGCCGGCATGACCGTCGGCACGCTGTTCACGCTGTTCGTGACGCCGGTGGTGTACACCTACATCGCCCGCGACCACGCCGCGGCGCGGGCGCGGGCGGGTGCGGGTGGCGCGGTGGCAGCCCAGGGCAAGGCGGCGGAATAGATAAGGCGACGCAAGGGCGGATTAGATTGACGAAACGTCATCCGTCGTCCTTTTCCGCGAGAAGGGCGGATTACGCGCGTTGCGCTCATCCGCCCTGGGACCCACAGCTCACCAGCGCGGCCGTTGCCTGCTTCCCCAGGCTTCCGGCGGCCCCGCCATGGCCCTGTCGGGCTCGGCCCCGAACAGGTCCTCCTCGAACCGGTCCTCATCCTCATCGTCCGCGGCGAACGGCGGGAGCTCCGCGGAGGGGCGCCTCGCCGGCGCCTGCGCGGTCGGCCCGACGCCGATGCCGGCGACCTGCTCGGCAACGCTGCGCGCGAGCGCGGGCGGCAGATGGCGTACCACCGTCACGCTCGTGCCGACGCCGACACGGCTCGCCAGATCCACGACATGGCCGTTGAGCATGCGGAAGCAGCCCGACGAGGCCGCCTTGCCGATCGACTTGGGATCATTGGTGCCGTGGATGCGGTAGAGCGTGTTGCCGAGGTAGAGCGCCTTGGCCCCCAGCGGGTTGCGCAGGCCGCCGCTCATGTGCGCGGGCAGGCGCGGGTCGCGTGCGCGCATGCTGGCGGGAGGAGTCCACGACGGCCAATCGACGATCCTGCTGATCTTCTGGGTGCCGTACCAGCCGAAGCCCTCGCGCCCGACTGAGATCGGATAGCGCAGCGCCACGGTGCGCGACTGGATGTAGAGGAGTTGCCGTCCCTTGTGGTCGATGACGATGCTGCCCACCGCATAGGAGCTGTGGAAGGCGATCCGGCTGGGCGCGATCGGGGCAATCGGCGGGCGATTGCCGCCGGCCTTGTAGCTCGGTCGGCCTGGCCGGCTCGGCGGCACAAAGCGCTGCGGCCGCCGCTCGTCGCCCCAGAAAAAGTTGTCGTTTGCTGGCCGCTGCCGAGTGCGATCGGAATAGCCCGGCTCGTCGTCATCCCACGATTGGCCCCAGCCCCATTGGGCGAGCGCAGTACCGCTGGTCAAGACGCTGAGCAGGGAGAGGACAACTCCAGCAGCTACTGCGCGCAACACATGCATATGTGAACCCTCCGGTCGCTGCGGGCGGGTCTGGCCCCTCGCCCCCTGGCTCGCAAATGAGCTTCAGAGGTGGCGGCGAGGGGCTGACCCTGTTGGCCAATATCCTGGACGTATGACGACAACGCGTGGCGATAGCTCGGCGGGCATTAGCCTCCCCATTGCCGTGCCCCGCAAGTCACAAGCCGCCAGCCGCCCACCTTTTGCTTTGGTAGCCGTCTCGCGGGGTGCGCGCGGGGTGAAACTCTTCGGCACTGGCTCGGATATGCCCTCAGGGATAGCGGCGAGGGATCTGACACCGACGCCTACTCTCCCTTACGCAGCGCCTGCCACGTTCCGTCGGCGCCGATCACCAAACGCCAGTGGGTGTATTTGCCCTTCGCCTTCATCTCGCGCATGGTGCTGGCCGGAACCAGACGCAACAGCTCGACCTCCTGCCGCGGTGTCAGCTTGTCGAGCGGCATCTCGGCAAAGTACGGCCAGACATAGGTCTTGTTGTTCTCGATATCGGCGCCGCGCCGGACAACCGCATAGCCGGTGTCGAGAATGAGTGATAGCGCCGCCAGCACATCGCGACCCTGGCCATCGCCTGAGACGCTTTTCCAGTGCGCAACCGGGTCGGCCTTGGGGGGAGCGCCGATGTCCGGCTTGATCTCGGCTTCCTGGTAGGCGTGGAGCAACTCCTCGATGCGCCCGGCCTCGATCGCCCCCTGCATGACGTCGCGCAGATCCAACACCGCCTGCGGCAGCCCGTCCGTGCCATAGCGGATCTGCGCCGGAGGAAGGGGTTGCCGGTTCTGTTGCGCCGCGGCAGCATCGGTCTTGGCCGCCTGCGACCACGCCGGCATCCAAACAGCAAGGAGGCTGGCGAAGATGACAAGCGCAAGACCGATAAGCCATCCAATACGGACTGTCGGAGAGCTTTTCAGCATCGTAGACTCCAGGCAATGTTCCAATTTCCGATCGCGCCTGCGGTAGCGTCAGGAGCCACGTGCGGCCAACCGCCGTTCCGTCGCCCCGATAGCTTCACGGGCCATGTCAGGACTGCCGCCGGGCTTAACTCGGGCCGTAACCTATAGCACCGTCCGTGACTCATCTCGCCAATGTATTCATGATCGCGCCGGTCGGGTTCATCGCCGGCATGCTGCTGGCATTGCCCTTCGGTCCCATCAACCTGCTCGGTCTGCAGCGCGCCGTGGAAGGCGGCTTCTTTGGCGGCATGGCGGCCGGCCTCGGCATCATGCTGGGGGATGCGCTGATCGCGCTGTGCGCGGCGCTGGGGGTCCACACCATAACCGGTGCGATCCGCGAGTACCGGGCGGCTCTCCAACTCCTAGGGGGCCTGGTGATGCTGGTAGCCGGCATCAAGCTCTACTTCGCCCCGAAGAGCATCACTACGCGTGTCGATGTGGCCAAGGCCACGCTGCGCGATTACATCTGGGACATACCTACGCTGTTCCTGCTCACCATCACCAATCCGGCGGCAGTCCTGGGCCTGATGTCCATCTATGCCGGCGTCAGCTCGTTCGTTGAGGTGGAAAGCGTACTGGACGCGCTGACGCTGGTGGCGTCGGCCACAGGGGGCAGCTTCGTCTACTGGTTCGTGGTGTCGGAGCGGATCGCGCTGGTCCGCCACCGCTTCGATGAGGTCCAGCTCGGCCGCATCAACGCCATCGCCGGCCTGGTGCTGCTCGGCTTCGGCGCCCTGCTGATCGCCAAGGTCGTGCTAGGGTGGATGCTGCGCTGGGGGCTTGCACAGCTGTTTGGAGGGTAACGGAAGCGTAGGGTGGGCCAGGCCGCAGGGTGGTCAGCACGAAGCGGATAGCCCACCTATTGAGCTTGGCATGGTGGGTTTACGGCCCTACGGGCGACGGTCCAACTCAGGGAACACGACGATGGCCCAGAAGCTCGACGACGAGGCCCGCAAGCACATCGCCGCGCGGTTGCCGGAATGGCACCCGGTGGATGGGCGCGACGCCATCACCAGGACCTTCAACTTCAAGGACTTCAATGCCGCCTTCGGCTTCATGACGCGCGCAGCGCTGGTCGCCGAGCGCATGAATCATCATCCGGAGTGGCGCAACGTCTGGAATCGGGTTGAGGTGGTCCTATCGACCCACGACGCCGGCGGGCTCACCGAACGCGATGTGAAGCTTGCAGAGGCGATGGATCGGATCGCCGGAACGTAGGCTCGCAGAGTCCGACAAGGCGAAAGCCGCGTGGCGCCGAGGGAGCTCGTTGCGTCTACCGGTAGCGGTGCAATGCGCTTCGCTTATTGCGCCCTAGGCCACGGGCATTTGGGTCCATAGCGGCTCCGGCTGGAGGCGGCAAGCTCGGGTGCGGCTCGCATTTTCACTCGGCAGCCCATCGCTTTGCAGCTTTCTCCACACTGCAGCCTTGACGCGCGGCCGCACGCGTCCTTGCGGGATCGCGACGAAGCGGTAACCTGCACTGCCCACCTGATCACATCCACGATCATCTGCGCCCCACGGAGGAGACCGCCCCCATGCGCGCCGACATGCCGAGCGACCCCACGTCGCTCTCCGCCACCGACCTCGTTGCGCTCTATCGCGCCAAGGCGCTCTCGCCGGCGGAGGTGACGCGCGCGGCACTCGACCGCATCGAGCGCCATAACCCCGCGATAAACGCCTGGTGTCACGTCGACAAGGACGGCGCGATGGCGGCGGCACGGGCCTCGGAGGCACGCTGGCATGCGGGGGCACCCAGGGGCCTGCTCGACGGCGTGCCGATCGGGATCAAGGACAATATCCTCGTCGCCGGCATGCCCGCCCGCTTCGGTTCGCGTCTGACGCCGGCCGAGCCGCGCGAGATCGACGCTCCCGCGGCGGCGCGTCTGCGCGAGCAGGGCGCGGTGCTGCTCGGCAAGACCACCATGCCCGAGTTCGGCTGGAAGGCGACCGGCGACAGCCCGCTCACCGGCACCACGCGCAACCCGTGGGACACGCGCATGACCACGGGCGGCTCCTCGGCCGGGGCCGTGGCCGCCGCCGTGCTCGGCATGGGCCCGTTGCACCTCGGAACCGATGGCGGCGGCTCGATCCGCATCCCGGCGGCGTTCACCGGCTGCTTTGGCATCAAGCCGACCCGAGCGCGGGTGCCGGCGTTTCCGGCGGCGCCGCTGGGCACCCTGGCCCACGTCGGACCGCTGGCGCGGACAGTGGCCGATGCGGCGCTGGCGCTCACTGTGATCTCGGCGCCGGACCCGCGCGATGTCTACGCCTTGACCCAGCCGGCGCCGGATTTCCTGGAAGGGCTCGACGTGGGCGTGCGCGGCCTGCGCATCGCCTACTCGCCCCGGCTCGGCTATGCGCCGCGCGTGCACCCCGAGGTCGAGAAGGCGGTCGCCACTGCAGCCAGGACGCTGCAGGGCCTGGGCGCCAGCGTCGAGGAGGCCGATCCCGGCCTGGGGGGCGATCCCATCGCGCTGTGGGACACATTCTGGTGGCCAACGATGCGCTTCACGTTCGAGGCCTACGGCGAGCGCTGGCGTACCGAGTCCGACCCGCTGTTGGTGGCAGCCGTTGATCGGAGCCCGCCGGTCTCCGTCTCAGACCACCTCCGCGCCCAGCTCATGCGCGCTGATCTGCACAATGTTTTCGTGCGCTTCCACGAGCGCTACGACCTGCTGCTCACCCCGGCGCTGCCTTTGCCGGCCTTCGAGGTCAACCAGCTGGTGCCGCCGTCTGGAGAGTGGGGCAGCGCGTGGTGCGACTGGTCGCCGTTCAGCTATCCGTTCAATCTCACGACGCAGCCGGCAGCCTCTGTCCCGTGCGGGCTTACGTCCGCCGGCCTGCCGATCGGCCTGCAGGTCGTGGGCGCCATCGGCGCCGACGCCCTTGTGCTACGCGCCTGCCGCGCGTTGGAAGAAGCCGCCCCGTTCGCGACACTGGACGCACCGCGCATCGGCGCGGCGTAGTCGCTGGGCAGTCGGCAGTCGGCAGTCCTCCGCCACCGACTGTCGACCGACATTCAAACCGAGCGGACGCTGCGGGCCAGCACGAACGGCCAGCCAGCTTGCGAGGCGGCCTTGGCCGCCTTGAGCACGGCAGCGCGCTTCTCCGGCGTCAGCCCCATAAGGGGATGAAGCGCATCGCCGGCCACCCGATAGTCTCCGCACCGCTCGCAACCGACGACCACACCATCAAGGGTATTCGGCGTGAGATTATCGGCCTGACCGCGGCAAACCGGGCATTGCATGACTAACCTCCCTGGATTGTCGTTGGCATATGGTATACCAGAAGTCAGCGCGAGCCTTCAAGGGGGATGCACGGTTTAATTGCACCCTAAACGTTGCTGCTGGTACGATTGGGTGTGCACGTGCAGCAACCGCATCGCGGCGAGCGTGGACTTAGCAACTGGCGGCGGCCATGAACATGGCATCGGAGACGTTGCGCGCCCCGCGGCCGGCACTTGCATTTGCCCGCCGGTCTGCCCAGACTGGCGGACGGACTGCTGCGCCCCCGCCCGACTGCACCCGCCCGACGACCCGGATGACCCGATGGCCAGGATTCTCCCGCTTTCCGCGGCAATGGAAGAGGTTGTGCGCGACGGCGACAAGGTCGCCTTCGAGGGCTTCACGCACTTGATCCCCTACGCGGCCGGGCATGAGGCGATCCGGCAGAAGCGGCGCGACCTCACCCTGGTGCGCATGACGCCCGACCTGCTCTACGATCAGCTGATCGGCATGGGCCAGGTACGGAAGATGATCTTCTCCTGGGGCGGCAATCCCGGCGTCGGCTCGCTGCACCGCTTCCGCGATGCCTACGAGCAGGGCTGGCCGCAGCCCCTGGAAATCGAGGAGCACAGCCACGCCGCCATGGCCAATGCCTACGAGGCCGGCGCGGCCGGGCTGCCGTTCGCCGTGTTCCGCGGCTACCGCGGCGCGCAGCTGCCGCAGGTCAATCCCAACATCAAGTCGGTCGCCTGCCCCTATACCGGCGAGGTGCTGGCGACCGTCCCGGCCATGAGGCTCGACAGCGCCGTGATCCACGCGCAGAAGGCCGACCGCGAAGGCAACGTCCTCCTGGAAGGCATCGTCGGCGTGCAGAAGGAGGCGGTGCTGGCGGCGAAGCGCGCGCTGGTGACGGTGGAGGAGATCGTCGACGACCTCGGCCCCCGCTCGTTCAACGCCTGCGTGCTGCCACACTGGACCATCACGGCGGTGTCGCCGGTTCCCGGCGGCGCCCACCCCTCCTATGCCCAGGGCCACTACAAGCGCGACAATGCCTTCTACGAGGCCTGGGACGCCATCGCCCGTGACCGCGACAGCTTCCTGGCCTGGACGAAGGCGAACATCCTGGAGAAGGGGCCCGAGGCCTTCGCCCGCTTCGCGCGCAAACAATGACCGAGCTCGACCACATCGCCGTCATTGCGCCCGATTTGGGCGAGGGCGTCGCCTGGGTCCGCGAGGCGCTGGGCGTGGAGATGCCGGCCGGCGGCAAGCATCCCGAGATGGGCACGCACAATCACCTCGTCGGCCTGGGACCGGACGCCTATCTGGAGGTGATCGCGATCGACCCGGAGGCGCCTGATCCACCGCATCGGCGCTGGTTCGGCCTCGACGACCGCGCGGCGGTGGAGCGGCAGTGGCGCGAGGGGCGCCGGCTCCGCGCTTACGTGGCGCGCTCAACCGGCATTGCTGCCGCCATCGGAAATAAGCGCGAGACGTACGGGTCGCCCATGCGCATCTCGCGCGGCGACCGCAGCTGGCTGTTTGCGATCCGGCCGGACGGCGAGCTTCCGGGCTTCGGCGCACTGCCGTGCCTGATCGACTGGGAGGAGCGCGGCACCCCGGCGCCGGCCATGCCCGACCTGGGGTTGCGGCTACAGCACCTGCTGGTCGAGACGCCCGCCCCCGACGCCGTCCGTGCCGGTCTCGATGCGCTCGGCATGACGCACCGGCCGGAGGTCCGCCAGGGCCCAGAGGTGCGGCTCACGGCAACCATCGCGACGCCGGGCGGCGTCCGCGTGCTCACCTAAGCAAGGGCCGAGGTTCTCCATGGCAGCCCCATCCGCGTGGACTCCAGCCGAGATGATGACCATCGTTGCGGCGCGCGCGTTGAAAAGCTCGGACGTCTGCTTTGTCGGCATCGGCGCGCCGTCCGCCGCCTGCAATTTGGCGCGTCTCACGCACGCGCCCGGCATCACGCTGATCTACGAGAGCGGCACCATCGCCACCAAGCCCAATGTCCTGCCCTTGTCGATCGGCGACGGCGAGCTGTGCGAGACGGCACTCACCACGGTCTCGGTGCCGGAGATGTTCCGCTATTGGCTGCAGGGCGGGCGCATCACCGTGGGCTTCCTGGGCGGTGCTCAGATCGACCGCTTCGCCAACCTCAACACCACCGTGGTCGGCGGCACCTACGACAAGCCCAAGGTGCGGCTGCCGGGCGGCGGCGGCGCGCCGGAGATCGCCACCTCCTGCCAGGAGGTGTTCATCACCATCGCCCAGAGCAAGCGCTCGTTCGTGGCCAAGCTCGATTTCATCACCTCGATCGGCCACGGCGAGGGCAAGGGCAGCCGCGAGCGCCTGGGCGTGACGACCAAGGGGCCGACGCGGCTTATGACCGATCTATGCGTGATGGAGCCGGACCCGGAGACCTCGGAGATGACGGTCACCTCCATCCACCCCGGCGTGACACGGGAGCAGATTGCCGACGCCACCGGCTGGCCGATCAAGTTTGCCGCTGCTGTCACCGAGACGCCGGCACCAACGGCCGAGGAGCTGGAGGTGCTGCGCGCCCTGCACGCACGCACCAGGGCGGCGCTTCAGGGCACAGGCTGAGCCGAGGCGCGCCGACGCGCCCCTCTCTCCGCTTGCAGGGAGAGGGAGCCGCGCGCCCCAGCCTTGCAGCCTTACTTCCCCTTCGCCAGAATCTGCTCCAGCGTATCCAGCACCTTCATCGCGCCAAGCGCCTGCGCGACGGAAGCGTTGGGCTCACGCTTCTCCCTGATGGCGGCGAAGAACTCGCGGTCCTGGAGCTCGATGCCGTTCATGGAGACATCGACCTTGGACACGTCGACCGTCTTCCCATCGCCGTCGTTGAGATCATCGTAGCTCGCGACATAGGTGCCGTTGTCGCAGATGTAGCGGAAGATCGTGCCGAACGGGCCCTTGTTGTTGAACGAGAGCGAGAGGGTGCACACCTTGCCGGAGGGCGTCTTCATCAGGATGCCCATGTCCATGGCGATGCCAAGCTGCGGATGGTGCGGCCCCTCCACGGCGTAGCAGTCAGAGACCGGCTCGCCCGTCTGGTACATGAAGAGATCGACGGTGTGGCAGGCGTGATGCCAGAGCAGGTGGTCGGTCCAGCTGCGCGGCTTGCCTGCGGCATTCATGTTCGTGCGGCGGAAGAAATAGGTCGTCACGTTCATCTGCTGGATCGCCAGCTCGCCCGCTACGATGCGCTTCTTCACCCACTGATGCGACGGGTTGAACCGGCGCGTGTGGCCGGCCATGGCGACGAGCCCGGTCTCCCTGGCGACGCGCACGACCTCCTCGGCATCCTTGAGGGTATCGGCAAACGGGATCTCGATCTCGACGTGCTTGCCGGCGCGCAGCGCCTCGATGGCCTGGCGCGCGTGCATCTGCGTCGGCGTCGTCAAAATCACCGCCTCGACGCCCGGCTGCGCCAGCGCCTCGGAATAGTTCGTCGTCCAGTGTGGGATCTTGAATTTCTGGGCTATTTCCTTGGTCGAATCCGGCGAGCCGCCAGCCAGCGAGACCACCTCGATGCCGGGAATATTCTGGATACCCTCCAGATGCTTCTGGCCGAACGCACCCTGTCCCGCCACGACGATCTTCATGCCTGGTCCCTCTGATCTTGCGGGCGTCGGGGATCGGCTGTCGGCGGTCGGATTTTCCCGACGGCCGAAGGCCGACCTCCGACTGCCAAAACTACCGTGCCTCGAGAATGATGCTGCCGACCGCCGTCGACGACGCCGGCACGTGGTAGAAGCGGTAGACCTCCTCCACCCTGTCGCCCAGCGCGCCGCGCATGGTGAGCCACATCACCATCTCGATCGCCTCGTTGCCGGCATCGCGCAGATATTCGAGCGGCGGCAGATCCACGAGCCGCTGGGGGTTGCGCGAGAGGTCGTCGAGGAAGTCGGTGTCGAACTTGGTATTGACGAGGCCGGCGCGCGGACCCTGTATCTGATGCGACAGGCCGCCAGTGCCGAAAATGACGACTTTCAGGTCCTCGTCCCAGGCCTCGACCGCCTTCTTGATCGCCTTGCCCAGCATGTAGCAGCGGTGGCCCGTGGGTGCCGGGTATTGCACGACGTTGACGGCCAGCGGAATCACGCGCGCCGGCCATTCCTTGGGCTGACCGTAGGCGAGCGACATCGGCACGGTGAGGCCGTGGTCGACCTGCAGCTCGTTGACGATGGTCATGTCGAACTCGTCGAGCACCAGCGACTGGACGATATGCGAGGCGAGCTCCGGGTATCCCTTGACCGCGGGCACCGGACGCGGACCCCAGCCTTCGTCCGCGATCGTGAACTCGGCCCCGCAGCCGATGGCGAACGTGGGGATGATCTTGAAGTCGAAGGCGTTGACGTGATCATTGTAGATCACGATCGCGACGTCGGGCTTCGCCTTGGCCATCCACTCCTTGGCCTTGTCGTAGCCGGCGAACACGGGCTTCCAGTAGGGCTCGCCGGTCTTGCCGAGGTCGAGCGCGGCGCCGATAGCTGGCGTATGCGAGGTGCCAAAGCCGGCAATGATCTTCGCCATGGGATTTAAGCCTCTCCCCGCTCTCTCTTGGAGCGCCAGCCCTCGATGGAGCGGCCGCCCTTCACCATCATGTCCACGTACTCCTGCTCCGACACGCCCACCATCTGCGAGGCCATGAACTGGTAGGATTTCTGGTCGGTGAAGGCGAGCTTGGCGAGCGCATAGGAAACGCCGCCGAGCTCCAGGAGGCGGTTCCAGGCGCGCTTCAGCACCGCCTCGCGCTGCTCCTCCGTCATCGGGAACTTCTGGAGATACGTGCGCTCGTCGGCCAGGAATTCCTTGCGGTTCTCGGCCTTCATCAGGGAATAGAGAAACTGGTTGAGGTGATAGCCCTGCCGCGCGCGCTGGGCGTCGAACACCCAGGTCCCCGGGATGTCCTCATACGCTTCTTGCTTCTTCGCCATTTCCCATCCTGCGTTGGCTGGTGCCTTCGCCTCCGGCCCGCCTTCGGTAAGTAACGTGAGAGTGAGCGCGAGCCTAGTTCAAGGTGCGCTGCTGTCAACGGCGCAGGTCACCACATAGCATCATGCAGGCCACGTTCGCGCGTGGCATCCTCGCGGCGCGGCGCACTGATGGCGAACCGAGCACGCCAAGCCTCTGGCGCTTCGACTCCCGTGGCCGGCCGCGTCGGCCGCGACGAGACGGTGCTCCTCGCGTGAGGCTCCCAGATGCAGGGAGCCGGATCAGGCATGCGGCCTGAACCCCGCTCGGAACGGAAATGACTTTTTAGGTTCTTGCCGCGGCTTGAGGTCGGCATTGCGCCATTGGAGAATAGGAAGAGCTTCGTTTCGAGAACGCGCGAGACTTGGGTAGATCGTTTCTTTTTCTAGCCGTCTGTTGCGAACGATTGGGAAATATTTCTATTTTGCCTGCGAGGGATGCCCGCCTCGGGCCGCCACACGCCCCCCAGGAAGCTCGCTACCATGAAATTTTTCCCCCTGTTCGCCGACCTCGACGGCGCCGACGTGCTGGTCGCCGGCGGAGGCGAGCAGGCGGCACAGAAACTGCGGCTCCTCGGCAAGACCGGTGCCCGCCTCACCGTCCTCGCCGAGACACCTTGCGCCGAGATCGGCGCGTTGGCCCGGCAGGGCACCATTCATCTGCTGCCGCGCGCCTTCCAGGACGGCGACGTTGCCGCCCGCCGCCTTGTCTATGCCGCAACCGGCGACCGGGTGCTCGACATACGCATATCGGAGGCGGCGCAGGCACGCGGCGTTCCCGTCAACGTCGTCGATGCCCCGGAGCTCTCCACCTTCATCACCCCCGCCATTGTCGACCGCGCGCCGGTAACGGTGGCAATCGGCACCGAGGGCGCCGCACCGGTCCTGGCGCGCGAGATCCGCGCCCGCATCGAGGCGATGCTGCCGGCACGACTCGGCGCCCTGGCGCGGCGCGCGTCGGCTCTTCGCCATCAGGTGGCCGACGCCCAGCCAGATGCACGGGCGCGGCGCCGGCTGTGGGAGCGGTTGCTGCTCGGCCCGTTCCGCCGTGCCGTGCTGAGTGGGGCGGAGGCTGAAGCCAAGCGGATCCTGGCGGCCGAGCTGACGGGGAGCGAGCCGGTACGCGCGGGCCGGGTGACGCTGATCGGCTGCGGCCCCGGCGATCCTGACCTCCTCACGCTGAAGGCGCTGCAGCGCCTGCAGGAGGCGGATGTGCTGGTGATCGACCGGCTGGTCGATGCCCGCCTCCTCGACTATGCGCGCCGCGATGCCGAGCGCATCCTTGTCGGCAAAAATCCACGCGGGAGCTCCACCTCTCAGGCCGAGATCAACCGCATCCTCGTGCGCGAGGCGGCGGCCGGCAAGGTGGTGGCCCGTCTCAAGGGCGGCGACCCGCTGATTTTCGGCCGGGCAGCGGAGGAGATGGCGGCGCTGCAAACGGCCGGCATCCCCGTCGAGATCGTACCCGGCATTACGGCAGCGCATGCCTGCGCGGCGCGCGTGGCGCTGCCCGTGACGCTCAGGGAGCACGTGCGGCAGTTCGCCGTCGTCACCGGTGCCAACGCCGATGGCCTGCCGGACCTCGATTGGCAGACGCTGACCGCGCCAGGCGTGGCATTCGCCATCTACATGGGCGTCGGCAATGCGCCCATCATCCGCGCCAATCTGCTCGCCGCCGGCGCCGATCCCTCGACGCCCGTGGTGGTGGTCGAGAACGGCACCCGCGAGGACGAGCGGGCGGTCGCCACCACACTGGGCGATCTCACCAATGCCGTCGCCCAGCTCGGCCTGCACGCCCCGGCCGTTATTCTCGTCGGCCTCGATTGGGCCGAGGCCGGCCTCGCCCGCCCCGACCACGTCACCGCCTACAAGCGCCAGCGAGCGGAGCTTCGCAACGAGCCGGCGCCCACCACAGCAGCGGAGGCTTCCTAAGAGGCAAGCTCCGGCGCAGCGCCGGCTGAGAGCGTTGTATCCTCCAGCGGCTTTCGCCCGGCTCAGGCGAGCACCCAGCGGAACGCGCGCCGCAGCTCGGCGGCGCCGTTGCGCTCGTACCAGCGGCCGTGGGCGAGAACGATGCGCTCGGGCTCCCAGGCGATCATTCTCTCGACGGCAGCCCGCACGGCCTGTCTGTGCGTCAGGGAAGTCAGGCGGAGGTCGCGCGGCGTCTGACCGTCGGGATGCTGCACGCCACCGAGACGCGTCAGCCAGCGCATGACGGCGCTTCCCAGCTTCTGCGGCTCGAAATTCTCGATCAGATCGGCGAGAATCAGAGTCCGGCTGGCATGGTGAAAGAACACAACCTCGGTCATGTAGCTGCCGGCGATCGGCAGCGTCGCAACCTCCGCGTCCCACGGATAGCCGCTTGGGCGGTCCAGGGTGAGGCCATCAAAATCGATGCGGGCGCCGGCCTGCTCCTTGATGCCGGGCGCAAGGTACACCTGGGCTGCCGGGAAGCCTGCGTGCCAATCGGGAATCCACCAATAGTGGATGCGATTTGGCCCGACGATCCAGGCAGGGTCACCGAGTCCCTTGATCGCTGACTTGAGACCGGGCGGCAACGGTGTGGGGGAATGGACAAAGAGCCCGCCGTCGCGGAGCCGCAGCACCGTCATCCGTGTCGGGAACCGGATCCTGGGGAGGCCGAACCGGATCACCGGCCCGTCCACGACCCACACGTCATCAGCCACGTGCTTCAGCGTGTTGAGCGGTGGATAAGTCGACAGCTCACCACCATGCATGCAGCACCCAATCCGGGTCAGCAGCCCATCGTAGTGGCCAGCTCGGTGAAGCTCGCCGCGATCACGTCCCACTCCCGTTCGGCCGCAAAGTCACCCTTCTGATGCGGGCCGTACTCCTGCGGCCGGGGCACAAAGCCGGTGCGGAGGCCGACCGCGGCGGCGGCGGCGAGATCGCCGTTGTGAGCGGCGACCAGCATCACCTCTGCCGGCTCCAGATTGAGCAGGGCGGCGGCGGCCAGGTAGGCCTCAGGCAATGGCTTGTAGGCGCGGGCCGCCTCGGCGCCGAGGATCACGTCCCACGGCAAGCCGGCGTTCTTGGCGAGCCGTGTGAGCAGCCCGATGTTGCCGTTGGACAGTGGGCCGATGATGAAGCGCGACTTGAGGCGGGTGAGGCCCTCGACCGAATCGGGCCACGGCTTCAGGCGGTGCCAGACGCGGTTGAGATGCGCCTTGTCCGCCTCGCTCAACCCGGCGATGCCGTACTTGGCGATCAGCTTCTCCAGGCTCTCCCGATGGAGGACGTCAAGGATGGTCCAGCCGCGCCGCCCTGTGCGCACCTCCTCCATGGCCGGCTGGTAGAGCCGGCGCCAGTCATCGGTGAAGGCGACCCAATCCGCTGCGATCCCCTTCTCGGTGCCGAAGCGCGTCAGCTCGGCGATGATGCTGCCGCGCCAGTCGACGACGGTGCCGAACACGTCGAACAGCAGGGCCTGGACTTGCGGTTGAGTGGTCACGTCTCTCCCTCTCTGATCTGGCCACAGAGGCTAAGACGGCGCTCGGGAGTTGGCAACCGATCGAGCATAGATCGAGCACAAGGGCCGCGCGGCCGGCGGCCTCGCCCGACCGCAGGATGCTCATGCCGGCAGGCACGCGCGGAGCTGAGGAGCCCTACGAGGTCATCTTCAACCCGGTGATGCCGGCGACGACGGTGGCAATAAAGAAGATCCTCGCCGCCGACGCCGGCTCGGAGAACAGCACGATGCCGGCAATAACGGTGCCGGCAGCGCCGATACCGGTCCACACTGCATAGGCCGTCCCGACCGGGAGCACCTGCAGGGCCTTGGTCAGCAGGTAGACGAAGATCGCCAACAGCACGAGCGAGATGGCAGACCACGCCGGATTGGCGAAGCCGTCGGCCTTTTTCATTGCCAGCGCCCAGGCGACATCGACGAGACCGGACACAACCAGGGCGACCCAAGCCAGCGTCGGCGTCATGACAAGCCCCGATCCGCATTTTCGCCCGGCACGGCGCTGCCCGCGGGCATCATCTGGCGCAGGTGGGAGTCCTGGGTGGCGAGGAAGTGCCACAAGCGCTCTGGATAGTCGGCCGCAACCGCGGAACGGACCGACGGCCGAATCGCCAGCGCCCGCCGCCATGCGTCAACCTTCGGCTTGCCCGCCAGGATGCCGAGATCGGCGATGCGATCGAGGACGTCGAAATAGCGAAACGCCGGCCCGAACGCCGCGTCGACGAGGCTGAACCTCGGGCCGGCAAAGTAGGGGCCGGCGCCGAGGACGGCCTCCAGGCGCGCGAATTTGTCGGCAAGTCCTCGGCGCGCCCGCTCGAACAGCGCTGCATGGGGCGTGGTCTCGATCGCATAGATATCGCTGAGAACGGTGGAGCCGAACTCGATCCAGGCGCGGTGCTGGGCGCGCTCGATCGCATCGGCCGGGTGCAACGGCGCTCCGGCCTGCGTCTCCTCAATGTACTCGCAGATCGCCGCGCTCTCGAACAGGACGGCGTCGTCTTGGCCGGGTCGTGCGACCCTGAGCAGCGGCACCTTGCCCAGCGGCGAGATGGCCAAGAACCAGTCGGGCTTTGCCGCGAGATCGATCGTGACGCGCTCGAAGGTGACGCCCTTCTCGGCAAGGGCAATCGCCGCGCGCTGCACGTAGGGACACAGATGGTGGCTGACGAGCATGAGACTGGCCATGGCTTTCCTCGTGTTTGGGATGGTGTTGCGGCGGAGGTCAGACCTCGCGCTTCCACGGATGGATGCGATTGCATCCATATGTATGCAATCGCATTGACATCGTCAATTTGCATGCAAGCGCATGGATCGCTAAGATCCGGAAGATCGCAAGGATGTGATGATGCCGAAGCAGCCCAGCGAAGCCGTTGTCGATGCCTGGATCGCCTTGAACCGGGCACAGCAGACGGCCATCCTGAGGATCGAGCGGGCGCTCCGCGACGCCGGGATGCCGCCTTACGGCTGGTACGATGCCCTATGGGAGCTCGACAAAGCGGGCGCCGGCGGCTTGCGTCCCTTCGAGATTGAGCGGCGGCGACTCACCTCGCAGTCAAACATCTCCCGCCTCATCGACCGCCTGGCCGAGCGCGGCTACGTGGAGCGGGTTCCGTGCGAGGAGGACGGGCGCGGGCAGCGCGTCGTCATCACACCGGCCGGCCACGAGCTGCGCACGCGCATGTGGCCGGTCTATGCTCGGGTTCTCGGCGAGGTCATCGGCCGACGCATCTCCGAGCGCGAGGCTGCCACTCTGGCGAACCTGCTGCAGAAGTTGCTGGACTAGGCTGCGTTGACATTCGTGATTCGTCACCGGAGAGCCATCATTTGTCATGCCGGGGGCTTGTCCCCGGGATCCAGCCAACTGCGAGCTCCGGAGCTTGTGTTGCGCGCCAAATGTCAACACCCTCTAGCCTGCGAAAGGCCTTCTCCCCAATAGCGCCGGACCGCGGCCGTCCCTTCTGACGAGCGCGCGTCGCGCTACTGTCAGCGTCCGCAAATGGCATCCATCCGTGTTCAGGCAGTTGAGTCGCCGATCCCCGCGGCGGCTTGCATCGCTCTTGACTATGCTTTCCTCGTTATATATCGTACTAATTATATAACGGAGTTGCAATTTTATGACGAACCTGGACGCCGCCTTCTCCGCGCTCGCCGACCCCACGCGCAGGGCCATCTTGGCC
>DASURA010000416.1:0-2611 GCA_036280295.1 Hyphomicrobiaceae bacterium
CTGTCATCGTGGTCGAGGTGCTCTCACCCTCAACGCGCAAATTCGACGAGACAATAAAGCGCGACGGCTATTTCAGCCTGCCAAGCGTGAATCACTACCTGATTGTCGATCCTGATGGCCCGCCCATCATCCACCACAGCCGCCAGCCGGATGGAACGATCCTCAAGTCAGAAGTGCGCGAGGGTACGATTACGTTGGCACCACCGGGCTTCGAGGTGCCGGTAGCGGAGTTGCTGGCGGTGGAGATTTAGCGCGCCGGCCGGTCGCGTCGAAGGGCTGATGCGGTTGAATGTGTTTATGAGGCGCAGCGGGGAAGGCGGGGCTAGATCTCGCCAGCTTTTGGCAAAGGAAGCTTGGCCCACGCCGTTCGTCGACGACTGATGTTGATGCGCTTGAGACCGCGCCCGCCGCAGTCTCCATCTGCACTTGGTCGCTTTGAGACTCGGGGCTGGACGCGCTAAAAGGCGCGCCGACGCAACCCCTGCGCAACCGGCCCAACCCAATCCGGCCCGAGGAGCCAGCCCATGACCGCCATCGTCGACATCATCGGCCGCGAGATCCTGGACAGCCGCGGCAATCCTACCGTGGAGGTGGACGTGGCGCTGGAGGACGGCTCGCTCGGCCGCGCCGCCGTGCCGTCCGGCGCCTCTACCGGCGCGCACGAGGCGATCGAGCTGCGCGACGGCGACAAGGGCCGCTACCTGGGCAAGGGCGTGCTGAAGGCGGTGGATGCCGTCAACGGCGAGATCTTCGACGCGCTCGGCGGCATGGACGCCGAGGACCAGCGCCGCATCGACGAGGCCCTGCTCAAGCTCGATGGCACCCCCAACAAGGCTCGGCTCGGCGCCAACGCCATCCTCGGCGTCTCGCTCGCGGTCGCCAAGGCCGCGGCGGCGGCGCGCGAGCTGCCGCTCTACCGCTACCTGGGCGGCGTGCGCGCGCACCTGCTGCCCGTGCCGATGATGAATATCGTCAACGGCGGCGCCCACGCCGACAACCCGATCGACATCCAGGAGTTCATGGTGATGCCGGTGGGGGCGGCCTCCTGCGCCGATGCCATACGCATGGGCGCCGAGGTGTTCCACACCCTGCGCAAGGCGCTCAAGGACGCCGGCCATTCCACCAACGTCGGCGACGAGGGCGGCTTCGCCCCCAACCTCAAGTCGGCCGAGGAGGCGCTGTCCTTCGTCATGAAGGCGATCGAGACGGCAGGCTACAAGCCCGGTGACGACGTGGTGCTGGCGCTCGATTGCGCTGCCACCGAGTTCTACAAGGCCGGCAAGTACGAGCTGGCCGGCGAGGGCAAGTCGCTCGACAGCGCCGGCATGGTGAAATATCTGGCCGACCTCGCCGGCCGCTTCCCCATCGTGTCCATCGAGGACGGCATGGCCGAGGATGACTGGGACGGCTGGGAGGCGCTCACGCAGGAGCTGGGCGGCAAGCTGCAGCTGGTCGGCGACGACCTGTTCGTCACCAACACCGCGCGGCTGAAGGAGGGGATCGCCAAGGGCATTGCCAACTCGATCCTCGTCAAGGTTAACCAGATCGGCTCGCTCAGCGAAACTCTGGATGCCGTCGCCATGGCCCAGGCTGCCGCCTATACGGCGGTCATCTCGCATCGCTCCGGCGAGACCGAGGATGCGACGATTGCCGACATTGCTGTTGCAACCAATGCGGGCCAGATTAAAACCGGTTCGCTTTCGCGCTCCGACCGCACGGCCAAGTACAACCAGCTGATCCGCATCGAGGAGGAGCTGGGGGATCAGGCATGCTATGCCGGCAAGGCGGCGTTGCGGGCGCTGCAGGCTTGATGAATGCCACCGCCGGTCGGGGGGCCCTCCGGCCGAGCATTTCAAGTGAAACGGCTGGGCAGCGCGGGAGCCTGGTACGGCTCAGGGGGACGCCGCATGCGTGTAGGCTGGCTCACCATTTTGGCTGCCGCAGTCCTGGCCGGCGTGCTGCTGCTGCTGGGGGGTGTGGATTCCCTGCCGGATCAGGAGTTCGCGGCGCTGGGCAACGTCGTGATCCTGGTCGCCTTCGGCAGCGCCTGGCTGGGGATCTACCGGGTGCTGCACGGCGGCCGGCCCTGGCAGCGTGCGGTGCAAGCCTGGCTCGGGCGGCCAATGACGCATTGGAATGACTCGCGCGTCATCGTGCTCCTCGCCGGCATCGCCTTCGGCTTCCAATTCCTTGACAGCGTCGACCTGCCACCGGGCGACCGTTGGAGCTCCGCCAGCGTGCTGGTGCTGCTCGCAGTCTGCCTGGGCGTGCAGATGATCAACGTCGCCTTCTTCCGGCGGCGCGACCGGAAGTAGGGCGGACAAGCGCAGCGTAATCCGCCGGTCTTGCGGCGTTTTGATGGGTGCGGGAGGCGCAACCGTTCCCCCTCACCCCGCCTCGCGTTGAGAGGCTGACTGATGCAGCCGCCTCTCGCCCCGACCTCTCCCCGCGAAGAGCGGTGAGAGGGAGTGCGCACGTTACCCCTTCGGCCGGCGCTCCACCTTCTCGGCGGTCAGGCTGTAGCCGGCCTCGGCGAGCCCGGTGTAGGAGGTGGTGGCCTTGAGGGTGCCTGTCACCCAGACCGGATCGAACATGCCCGTCACCTCGAATC
>DASURA010000417.1:0-24999 GCA_036280295.1 Hyphomicrobiaceae bacterium
GAGCGCGGATGCGGCTTGATCGCGTCCGCGATCAGGCGCTGCGGCGCCAGGCGGCGCAGCCCCTCTGCGATTGTCTGCCGCGAGAGCACCTCGCCGAGCTCCCACGGCATGAACAGGCCGCGCCGCAGGAGGTAGGCGCCCGCGTAGCTGCCGCACAGCTCCAGCATGCCGGCGGCCTTGGGGTTGGCGCCGAGCGCGCCGAGGAGCGGCCGCGACGCCAGGCGGGCCGCCTTGCCGAGCATCGGCACGTGCGCCGGGCCGCCAAGCAGCCCGACCCAGCGCGGGATGTCGCGGAACGAGGGGTAGCCGCCGAACAGCTCGTCGCCGCCGAGCCCGGAGATGGCGACCTTGACGCCCTGCTCGCGCGCGGCCTTGGAGACGAACCAGGTGTTGATGCCGTCGATCGAGGGCTGGTCCATGGCGTCGAGGATGCGGGGCAGGTCGGCCTCGAACTCCGCCGCCGTGACGACGCGCGTGGTATGGCGCGTGCCGTAGTGCCGGGCCACCTCGGAGGCCAGCGGGGCCTCATCGTCAGGGCGGCCTTTGTGCTCGCCGAACGCCAGTGTGATGGTCTGGATATCGTCCCGGCCGGCATCGCGCATCAGGCCCACGAGCGCGCCGGAATCGATGCCGGCTGAGAGGAACGCCGCCACCGGCACATCGGCGACGAGGTGCCGGCGCACACTGTCCACAAGCGCCGAGCGGATTTCGCCCATCGTCTCCATGCCACCCATGACGGGAGCGCTCCGCGCGTGCGCCTCGGCGTCGCAATAGACCTGGGCGATCGAGTGGTAGCGCTGCGGCTCGTGGGCGCCGAGCCGGTCGACGAGCATGGTCGTGCCGGCCGGCAGGCAGCGAATCTCGCGGTAGATCGTGAACGGCTCCGGCACGCTCCCGAGCAGATAAAAGCCGACCTGGCCGGCCGGATCGGGATGGTGAGAGACCGTGCCGCCGGCGAGCAGCGCCTTCACCTGCGAGGCGAAGCGGAAGGTCCAGCCGTCGTCGGCATAGTAGAGCGGCTTGATGCCATGGGGATCGCGGGCCAGGAATAGCGTGCGGCGCTCCGTATCCCAGATGGCGAAGGCGAACATGCCGCGCAGGTCGTGCACCATGGCGGGGCCCTTCTGGGCGTAGAGGTGGAGCAGCACCTCGGTATCGGAGCGGCTGCGGAAGACATGGCCGCGTGTCTCCAGGCGGGCGCGCAGCTGGCGGTAATTGTAGATCTCGCCGTTGAAGGTCACGACCAGCCTGCCATCGGCGCTTGCCATCGGCTGGGCCGCGGCATCCGTCAAGTCGATGACGGACAGGCGCCGGTGCCCGAGACCAATCCTGTCGTCCTCGGAGATCCACTCGCCCATACCGTCCGGGCCGCGCGCCGTCATGTGCTCGCGCGTACGGATGAGCTCTGCGCGGTCAATCGGATTGGCCGCGTAATGATAAGCTAGGATGCCGTTGATTCCGCACATTTCAGATATCGTACTGTCAGATTGAACCGATACATCAGGTGGGCTGCGATCTCGCAGGAGCGCAATCCCAGGACATGCTCCGCCATTTGGGTGAAGCAAATCACCCAGTCAGAACGCCAAATCCCGGCACCTCCGGCGTCGGGACAGTCTCATCCGTCCGCAGTCACGCAGGCGATTGCGCCTGGGCCGCCCGAGCCATGGAAGCCCGGCTCCAAGCGTCCTTGCCAGTGCCGCCGCCCAGCTCGCGCCACGCCTCGCGGATGGCGTCGCCATCGGTCACGCGCTCGCCGAGCAGGACCACGCCAAGCGTGCCGACGAGGATCTGGAAGTCGACGCGGAGGCTGGCGTTGTTGACGTACCAGACATCAAGAGCCGCCTTGTCTGGAGCCGACAGCTTGCGCCCACCTTTGATCTGTGCCCAGCCGGTGATCCCGGGCCGCACGGCGAGGCGGCCATCAATGGCGGGACATTGGTCTGTCGCCAGCAGTGGGCGCGGACCGACAAACGACATCTCACCGATCAGGATATTGAAGAGCTGTGGCAGCTCATCGAGGCGCGAGCGACGGAGGAACCGGCCGGTCCCGGTCAGTCTGTCGTCGTCGGCGAGACGGTTGCCATCGGCATCGTAGGGCCGTGCCATGGTGCGGAACTTGTAGAGGCGGAATGGTCGTCCGCCGATGCCTGGCCGCTGCTGCCAGAAGATCGCCGGTGCGCCAATGTCGATCACGACCAGCACCGCGAGCAGCAGCAGCAAGGGGGCCAGGAGAACGATGGCACAGATCGCAGCCGTCACATCGAAGGCACGCTTCAGCTGCCAATAGTACCGGCGCATCGGCGCCACTTGCTCGCCACCGCGGAGCCCCGGTTGCCCGGCGCCTGCCGCGCTGCGTGCGGCCTGGTGCGTATCGACAGGCGGCTTGGGCCGGGGCCCGCAGATGTGCTCGGCGAAGAACTCCACGCGGATGCCGAAGGTCTCGTTGGCTTCCCGCAGCGCCGATCGCGCCGCCGGTGACAGCTCCTCGAATGGCACGGTCACAACGACGCGCTGGATGGGCACACCGTGCACCTCAAGATCGACGAGGATGCCGGCGATCTGCTCGGGGCGACCGAGGATGCGATGGCCCTGCACCACGCGGCCGGCATGGCTTCCCTTGCGTGTCAGCAGGCCCATGACGCGCACGTGGCCGGCTCCATATTCGGCCAGGGAGCGCAGGTAGAGCTCGGTGATCGGATTGATCCCGACGATCAGGATATCCTCGCACCCCGTGGAGGATGGCTCGGGCAGCGCTGCCGCCCTGCCACGGCCGGCATGGCGCAGGCGCGCCAGAACGCGGGCGCCGACGAGGGCGAAAACGATGAGATAGGCCTGAATGACCGGCAGCGACCGCGCCACCCCTGCAAGGCGGTTGAAGAGAAAGCCGAGGCCGACGGCTGCCGTCACGATGAGAATGGCGGCGCCCAGGACATTGAGATAGTCCGGCATGCCGCTCAGGCGCCAAATGCTTTGATTGAGCTTGAAGAGTGCGAGGCTCGGTATGGCCGCAGCCAGGGTCAAACCGAGATAGGGTGCCAGGACGATGACTTGCTCTGGCCGTGTTTCAAAACTGTCGCGCAAAAGCTGGGCGCACAGAGTCGCAATGCCAATAAGGCATAGATCGACGACGCTTAGCACCAACCGATGACGCATGACCCGATACTTGACTGATAGGATAGCGCTTTTTCGATCCGGAGAGGCGTCGGCTTAAACCGCGGCTGGGCCCCTGCTCTCCCACCGATCCAGCAGAGGAATGCTAACGCCATTCCTTTGGCCACTCAACGTCGTTGCCCCAACGCTCTGGCTGGTGTTGCGAAATAGGCTCATGTGCGGTGGGGCGCTGTGACAATGGCCTTCTTTTTGCTGCGAATTTCGCCGCTTGTGGGCGGTCACCAGATTCACGGACGCTCGTTTCCACGCCGAGTGATGGCGCAATAAGGCCACAGGCAAAGGCAATAATGGCCATTATTGCCCCGGTGCGCAGTGGGTAATCCACAGCTGAATGTGCGACAATAAGCGCAACAATGATCGTCCCTGCGCGCGCAATCGACACGTCGATCTCGGTACCCGGAGCATCGCGGCGCCACAATCGCCACGATCGTCCGACCAACCAGAGAAGGCATAGGGCGACCACCCCAAGGCCGGTGACGCCAGCCTCGAGCCAGAGCTCCAGGAAATCGTTGTGCGCGTGATTGACGTAGACGTCCAACATCGCATCCGCGGCCCGTTCCTGCATGCCGTACACGGGAACGAACGTCCCCATGCCGGCGCCGACCGGCATGTTATGTTGGGCAGCCTCGGCGGTCAGCCGGGCGATGGTCACCCGGCCTTCCTTTACCGAGTCGTCGGCGAAGCGCTCCATGACACGGTAGAGGGCGAATTGGGTGGCGAACATCATCGCCAGCGCCGTGGCGGCGAGGAGCAGCTTTGCCGGCGTGAGGCCCGAGGCGTTGCGGGGATCACGCCAGGCAAGGACGGCTGCGCCAAGGAGCGCGACGATGGTAAGCCCGAGACCGGCGCGCGAGCGAGCCATGGTCTGGGCCGCCACCAGGATCACGAGAACGGTAAAGCTGGCTATTACCGGCACGAGCCAGCGCGAGTCCAGTCGCGTCCGGCCCGGCGCTGGTGGCGAGGCGGCCTCCACCGCCCAGGCGGCCGCCAGGACGGTAATGGCATAGAGCAAGGCGGCAAGATGATTACGGTTGGCGAAAAAGCCCACCGCCTCGCTGGCATTGGTGATCTCGTAGAAGCGCAGGCTGCTCGACGGCCCTTCGGCGACCTGAGCCAAGCCGACAAAGGCGCTCAGCACCCCGAAAACGATGACGACAATGCTCAAGGCACGCCGCTCGCCGTAGTTGAGCAGCAGCGTGCCCAGGAAGACGGCGATCGGCGGCAGCAGCGACAGCATCGCCAGCCATGTCGCTCGCGGCGAAAGGCTGGCAGGCATCCAAGGCAGGTCCTGGGCCAGCAGACGGAAGGTTTCCGCCTCGACCGCCCGGTTGGGCAAGGCCGTCCACACGCCAGGCGGCAATGGGATCAGCTGAAGGGCCGGTACCAGGACAATCGCCAGGCACAACAACAAGGCCAGCCGCGCCGGCTTTGCCGACGGATGGCCGGCAATGCGCCGCAGTGCCATCAGGAGCAGCGGGATGGCGAGGAGCTGGATAGCGGCGTCGGACAGGAATCCGGCTCTGGTGCCGCCGCCCAGTACCAGGCAGGACACCAGCACAACCGCGCAAAGAAGGAAAAACCGATCCGTCGGCATCCCCGGCCGATCAAGGTTTGTGTCAGGGGCTGATGGACATGACCAGATAGGCTGCACCGCCGCCCACGGCGACGGCAGCGCCGCCGATGAGCCATGGATTGACCCCCCCTGAGGCAGACGCGCTCTTGGTGTCGGTCAGCCCGCCGGTTTGTGTGGGCGCCCCGTTCCTGCAGGGCGACTGAGGGGCGATCAGATAGATCGAGCCGGGCTGCACCGTTACCTGGCAGCCGCCCGCATAATGGACCTGGGCGACCGCGCCCGGATTGGCGACGACGGTGCCTCCGGGCTCCAGCTGGGCGGACCCGTCTACCAGCCGGTAGCCCTGCCCGGCGTTGACGAGCACCTGGCCTTGCAGCGCTTTTACGGTCGCGGCCTGCGCGCACGGGCCAAACGCCAATGCGGCGATCACTGCGAGCGAGGTCGATAGCGTGCGCACGTGCTCACCCCGAAAATGAAGATGCGCTGCAGGTTGCCCCGCAGCCTTCGGCTCCGATCTTCCATGCCGAGGCGAAGCGGCAGCACTACGATCCGCCGCTCGCGCTGAGATGATAGGTTGCCCCAGCCCCATGCAGGGCCCTTTCTAGCGCGAGGATAGGTGAGGCGCCAATAAGGGCCGATGCTGTGCTTGATGGATCGGACGCCATCGTTGCGCAACGGCCACTCGCTCATTCGGTGCAGGCAGTTTAGTGACGGACAATCGAGGTACTTGAGGCCGTTTTGGAGGCGGCCCGCCTGCCACACGGCGTGACCAAGCTCTTGTGATTACCTGCTGACTGACTATAGTGCGGCGAGGCTTGCCGGCCCGATGCCGCCGCCGGAGCCAAAGGGGGTGCCCGCTGGGGGGAGCCATGCGGCGACAGGTTCAGGCTCAATCACAGAGGAGCGGAACCGCGCTAGCGGCTGCGCGGCTGTTTGCGTTTGGACTGCTGTTGTGCTGCATCGCGGCACTTGGTGCCTGCGGAGCATCGCTGAGCAATGAGTTCACCGCCCTCGACGCGCCGCGCAGCGGCGAAGCGCCTTCGGGGCTTCATGCAACCGGGGACAGCAAGCCGTTGACGCGGGCTGCCGATACCCTGACCTCGGTGGCGACGCCGGGGAACAGCGGGTACAAGATCGGCCCGCTCGATGTGATCGAGTTCTCCGTCTTCAAGGTTCCCGAGTTGACGCGCACGATTCAGGTGGGTGAAACCGGCGTCGTCAACCTGCCACTTGTCGGCGAGGTGCGGGCGGCGGGCCGGACGGCGCGCGAGCTGGAACATCGGTTGGCGCGGCAGCTGGGCGCAAAGTATCTCCAGTCGCCGCAGGTAACGATCATCGTCAAGGAATACAACAGCCAGCGCGTGACGATCGAGGGGGCGGTGAAGCGGCCGGGGGTGTATCCGATACGCAGCAAGACATCGCTCCTGCAGGTCATTGCCACCGCTGAGGGGCTCGATTCCGCCTCCGACACCACGGTGGTGGTGTTCAGGCATATCGATGGCAAGCGCCTTGCCGCCCGCTTCGATATCAGCCAGATCCGCAGCGGCGCAACGAAGGACCCGGCGATTCAGTCAGGCGACGTTATCGTCGCCCCGACTTCCGCCATGAAGGGGGCCTTCGATACCATTCTGAAGTCTCTGCCTATCGCAACCGTCTTCGCTTTTCTGTAGGGGGCGTCCTAAGTCGACGATGCACGACAACAAGGGCAACCCTTCGGACTATCGGCCTGCCAACCTCGTGCCTCTCGGGCCGGGCATCCCGCAAGCCTACCATCCCTACGGGCCCGGCGGGATGGGCGGCCCCGGCGGCATGCCCGGCGACGACGCTCCTGGCGAGATCACCCTGCTGCTGGTCGAGTTCTGGCGCGTGCTCACCAGCCGCAAGTGGCTGATCCTGTTTGTCGCCGCAATGTTCATGGCGTTCGGCGCGCTCGGCACGCTGATGACCACGCCGCTCTATGTGGCGACCGTGCGTTTGCAGATCGACCGCAATGTCGCCAAAATCATCGACAGCGGCAACGTTCTCCCGGTTGAAGGCTCCGACGCCGAGTTCTTCCGGACGCAGCAGGAGCTGTTGCGCAGCCGCGCCATGGCCGAGCGCGTGGCCTCGGTCCTGGACCTCGGCAGCGATCCGGACTTCTTCAAGCCGCGGCGTTTTTCGGTGATCGGCGCGGCAAAGGATCTGGTGCGAAAGCTGCTGGGCTCCGGCTCATCGACCGCCAAGAGCAAGCAGCCGCCCGACAAGGCCGCGATGACACGCGCGGCGGCCGGCATTGTTTTGGGCAGTCGAACGGTGAGCGCGCTAGCCGGCTCGCGACTGGTTGACATCCGCTATTCCGATCCCAGCCCGGCGCGGGCGCAACGGATCGCGATGGCGTATGCCGATGCCTTCATCGCCGCCAATCTCGACAAGCGGTTCGAGGCGAACGCCTTCGCCAAGGCATTCCTCGAGGACAAGATCAAGCAGGCCAAGCTGCGGCTGGAAGAATCGGAGCAGACGCTGCTCGACTTCGCGCAGAAGGAGCAGATCGTCGTCGTCACGGAAAAGTCGTCGATCGCCGAGAACAACCTGGCGAGCGCCAATAGCGCTCTCGGAGCGCTGGTCTCCGAGCGCATCAGGAATGAGCAGCTCTGGAAGCAGGTTGAGGCAGCCAATGCCATCAACCTTCCGCAGCTGTTGTCGAATGCCGTAATCGAGGGCCTTCGCGCGCGCCGCAGCGCCCTCGTTGCCGACTACCAGGAGAAACTGGAGACGTTCAAGCCGGGTTATCCGGCGATGGTCCAGATCGACAACAAGATCAAGGAGATCGACCGTCAGCTCGCGACCGAGGTCAAGACCGTCAAGGCATCCCTCAAGGCCGCCTATGAATCGTCGCAGAGCCAAGAGACGGCGATGAAGAAGCGGATCGAGAGCCTGCGGGAGGAGGCCCTGGATCTGCAGCGGCGCAGCATCCAGTACAACATCCTGAAGCGCGAGGTCGACACCAACCGCTCCCTCTATGACGGCCTGTTGCAGCGCTCGAAAGAGGTGGATGTGGCGGGCGGCTCCGGCGCCAATAACATCTTCGTCGTCGACAAGGCGGAGCTGCCCGCCGCGCCGTCCTCGCCGCAGCTGCCGCGCAGCCTGATGCTCTCGCTGCTCTCCGGCCTCGGCGTCGGCGTGCTGGCGGCCTACCTTCTGGAGCGCCTGGACGACCGAGTGATTTCGCCGATGGAGATCGAGCGCATCACCGGGCTGCCGACGCTTGGTATCATCCCCAAGGTCACCGGCAGCAAGGTGATCGAGACCGAGTTTGGCAATCCTCGGTCGAATATCTCCGAGGCCTACCGGTCGCTGTGCGCCTCGCTGCAGTTCTCGACCGAGAAGGGCATGCCGCGTACGCTGTTTATCACCAGCGGCGGGCCATCGGAGGGCAAGTCCTTTACCTCATTGGCGATCGCCAGGCATTTCGCCGTCATGGGTCGCAGGGTGCTGCTGGTTGACGCCGACCTGCGCAACCCGTCGCTCCACGCCAAGCTGCGCCGGGGCAATACCAGGGGCCTCGGCGACTACCTGGCAGGAAGATGCAGCCCGCCGGAGGCCTTCCAGGGCACCATGCATCCCAATCTGGCGTTCATGTCGTCCGGCTCGGTCACCGCCAATGCCGCCGATCTTCTGGCCGGCCCGCGGCTCTACTCGCTGTTGTCGACCGGGCTCGAGGTGTTCGACCTGATCGTCGTCGATGGGCCGCCAGTGGTGGGGCTTGCTGATGCGCCGTTGCTGTCAAGCGCGGCGGCGGCGTCGATCGTCGTTGTCGGCGCCGGCCAGGTGCGCACCGGCATGATCCGCACGGCCTTGGGCCGGCTGCGCTATGCCCGCGCCAATGTCATCGGCACGGTGCTGACGAAATACGACGCCAAAAAGCGTGGCAGGGGCGATCCGTACGGCTATGGCTATGGGTATGGTTACGGCTACGGCTACGGGTCGCAGTCGAGCATCGGTGCGCCGGGCGGGAGCGAGCCGCAGCTGACAAGCGCCCGCGAGATCACCTGATGGGCGATTGGGCGGCGCTGCGGCTGGCACTTGACCTTCACCAGGTGCCCTGGCGCGTTCGGCTCGTTCGCGAGCAGCCGCTCCCGGAGGGAATGCTGGCGCTGCTCAACGTCGCTGCCGGAGAGGTCGATGCCGAGGCGGCGGCAGCCGAGGGGCTGGGGCGGCCGGGCGAGGCAGTGCGCCAGGCGGCGGCCTTCTTCATTGAGCAGATCCTGCTGGCGCCGGGTGCCGACAGCTACCGTGTGCTGGGAGCCGGACCGGCGGCCACCAGTGCGGAGCTGAGACGAAACATGGCGTTGCTCATGCGCTGGCTGCATCCAGATGTGGCCCGCGAAGACGAGCAGGCGGTGTTCGCCGCCCGCATCGCGGAGGCCTGGAATGCGCTGAAGACCCCCGAGCGCCGGACAGCCTACGACCAGGAGCGGCGAGGCTGGCTGAACAACCTCACCAATGAGGTCGAGTGGGCTCCGGCGTTCGAGGATGCGACTGGCCAGGCAGCCGGGCTCGTCCGGCGTGCCTCGCCGTATCCCGAGGCTGGTCCCCGGCGGCGGCGCCTGCCTCGGCTCCTCGCCTTCTGGCTGCTGGGGCGACAGAAATATTGAGGATCTCAGCGATGTTTGATGCCGGGCGAAAGGCCACCCGCACCGGCCTCTGATGGGAAGGATCTCGCCCTGTCACGGAGCATGCAATTTTTCCGAGCCATCGCCCTTATCGCAGCGGGCCTCGCTCTCGCGTGGCTGGTCATCACCAAGAGCCTGGTCGCCTTCCTGGGCGGTACGGCTCCGCAGGCGGCCCTGTGGCTTGACCCGCACGATCCGCAGGCACTCCTGGCACTTGCCGAGAGCCGCCTCGAGTCCGCGCCCGCTGCCGGCGCGACGCTCAAGAAGGCGCGAGGCTGGGCCGAGGCGGCGCTTGTTCGCGACCCGGTTAACGCGCGCGGTTGGCGCATCCTGGGGCAGCTGGCCGACGCGGCTGGCGACGAGCGCCGGGCAATGGTCTTCATGCAGGCCGCGGCGCGCCGAAGCATTCAGGAGAGCGCAGCGCTGCACTGGCTGCTGCGGAGGGCCGACGCCAGGAAGGACGACGCCGAGGCGTTGCGTGTCGCCGACATTCTGCTGCGCACCCGCACGCAGTCGATGCCGCATGTCCTGCCGGTCCTCGGCCGGATTGCCGAGACGCCGGAGGCGGTGGGCGCGCTGGAGCGGCTGCTCGTGACCAATCCGCCCTGGCGGCGCGCCTTCTTCGCGAGCCTGCCGCGGGCGGTGACGGACGCCCGCACGCCGCTCCGGCTGCTCCTCGCCGTGCGGGCTGGTCCCGATGCCCCTACGCTGGCCGACATTGGCGAGTATGTGCGCCTGCTGGTGGGGCACAAGCTTTACGAACTGGCCTACTACACCTGGCTCCAGTTCCTGCCGCCTGACCAGCTTGCCGGCGTCGGGCCGCTGTTCAATGGCAGCTTCGAGCATGATCCATCGGGGCTGGTCTTCGATTGGGTCATGGAGGGCGGCACCGGCGCCACCACCGAGATTGCGCTGCGGCCCGACTGGTCCGGGCAGCGCGCCCTGCTCGTGTCCCTGGGTCCGGGCCGCGTTGATTTGCGTGGCGTCTCGCAGCAGCTGCTGCTGGCACCGGGAACCTACCGCCTGCAGGGCAAATACCAGGGCGAGGTCCTCGGGCCGCGCGGCCTCGTGTGGCGGATCGGCTGTGGCGCCGGCACAGCGCTCGGGCAAAGCCCGATGATGCTCGGCACCGCACCCGACTGGAAGGAGATCACCTTCGCCTTCACGGTGCCCGATGCGGACTGCCGGGCGCAGCAGCTGCGCCTCGTTCTCGACGCGCGCATGGCCTCCGAGCAACTCGTCGCCGGCAAAGTGTGGATTGATGATCTGCGCATCGTGCGCGAGGAGTAATCGGGCAGGGAGGTCAATCGCGGCGATAGACGAGAAGTCCGCTCACCACCTGACGGCGGGCGATGCAGCGGGCTCCTCGATGCTCCTAGCCGGTTATGATGATCCGTCCCGTCATGTTGGGATGGAGCCGGCAGTAATATTCCACGTCGTCACCAACCTCGACCACTTTCGACGCTTTCGCGTCGGCGGGGATGATCACCTCCCAGCCGCCCCTTACGGTGGCGGTGTGTTCGATAGGGTCCTTGTTGATCCACTCGATCGTTTCACCGATCTTCACCTTGATCTCAGCCGGTACGTAGGCCAGCTGCTCAATGGTGACGTGGACAGTGCCGTTATGGGCATGCGCGCTGGTGCTTGCGGCAACAGCGACGGCCGCTCCGGACAGCAGGAGTTGCCGCCGGTCTAGAACGAGCCCCGTCATTTCAGTTCTGCCCCCACATGCTCAGCATGCAGCTGGTGGCCCTGAAAGAGCTTCAGCCCGGTTTGCAGCAGGCCCTTCAGCTCGGCATTCTGTGCCGAGGGGATCAACAGGGTCTTCAGGGCGTCGTTGACCTGCTTATGGTAGGCGATCTCGTTGTCGACATAGGCCTTGTCGAAGGCGGCGCCATTGAGCGCGGAGAGCTTGGCGCGCTCTTCCTTGCCGGCCTTGGCCAGTGCCTGGCTGGTTGCATTGTCCTGCGGCGTGACGCCGAGCTTCTTGACCAGTTTGAGTGCCTGCTCGTTCACCGCCTGATGGTCGTCCACCATCGACTTGGCAAAGGCGGTCACGGTCTTGTTCTTGGACTTTGACAGCGCGATTTTTGCGGCCTCGATGTCGATCACGCCGGCGGTGTAGGCAATATGTGCGATCTGTGGATCGGTCGGCTTGTCCTGGGCAAGGGCGCCGAACGCCGTGCCGACCAGGAAAAGCATGCCTGCGCCGAATGCCTTGTACGTTTTCATCGCTTTCTCCATCCGTCCCGGCCTGCGCGGCCGAGCCCCGTTCGAGTTGACGACGAATGGATGCGGCAAGTTCAGCGAGGTTACACGAAGCCGAGCCTGGCCATGACAGCTTCCGTCAAGCGATCGCAGCGCCGGCCGGCGAAGGGAAAGGCCTCGAGCAGAAGCGGGCCGATCTGCGCTTCGAGGTCCTGCTTGACCAGCAGCCGCGCCCGGTGCAGGCGCGTCTTGACAGTGCCAGGCTGCAGGGCAAGGGCATCGGCCGTCTCCTCCACCGAGAGCCCCTCGATGACTCGCGCGACGAACACCACGCGGTAGACCTCCGGCAGATTGTCGCTCGCGCGCTCGACCATATCGAGGATTTGCCGTTGGGCCATCGTGCGCTCCGGATCGTCCACCGATGCAGCAAGGGGAAAGGGAATGACGCATGCCTGTTCCAGTCTGGCAACGCCGCTATTCAGCTTCGCGGACTGCCGTTGCCGCCGCAGCCGGCCGAGCGCCTCGTTGATGGTGATGCGCGACAGCCAGGTCGCCAGCGTCGCCTCGCCGCGAAAGCCGTCGATCGCCGCGAAGGCCCGCAGATAGGATTCCTGCAGCACGTCCTCCGCGTCGGCATCATTGCGCACGATCGCGCGCGCCAGCCGGTAGAGCCGCCGGTTGTAGCGCTTGATGATCATCCTCATCGCGTCGGGCCGCCGCGCCTGGGCGGCGCGCACCAGCTCGCTTTCGGACAGATCCGCTTCGGATCGCGCGGTGAGCTCCCGTGTTGCGGACATGCCGACCCTCCATCACTGTCCGTATTGGATGCTGCAAGCGACCAAAGGTTTCCGGACCCTTTGGCGAGACCGACGCTGCCGCCATGGATCGGGCGGTTCACGCCGCAGTGGTGACCGTCAATCGGCGCGGGCCATCGATCCGTCGGGCGGTCAATGCATCTGTGGGTGGAGGGTGTTCCCCGCGGGGCTATGCCGCCCGGCGAAAGCTGCGGCACCGACTTCGCGGCCGCATTTTTGGAAGACCATCGCTTCGATGGCTCTATAAGGGAAGAGATCAATTTGCGCGGCAATCGGTGAGCTTTGGCGGAGACGGAGGGATTCGAACCCTCGATACGCCTTGCAGCGTATAACGATTTAGCAAACCGCCGCCTTCAGCCTCTCGGCCACGTCTCCGGCGGCTCCTTTTCGATGGTTTCCGGCGAAAACGCAAGAGGAACAAAGCTCGAATGGTCCCCGTATGCGCCGTGCGCTCATTCGGCGCTTCCGCACCCGCCTCGCGGCTGCTAGGCTCGGCGGTGCTGCATGGGTTGCACCTGCTGTGCCGCCAGCGACACAGGCGGCCGCGTGCAATGCCCATGCCCGCATTGGTCCCCCAAAATGGGGACTGCAATAGCATGATGCGCTGACTACCTACTCGCTGTCACAGCGGTCCCCACGGGATCGGCCTTTACGTGCGGACTTGACTCCACCATCGACAAGCAAAGGAACGCTGCGCGCGGCCGAGTACGCGTTGCGCGGGCGGCATATCATTCATGAGCGAGACACCCGGGAAGACCAGGAAGCCCAAGACTCTGATCGACCTTGAGCAGAGCGATTGCCGCTGGCCGATCGGCGAGCCGCGCCATCCCGACTTTCATTTCTGCGGCGAGCCGCATGTTCCCGGCCGCCCCTACTGCGCGCACCACTGGGCCATGGCCTTCCAGCCGTCGCGTCCGCGCAACCAGCCGCAGCGTCCGCAGCCGCTGGCCATCGTTGCCCCGCCTGCCGCCAAGGCGGCGTAACGGCGCTCGTGCGCAGGGTGCCATAAGCGGAGCGCATTGGACCGTTGAACGGCGTGGCACTCTCGGGGGCCGGTCGCGGTGCAACGCGGCTGCGCCTTGTTACACCAGCACGCGCCTTGCCACCGCATCGAGCCTGGCGAGCAAGGCCGGATCGCGCGCCTCGGCGGGCGTGATGATTGCCACGTCCAGCGCCCGGTCGGAGCCGATCGGGCATGGCGGGTGCTCGCGGGGGAAGGTGCGGGCAAGGCGCTCGATCAGCCGGTGCGCCGCCTCGACATTCTCCGACAGCACCTTGATGATCGCGGCCACATCGACCTGGGCGTGGTCATCGTGCCAGCAGTCGTAATCTGTCACCATGGCGACCGTCGCATAGCAGATCTCGGCTTCGCGGGCGAGCTTGGCCTCGGGCATGTTCGTCATGCCGATCACGGAGCACCCCCACGAGCGGTACAGCTCGCTCTCCGCGCGGGTGGAGAACTGCGGGCCTTCCATCACCAGATAGATGCCGCCGCGGGTGGCGGCGATCCCCTCCTCGCGCGCCGCCATCTCGACCGCATCCGCGAGCAGCGGGCTCACCGGGTCGGCCATCGAGACGTGCGCGACGCAGCCGGATCCGAAAAAGCTCTTCTCGCGCGCAAACGTGCGGTCGATGAACTGGTCTACGATCACGAAATGTCCCGGCGGCAGCTCCGCTTTCAGCGAGCCACAGGCCGAGACCGAGACCAGATCGGTGACACCGGCGCGCTTGAGCACATCAATGTTGGCGCGGAAGTTGATGTCCGAGGGCGGGATCCTGTGGCCTCGCCCGTGCCGCGGCAGGAAGCGGATCGGCAGTCCATCGAGCTCGGCGAACAGCACCCGGTCGGACGGCTCTCCCCACGGCGACTGGATCGCTTCCCAATGCACGTTCTGCAGCGACGGGATATTGTAGAGCCCGCTGCCGCCGATGATGCCGAGCACGGATTGGGTCATTGAGGCTCTCCCGCTGCCGCTTTTCTGAGAGGCTATAGCAGGTGCCGGGCGAATGGCGAATGGCGAGTGGCGAATGGGGGCTCCAACCTGCCATTCGCCATTCGCCATTCGCCTCGCTAAGCTCGCTGTGATCAAAGGAGGAGGAAGTCCCACCATGCTCTACGAGCTGCGCGTCTACCACTGCGTCACAGGCCGCCTGCCGGCGCTCTTAAAGCGCTTCGAGAGCGTCACGCTCAGGATGTTCGAGAAGCACGGCATCCGCCAGGCCGGCTTCTGGACCACCCAGATCGGCGCCAACAACAATGATTTGCACTACCTGCTGGCCTGGGAGTCTCTCGCCGAGCGCGAGGCCAAGTGGGCGACTTTCAGCACCGACCCTGAATGGCTGGCCGCGCGCGCCGAAAGCGAGCGCGACGGACCGATCGTCGCCTCGATCGAGAACACGATCCTGCAGCCGACGGCCTTCTCGACGGTAAAGTAGGGACCTAATTCGCGTCCGGCTCTGCCCGTGCGGGGCCGGGTGCCCCATGTGGCTGGCGATTGGACGTCTGCTCCGCAGACCGCTTGATTGCTGGTGCGCGCAATTGAGTTGTCTGATGCGCTATTTGCGGTTGAGCGCCGCATCGCCGGCCGAATGTGTTGGATCTGCGCTGCGTTGACCCAACCCTACCCCGTGAACCGCCCCTCGATCGGATAGGCCGGGTCGTTGTACCCCGGCGTCGAGGCATGGCCGGTCGTCACCAGTACTGCGGGTGGGCGTCGGCTGGTTCAAGCGCGACTCGCTCCTCGTCCGTCTCCTGCGTGAAAGGGCTGCGCAAGGCGGTGGGGCCGATCAAGTTTCGTTGGGCAATTGGGCACCGTCCACCAGCCGCACGATATCTCGCATGATGGCGTTGAGGCGGAAGTCCTTGGGTGTGAACACGGCGGCGACGCCGAGCTTCCGGAGCGCGACGGCGTCGTCCGGCGGAATGATGCCGCCCACCACCACCGGCACCTCGTCAAGGCCGCTCGCCTTCATGCGTGCCATCACCTCCTCTACCAGCGAGGCGTGGCCGCCGGAGAGGATGGAGAGGCCGACCAGGTGCACGGCTTCGTCGCCGGCCGTGCGGACGATCTGCGCGGGTGTGAGGCGGATGCCCTCGTAGACTACCTCCATGCCGCAGTCGCGGGCGCGCACGGCGATCTGCTCGGCGCCGTTGGAGTGGCCATCGAGGCCGGGCTTGCCGACCAGCAGCTTGATGCGGCGGCCGAGGCGCTCGGAGACACGGTCGACCTCGGCGCGCACGTCGGCGAGGCTCGCCTCGCCTGCCGCCGCCGCAGCAGCGCCGGCGACGCCGGTGGGCGCGCGATACTCGCCGAACACCGCACGCAGCGTGGCGCCCCATTCGCCGGTGGTGACCCCCGCCTTGGCGCAGGCGATCGACGGCTCCATGACGTTGCGGCCTTCCTTGGCGGCAGATTCCAGGCTGGCCAGCGCCGCCTTTGCCACCCGTTCATCGCGCGCCGCCCGCCACGCCTGCAGTCGCTCGACCTGCTCGGTTTCCACGGCCGGATCGACCGCCTCGATGGCGCCGGCGCCCCCGCTGAGCGGCGACGGCTCGGTCTCGGCCCAGCGGTTCACGCCCACCAGCACCTGCTCGCCGGACTCAACCTTGCGCAGCCGCTCGGTGTTGCTTTCCACCAGCGCCCGTTTCATCCAGTCGATGGCCGCCACCACCCCGCCCATCGCTTCGATGCGGGAAAGCTCCGCCTTCGCCGCCTCTTTCAGCTCGTCGACCTTGCGGCGCACCGCCGGGGAGCCGTCAAACAGGTCGGGGTACTCCAGCAGGTCCGTCTCGTATGCCAGGATCTGCTGCATTCGGATCGACCACTGCTGGTCCCACGGCCGCGGCAGACCCAATGCCTCGTTCCACGCCGGCAGCTGCACGGCGCGAGCGCGGGCATCCTTGGACAAGGTGACGGCCAGTGTGCTCAGCAGGATGCGGTAGACGTTGTTCTCAGGCTGCTGCTCAGTCAGCCCCAGCGAGTTCACCTGCACGCCGTAGCGGAAGCGGCGATGGCGCGGGTCGGCAACGCCGTAGCGCTCGGCCGTGATCTCGTCCCACAGCTGCGTGAACGCCCGCATCTTGCACATCTCGGTGACGAACCGCACGCCGGCGTTGACGAAGAACGAGATGCGTCCGACGACGGCGCCGATCTCCGCCGGTGCCACCTCGCCGGACTCGCGCACCGTATCCAGGATCGCCTGCGCGGTGGCCAGGGCGAAGCTGAGCTCCTGCACCGGCGTCGCCCCCGCTTCCTGCAGGTGATAGGAGCAGACGTTGACGGGATTCCACCTGGGCAGCTCGCGGCAGCTGAAGACGATGGTGTCCTTGGTGAGCTTCAGCGACGGCTGCGGCGGGAAGACGTAGGTACCGCGCGAGAGATACTCCTTGATGATGTCGTTCTGGGTCGTGCCGGTCAGTTTCTCTCGCGCCGCCCCCTGCTCGTCTGCCACCGCCACGTAGAGCGCCAGCAGCCACGCCGCCGTGGCATTGATCGTCATCGACGTATTCATCTCGGCCACCGGAATGCCGTCGAGCAGCGTGCGCATGTCGCCGATGTGGGAGACCGGCACGCCCACCTTGCCCACCTCGCCGCGCGCCAGCTCGTGGTCGGAATCGTAGCCGGTCTGCGTCGGCAGGTCGAAAGCGATGGAAAGGCCGGTCTGGCCCTTGGCGAGATTCCGCCGGTAGAGAGCATTCGACTTGGCCGCGGTCGAGTGCCCCGAGTAGGTGCGGATCAGCCAGGGTTTGTCGGCGGCAGACATCGATCGCTCCGAGTTCGCATGCGCGAGACCAGTCCCAACTCGCAGGCAGGATCTTGCGCGAGAATCTATCAGCAACGTTACCTGCACTGCAAAAATGCTCTTGTGCGGCGCCGAAATCTATCCGACCCTATATCCGAATTGCGAAATTTCTTCATATGAAAGTTCATTAGAGTAGAGGTCCGCTTCACCACCCCCATGATGGGCGGACTTCTCGATCATCGCACTAGACAGGCACAGGTGACGTCTGGAGAGAAGCATGGCCGCGCAAGCGAAGCTGCCTGAGACCAAGGCGGAAGCCACCGGTGGCACTGTCGTAAAGATGCCAGCCGCCAGCGCTACCCCAGCCATCGTGCCTGGCAGCACGGGCAAGGACCTCTACGAGGTGGGCGAGATCCCGCCGCTGGGGCACGTGCCGACCAAGATGCACGCCTGGGTCATCCGCAAGGAGCGGCACGGCCCGCCAGACCAGTCCATGCAGATAGAGGTGGTGCCCACCTGGGAGCTCGACAGTCACGACGTGCTCGTCCTGGTGATGGCCGCAGGCGTCAATTACAACGGCGTCTGGGCGGCGCTCGGCAAGCCGATCTCGACGATCGACGTGCACAAGAACCCCTACCACATCGCCGGCTCCGACGCGGCCGGCATCGTCTATGCCGTCGGCGCCAAGGTGAAGCGCTGGAAGGTGGGCGACGAGGTCGTGGTCCACTGCAACCAGGATGATGGCGACGACGAGGAGTGCAACGGCGGCGACCCGATGTTCTCGCCGTCACAGCGCATCTGGGGCTACGAGACGCCCGACGGCTCGTTCGCCCAGTTCGCGCGTGTGCAGGACCGCCAGCTGCTGCCACGGCCCAGGCATCTCACCTGGGAGGAGAGCGCCTGCTACGTGCTGGTGCTGGCCACCGCCTATCGCATGCTGTTCGGCCACCGCCCGCACGTGCTCCGTCCCGGCCACAACGTGCTGGTCTGGGGCGCCTCGGGCGGCCTCGGTTCGATGGCGGTGCAGCTCATTGCCACCACCGGCGCCAATGCCATCGGCGTGGTCTCCGAGGATGAGAAGCGCGATTTCGTGATGCAGCTTGGCGCCCGCGGCGTCGTCAACCGCAAGAAGTTCAACTGCTGGGGCGAGATGCCCCAGGTCGGCACGCCCGAGTACGACCAATGGTTCAAGGAGACGCGCAAGTTCGGCGCCGCCATCTGGGAGATCACCGGCAAGGGCAACAACGTCGACTTCGTGTTCGAGCACCCCGGCGCCGCGACGTTTCCAGTGTCGGTGTTCGTGGTGAAGCGCGGCGGCATGGTGGTGATCTGCGCCGGCACTACCGGCTACAACCTCACCATGGATGCGCGCTACCTGTGGATGCACCAGAAGCGCGTGCAGGGCAGCCACTTCGCCAACCTCCTGCAGGCGAGCCAGGCCAACAAGCTTGTCATCGAGCGCCGCATCGATCCGGCGATGTCGGAGGTATTCCCCTGGGCCCAGATCCCCAAGGCGCACACCCGCATGTGGAAGAACGAGCATCGTCCCGGCAACATGGCCGTGCTGGTGAATGCGCCAACGACGGGGCTGCGGACATTCGAGGATGCGGTGGAGGAGAGCCGGAAGCGGTTTGGGTGAGAGTCGTCGGGCGGATTAGCGAAGCCTAATCCGCCGCTTAGGTTCGGCTGGACCGGCGGAGGACGCGCTGCGCGCCAATCCCCCCT
The DNA here is from genome assembly GCA_036280295.1 of Hyphomicrobiaceae bacterium. Classification (GTDB taxonomy): domain Bacteria; phylum Pseudomonadota; class Alphaproteobacteria; order Rhizobiales; family Hyphomicrobiaceae; genus AWTP1-13. The sequence continues at coordinate 18,888 of DASURA010000417.1, forward strand.
ACAACAAATCCTGCAGCGCCGTCTTGAGCGGCTCGTCAGCCGGCGGCATGGCGTAATCGGCCAGCGCCTTGGCGCGCACCCAGGCGATCTTCTGCCCCTGCTGCGGGGCGATATCGCCTTGCCAGTTGCGGCAGATGAAGAGCGGCATCAACAGGTGGAATTCAGGATAGCCGTGGCTGGCGAAGGCCAGCGGAGCCAGGCAGCGCGGCGGCACCACGATGTCCAGCTCCTCCTTGAGCTCGCGGATCAGCGCCGCCTCCGGCGTCTCCCCCGCCTCGATCTTGCCGCCGGGGAATTCCCACAGGCCTGCCAATGGCTTCCCCTCCGGCCGCTGCGCCAGAAGCACGCGCCCGTCCGCATCGATGAGGCCGCAGGCGACGACGAGCAGCAAGGGGGGAGGCATGGGGCAAGGGTCCGGTTGGGCGTGACGCCGGCCTTCTTGCGCCATCGATGGTGTGGGTGCAAGCGCGGCCGCGGGGCGGATCAGGGCGACCCGGCAATCCGCCCATTGCGGAAGGAGCACCGCGAATAAGCGCGGGCGCCGTGCCTACCAGATATCATTCCCGCTGGAGGGGCTCAGGGCCTCGCGCGCCCAGCACGGATAATAGCGATAGAGCCCGGTGGGGTCCGCATTGCGGGCTCGAACGCAGGTGGCCGCCTCCTCTGCATTCCGGGGCGGTCGCTCGCTGGCGGGGATGCGGGCATAGCGCTGGTCGTAGGCGCGCTGGCTGTAAGTGGACTTGGCCTTGCGGCTGCCACCGGCATCCGCCGGGGTGCCCAAGGCGAGCGGGGCGGTGAGAATGAGAGCAACGGCAAGCAGCACGCGCATGGCTGGCCTCCTGCGGGAAAATCCATCGCAGTATGGTTAACGAGGAAGGTGGCGGATTTCCGTCGTGATTTGGTGCAATAGGCTCAGCGCCCTGCAGCGAGCAACCATGTTGCTGTCGCTCCAGCCGGTCTCACGGCTGCGCCTTTCCGCACCCTGCGCCGCGGCGCCCCTCAATTCGCCGCGCGGAAGTGCATGACGTCACCGTCACGCACAACGTACTCCTTGCCCTCCAGCCGCATCTTGCCCGCCGCCTTGGCGCCCTGCTCGCCGCCCAGCCCGACGTAATCGTCATAGGCAATGGTCTCGGCGCGGATGAAGCCCTTCTCGAAATCCGTATGGATCACGCCGGCCGCGCGCGGGGCCTTGGCGCCGCCGGTGACGGTCCACGCGCGCGCCTCCTTGGGGCCGACGGTGAAGAACGTGATCAGGTTCAAGACCCGATAGCCTTCGCGGATCAGAGCGTTGAGTCCGGGCTCCTTAAGCCCGAGCTGCTCCAGGTACTCGGCCCGTTCAGCCGGCTCCAGCGCCGCCAGCTCCGCCTCCAGCTTGGCACAAATCACGACGCAGCCGGCGCCCTCGGCCATGGCCCGCTCGGCCACCTTGGCCGAGAGCGCGTTGCCGCCGATCGATCCCTCGTCGACGTTGCACACATAGACCACCGGCTTCGACGTGAGCAACTGCAGCTGGCGGTAGGGCCGCTCCTCCTCGGGGGTGAGCTCGGCCATACGCGCCGGCTTGCCGGCGCTCACCAGCGCCAAGGCCTTGTCCATCAACGCCACCTGCGCCTTGGCGTCCTTGTCGCCGGAGTTGGCCTTCTTGACGAGCGGCTCGCGCCGCTTCTCCAGGCTCTCCATGTCGGCAATCATCAGCTCGGTCTCGACTGTCTCGGCGTCCGAGATTGGGTCCACCCGGCCTTCCACATGGGCGATGTCGTCGTCCTCGAAGCACCGCAGCACGTAGGCCACCGCGTCCACCTCGCGGATGTGGGCCAGGAACTGGTTGCCGAGCCCCTCGCCCTTGGAGGCGCCGCGCACCAGGCCGGCGATGTCGACGAAGGTGAGGCGGGTCGGGATCTTCTCCTTCGAGCCGGCAGTCTTCATCAGCTCGTCGAGGCGCGGATCGGGCACGCCCACGTCGCCCACGTTGGGCTCGATGGTGCAGAACGGATAGTTGGCCGCCTCGGCCGCGGCGGTCTGGGTAAGCGCATTGAAGAGGGTGGACTTGCCCACGTTGGGCAGGCCCACGATGCCGCATTTGAAGCCCATTCGTGGGGTCTCTCTGTTGTTGGGGGTGAGTGGGGAATGGCGACTGGCAAATGGCAAATGGGGCCCCGTGATCGACGCCCATTCCCCATTCGCCACTCGCTATTCGCCCATCTTCTTTCGCATCCAGCGCTTCAGGTTCTCGGCCAGCGCGCTTTGGCGATGCGCCTCGCGCGTGTTGGCCGCCTTGAGCGACTTGGAGGCCACTGCGGCCTTGGGCGCGGGGGGCGCATCGTCGGTTGGCTGATCGCCACCGGCCGCAGCGCCGCTGCGAGGCCGCTCCGGCTTCGCCTCGCGCTTCGCCTCCGGCGCATCCCGCTGCAAATGCCGCGCGACGTCAGTCTGGAACCGCGCGTCATCGCCAGCCGCCAGCCGTCCGGCCGCGTCTGCGATGGCATCGAGCATCGGCGCCAGCCAATCCTGATCGGCCTTGGAGAAGTCGTGCAGCACGTAGCCGATCACGGCGTCCTTGGTGCCGGGATGGCCGACGCCGATGCGCACCCGCATGTAGTCGTTGCCGACGTGGGCGGAAATCGACCTGAGGCCGTTGTGGCCGGCATTGCCGCCGCCAACTTTGACCTTGAGCTTGCCGGGGGCCAAGTCGATCTCGTCGTGGATGACGATGATGTCGCCTTCCGGGATCTTGAGGTAGCGCTGGGCCTCGCCGACCGCCTGGCCGCTTTCGTTCATGAACGTCTGCGGCATCAGCAGCATGACGCGCGCACCGTCGATCTGGCCCTCGGCGGCGAGCCCCTGGAAGCGCTTTCGCCAAGCGCCGAGACGATGGCGCTGGGCGATCCGCTCCAGCGCCATGAAACCGACGTTGTGGCGGTGCCCGGCGTACTTCTCACCCGGATTGCCGAGGCCGACAATGAGCTTCATGGCAGCATGAGCTCCATGGCCTGGAACCGCAGGAACCGTAGGGTGCAATATGGCGATAGCCGCATTGCACCGTGCCGCGCCAATCGGTGCAATGCGCTTCGCTCATTGCACCCTACGCGAGCCTTACTTCTTGGCACCGCCCTTGGCCGGAGCCGCTGCGGGCTTGGCTGCAGCGGCGCCCTTGCCGGCATCCTTGCCGCCAGCGGCCGGAGCCTTGGCGTCGGCGCCAGCTGCCGGTGCAGCTGCGGCGCCTTCGCCAGCCGCGGCGCCGGGCGCGGCCTCTTCAAGTTCGCCACCGCGGCCGCCGATGGTGACCACCGTGAAGTCGCGATCCTTGATGGTGGGCTCGACGCCCTCAGGCATGCTCACCGCCGAGATGTGCAGCGAGCGGCCGATCTCCAGGCCGGCGAGGTCGAACTCGAACACCGCGGGGATCGACGCGGCGGGAGCCCATACCTCCACCTCGTGGCGCACGATATTCAACACGCCCCCGCGCTTCAGGCCGGGCGAGGCGCCCTCGTTGATGATCCGAACCGGCACTTTGACGCGGATGCGCGACTTGTCGTCGACGCGCTGGAAATCGACATGAACCAGCTTGCCGTTCACCGGGTCCACCTGCACGTCGCGCGGGATCACGCGGGTCTTGGCGCCCTCGACATCCAGGTCGATCACCGTGGAGAGGAACCGGCCCCGGTTCATCAGGTTGACCAGCTCGTTCGATTGCAGCGCGATATTCTGCGGCGCGCTGCCGTTGCCGTAGATGATTGCCGGCACCCCAGCCTGGCGCCGCACCTCGCGCGCGCTACCGGTGCCGGCGCGGGCGCGCACAGATGCCTTGATCTCGCTGACCTGAGCCATAGGACGGAAGCTCCAACGGAAATGGGGCCGCAGCCGCTGCAGTGGCGGGGCCCTGGGAAGATGCTGGCGGGCTTATAGCGGCGTGTTTCGAGGGATGCAAGCTATGGCAATCGGCAGCCGGCTCGCTCTCATTATTTCTGTGACAGCCGTTTCTACACGGCCACCTTCGCCGCGATATGCGGGTGCGGGTCATAGCCCTCCAGCTCAAAGTCCTCGTAGCGGAAGGCAAAAAGACTCCTCACCTCAGGGTTCAGGCGCATCCGCGGCAGCGGCCGCGGTACACGGGCGAGCTGCAGATCCGCCTGTTCCAGGTGGTTCAGATAAAGATGCGCGTCGCCAAAGGTGTGCACCAGCTCGCCCGGCTTCAGGCCGGTCACCTGGGCCAGCATCAGGATCAGCAGCGCATAGCTGGCGATGTTGAACGGCACGCCCAGGAACACGTCGGCGGAGCGCTGATAGAGCTGGCACGAAAGCCGCCCCTCGGCGACGTAGAGCTGGAACAGGCAGTGGCACGGCGCCAGTGCCATCTGCGGGATATCGGCCGGGTTCCAGGCGGTGACGATCATGCGCCGGCTGTCCGGATTGGTCTTCAACGTCTCCACCAGCTCCTGCAGCTGGTCGATGGCGCCCCCGTCCGGCGTGGCCCACGAGCGCCACTGCTGGCCGTAGATCGGCCCCAGGTCGCCGGTCTCATCGGCCCACTCGTCCCAGATCGTCACGCCGTTGACGTTGAGGTATTTCGTGTTGGTGTCGCCATCCAGGAACCACAGCAACTCGTGGATCACTGACTTCAAGTGCACCTTCTTGGTGGTCACCAAGGGAAAGCCATCAGCAAGGTCGAAGCGCATCTGATGCCCGAACACGCTGAGCGTGCCGGTGCCCGTGCGGTCCGTCTTGCGGATGCCTTCAGTGCGCACGCGGCGCATCAGGTCGAGATATTGCTTCATGCCCGTTTAGGTAGCGCGATTCCTGCCCCTTGCGTAGGTCGGGCCGAGCGCCTGCGAAGTGCCCGGGACATTCAAATGGGGATGGCAGGCAACGTTTGGTCTGCGCGTCGTCCGGCCCAGCCTACGCTGCCGGTAGATCCACCAGCAGCAGCGCCAGTACGATCATCGAATTGTAAAGGGCGTGGCAGAAGATCGTCACCCGCAGGCTGCCGGTGCGCCACAGCAGCCAGGACAGGAACAGGCCGATCACGAACACCTCGATGAGGCCGATCCACGTGTAGTAGTGCAGCGCGGTCCACAGCGCGGCTGAGATGACGGCGGCGCCCCAGAACCCGAGCCGGGTCTGGGCCAGCGCCCTGAGCAGGAAGCCCCGGAACAGCAGCTCCTCCGACAAAGGCGCGCCCAGCCCCAGCACGGCTGCGGCCAGCAGCCAGTCTGGCCCGCGCACATAACCCGCGAACGGCCGCAGGTCCGTCAGCATGTCGTTCCTAACGAAGGCGAATTGAACACCCGAAACCACCAGCTGCAGGCATGCCATGGCGAGGATGGCGAGCAGGTAGCCGCGCCAACCGCCGGGGACCGGATGCAAGGCCAGCATGTCGCGCAGGCGGCCGTGGCGCAGGAAGCAGGCGCCAAGCGTGAGCACCACTGCCAGGGCCTGAAGCACGCCAAGCCCACTGATCTCCGCCCCCGGTCCGGGCACTTGCTGGCCTTCTGGCAGCAGGGCAGGGAAGAGTTCCAGCAGCAGCATGGCGCAGAGCGCGCTGGTCACAACGATGGCGATGGTCACGACCAGGGCGGCACCCGCCCCCCAAGGCGTCCGCGCCTGGTAGGCAGGCGGCCCGGACAGCAAGCCTCCGCGCGACGGCGGCGACGGCGGCTCGGCCGTGGCATCGCGAAGCCCTTCCCCCATGGACGAAGGCAGCCCCACGTTTTCGTGCAATTGTTCCAAGACTATGGCCGCCTTGCATCGGGTTCAGGAGCGCACGCAATCGCCGCACGCACGCAACGCTTTTCTTAAGCTCGATCTTGCCTATATTACGGGTGCCGGATTCGTCCGGCTATGGCGATAAATGGTCATCGTAATAAGCCTATCGGACCCGGGGGCGGTACCCGGCGCCTCCACCCCAGGGGTTAGGGGCCAGGTTTCAGAGGCCCAGGGGGCTTCCCTGAAACCTGATCCCTGACACCTCGCACCTGACCCCTGAGGTGGGGGCGAAATAGGATCGACGAGGGTGTAAAGGGTGTACTTTCGCTCGGTATGATATCCGCCGTTATCGGGTCAATCGTATAGTTGCCAATGACAACTATGCTGAGACCGCTCTCGCCGCGTA
>DASURA010000418.1:0-2020 GCA_036280295.1 Hyphomicrobiaceae bacterium
TGGGGCGCAAGACCATCGAGCTGATGACCATGAACCAACTCGGTGGCGACATGGCGACGATGGGTCAGCCGCGGTTTGCCGAATCCAACTACCACGGCATCGGCTTCGGCCTCGGCTTCTCGGTCATGCTCGATCCGGCCAGGGCGCAGATTTTGGGCTCGCCTGGCGAATACGCGTGGGGCGGCATGGCTTCCACTGCCTTCTTCGTCGACCCGGCCGAGGATATGGCGCTGGTGATGATGACCCAGATGACCCCCTCTTCCACCTACCCGATCCGTCGCGAGCTGCGCGTTCTGGCCTACCAGGCGCTTGCGTAGGTTGAGTGACGCGCAATCGCGATCGGCGGAAAATTTCCGGCCACGGTGGGCACGTCACCCAACCTGCGGCGCCTCGGAGAGGTGAGGCGCCAGCGCGAACGCCAGCGGATACGTGGCCAGCGCAACGATGGCGGTGGCTACCGTCGCGCTGGTGATGCCCACCACGTCGCCAAGCAGGCCGAAGGCGACCGGGGCGATGGCGCCGGAGCCGATCGCTCCGGTATAGAACAGCGCGAATGCCCGCTCCGCTCGTTCTGCTGGCACGAGCTCCGGCACGCTGCCGTAGACGACCGAGGATGTGCCGTTGAGCACGATGCCGAGCAGCGGCAGGATCAGAAGGCAGGCCAGCAACGGCAGGAGCAGGATCGCGCCGATGCCGAGGGCTGTCAGGCCTTCTGTCAACAGCATGGTCCGCAGCACGCCGAACCGGGCGCCCAGCCAGCCGCAAGCAAACTTGCCCGCCGCGCCGCCGATGAACACCAGCGCCAGGCCGAGGCCGATAGTCGGCAGCGAGGCCCCTTTCGCCTGCAGCAGGAACGGCAGGAATGTCATCACCCCCATGCGCACGCCGGTGTCCAGCATGCCGATCACGAACAGCAGCCAGAAGCCGCGGCCGCTGCCGCCTTTGCCCGGCTTGCGCTGGACAGCCTCGATCGCCGGCGCGCGAGCGACGGGAGGCATCAGCAGCGCGACGACGACGGCTGTCGCCGCTCCGAGCGCTGCGAGCAGCCACAGCGACGTGCGCCAGGAGACCAGTGTCAGCAGCAGCGAGACCAGCGCCGGAATAGCCGCCTTGCCGAGATCGCCGGTGAAGTTATAGGTGCCGAGCGGCCCCCGGGCGGCGGCGCCGTAGGCGCGTGATACGGCGGCAGACGCGATCGGATGCTGCGTGCTGGAGCCCGCGCCGGAAAGGACAAGAGCGCCGCAAAGGCCGAGCAGCCCGCCCGAGCATCCGGCCAGCGCATATCCGGCACCGGCGAGGAGAGTGCCAACCGCCAGGATGGCGCGGCCATCCAGCTTTTCGGCGAGCCGGCCGGCCGGTACCTGGAGTGCTGCCATCGCGCCCGCATAAAGGCCGCGCAGCAGCGCCAGCGCCCCGTAGCCGAGGCCGAACTCCGCCTGCCAGACCGGCAGCAGGACGTAGATCGCATCGGTGAAGCCGTCGTGCAGGGCATGAGCGACGCCAGCGGAGCACAGTGTCCGCCTGCCGTCACGGCTCGGCGGGCAGGAGTCCGTGCCGGCGTAGGCGGCTGGTAATGCTGGCACGGGCGCCGATCCGATCGAAGCAGCGCCTGCGAAATATTTTCTTCCTCGCGTTGGGAAGAAATTTCCAGGAACGCCGCGCATGGTTTGCTGGGCTCAACGATATTGGCGCTGCTCGCCAGCGTGCAATTGAGCTATTCTCCCGCCAGATGGGAGAAATAGTCACGCATGGACAGGGCCGCGCTGCCGCCTCTCAACGCCGTTCGCGCCTTCGAGGCGGCCGCTCGGCGCGGCAGCTTCGTCAAGGCAGCGGCCGATCTCGGCGTCACGCACTGGGCGATCGGCAAGCAGATCCGGCTGCTGGAGGATTGGCTCGGGGTGCCGCTGTTCGAGCGGCGCGCGCGCGGGGTCGCCCTCACCGATGAGGGAGCGGAGTTCCTGGCCGACACCACGCAGGCGTTCGCGCGGCTTACGGCAGCCACCGAGAAGGTGCGGCGGCC
>DASURA010000419.1:0-5553 GCA_036280295.1 Hyphomicrobiaceae bacterium
TTGTCCGACTCTTATTAGATGATACATGAGGGCGCGCTTTCGAGCGGCCAAGTGAGGCCACACGATGGCGCATTTTTCCAGAGCTTTGCGTGAGGCCCGCATGAACGTGCTTCTGATCGGCTCGGGCGGTCGCGAGCATGCCCTGGCGTGGGCAATCCTGGCGAGCCCCCTGCTCACCAAGCTCTACTGCACACCCGGCAATGCCGGCATCGCCGAGATTGCCGCCTGCGTGCCGCTCGATATCGCGGATCACGCTGCGGTGGTGCATTTCTGCCGCGAGCATCGGATCGAGCTGGTGGTGGTCGGGCCGGAGGCGCCGCTGGTGGCGGGCCTGGCGGACGACCTGCAAGCCGCCGGCATCAAGGTCTTCGGCCCCTCCAGGGCAGCGGCACAGCTGGAAGGCTCCAAGGGCTTCACCAAGGATTTCTGCGCCGAGCACGGCATTCCGACCGCAGCCTATGCACGCTTTACGGATCGCGCCGCCGCGCTCGCCCATGTTGCGGGCAAGCCGCTGCCGATCGTGGTGAAGGCCGACGGGCTGGCTGCCGGCAAGGGCGTGACGGTCGCCGAGACTAGCGATGCCGCCGCTGCCGCGGTCGAGGCGTGCTTCTCCGGCGTACTCGGTGATGACAGCGTGGTGATCGAGGAGTTCCTGGTGGGCGAGGAGGCGAGCTTCTTCGCCCTCGTCGACGGCAGCTACGCCCTCCCACTCGCTTCGGCGCAGGACCACAAGCGCGTCTTCGACGGCGACAACGGCCCCAACACCGGCGGCATGGGCGCCTACTCGCCGGCCCCGGTGATGACGCCGGCGATGGCTCAGCGCGCCATGGACGAGATCATCTGGCCGACGGTCCAAGGCATGGCCGCGCGGGGCATGCCCTACAAGGGCGTGCTCTACGCCGGATTGATGATCACCCCGAGCGGGCCGAAGCTGATCGAGTACAACTGCCGATTCGGCGATCCCGAGACGCAGGTGCTGATGCTGCGCCTGAAATCGGACCTGCTGCCGGCGCTGCTGGCGACCGCCGACGGCGTCCTCAAGAGCTTCGATCTGCGCTGGCACAACGATGCGGCGATTACGGTTGTCATGGCCGCGAACGGATATCCGGGCGAATATGCCAAGGGCAGCGAGATTCGCGGCCTTGAAGCAGCGCAGCAGGTGGAGGGCGTGGAGGTGTTCCACGCCGGCACCGCCAAGGCCGCCGATGGCCGCCTCATCGCCATCGGCGGTCGCGTGCTCAATGTATCGGCGCGCGGGCAGACGCTGCGTGAGGCGCACGATCGTGCCTATGCGGCGATCGCGCAGATCGACTGGCCGGGCGGGTTCTGCCGCTCCGACATTGGCTGGCGGGCGCTGCAGCGGGAGGAGGAGGGAGACGCGTGAGCCAGATTGAGCTGCCTGACCTGTTTCCCGGCTTCGCCGAGCGCCGCATCGAGACCGCCGAGGGTGTTGAGATCTACCTGCGCACCGGCGGCTCCGGACCACCGCTGCTGCTGCTGCACGGCTACCCGCAGACGCACGTTATCTGGCACAAGATGGCTCCGGAGCTGGCCCGCCATTGCGCCCTGGTGATCCCGGACTTGCGCGGCTACGGCCGCAGCTCGGCGCCAATGGGGGATGAGGAGCACCAGACCTACTCCAAGCGGGCGATGGCGGAAGACTGCGTCACGCTGATGCGCGAACTCGGACATGCGCGCTTCATGGTGGCCGGCCATGACCGCGGCGGACGTGTGGCGTATCGCCTGGCGCTCGACCACCCCGAGGCGGTGGCCGCGTTGGTGCCTATCGATATCATCCCGACGGCGGAGGTATGGCGCCGGATCACGGCGCAAAGCGCCGTGCGCGGCTACCACTGGCAGTTCCTTGCGCAGCCGTTCCCACTGCCCGAGACCCTGATCGGCAAGGCGCCGGATTATTACCTGGAGCACACGCTCAAGAGCTGGGCCGGCCCGCACGACCTGTCGCCGTTCGCCCCCGAGGCCCTGCTGCACTACCGTGCGCAGATGCACGAGGCATCGCGCGTGCACGCCTTCTGCGAGGACTACCGCGCCGGCGCCGGCATCGACCGCAAGCTCGACGAGGCCGACATGGCCGCAGGACGCAAGATCGCCTGTCCAACGCTGGTCTTGCACAGCAGCTATCTGCCCGGCGACCCACCCGCCATCTGGCGCAACTGGTGCACCGACGTAACGGCCGACTTTGTAGACTCTGGGCACTTCCTGGTCGAGGAGAACCCGAAGGCTACGCTGGCGGCGTTGATACCGTTTCTGAGGTCGCAACGGGGGATGTCGTGAATCCGCGACGGATATGGCACGGCGCACGTTTCATCGTCCCCTCCCCCCTTGTGGGGGACGGACAGGGTGGAGGGAATTGCAGGACATCGAGCGTCGCGGTTCTCCGCACCCCTAACCCCTCCCCACAAGGGGGAGGGGAATCCGCGAGGTGGCTGTGAAGGCCGCCGCGAACAGACCGACCGTGGCGATTGCCCTGGGCGGCGGCGGGGCGCGTGGGCTGGCGCATATCCTGATGCTGGAAGTGCTGGACGAGATGGGCATCAAGCCCAAGCTCATTGTCGGCACCTCGATCGGCGCCATCTTCGGCGCCGCCTATGCCTCGGGGCTGTCGGCAAAGCTGATCCGGGCGCATGCGGAGGAGATGCTGGGCCGCCGCTTCAGCTTTGCCCAGAGCCTGATCGCGGCGCGGGCCGAGCCGGTGCTGAAGCTGCTCAGGATTTTGCCGATCCGGTCGTCGGTGCTGAGCCCGACGGTCCTGATGGAGCAGATCCTGCCCTCCAAGATCCCGGCCGACTTCACCGGCCTCGCCCTGCCGTTCAAGGCCGTGGCCACCGACTTCTACTCCCAGGAGCAGGTGGTGATCGACTCCGGCGACCTGAAGAGCGCCATCGCCGCCAGCATTGCCCTGCCGGCGCTGTTCTCGGGAGTCGTGCGCGACGGCCGCCTGCTGATGGACGGCGGCCTCGTCAACCCGCTGCCGTTCGACCTCCTTGAAGGCGCCGCCGACATTACCGTCGCCGTCGATGTGACCGGCGCGTCAAGCAGCCACGGCAAGCGCCTGCAGCCGTCGGCGATCTCCGCGCTGGCCTCGTCATCGCAGATCCTGCAGCGCTCGATCGTGCGCGAGAAGCTGAAGACGAGCCGGCCCGACGTCTACATCGACGTCGACGTCGACCGCTTCCACGTGCTGGAGTTCCACCGCCTGAAGGACATCCTGGCCGCTGCCAAGCCGGCCAAGGAGCAGCTCCAGCGCCAGCTGGAGCGCGTGCTGTCGAGCCAGATGGCCGAGACCGTCACGGATGAGGCCACGGCACCGCCGCGCCGGCGCCGGCTCGCCGGCCTTCGGCGCCTTGCCCTGCGGCGTCCGGAATGACGATGGCGGTCAAGACGGGGTCTGCCCCCGATCCGTCTGACGATCCTGACCGCGCTCCCTCTGGCCCCGTCTCGTCCACACCACGCATTGGCCTGGCGCTTGGCGGCGGGTCGGCGCGCGGGTTGGCACATATCGCCATCCTGGAGACGCTGGACGAGCTGGGGCTCAGGCCCGCGGTGATCGCCGGCACGTCGATGGGAGCCATCTGCGGAGGGCTGTACGCGACCGGCCTGCCGGCAGCCGAGATGCGCGCGCTGTTCCTCGCCGAGCTGCGCAGCCGGATCGCCTTTGCCCGACGCAATGCCGGCCGGCTGGCGGCGGGTGTCTCGTCGCTGTGGAGCCTGCGCCGGCCCGGCGCCATCGACATCGTCACGCTGTTCGAGATGCTGTTGCCCGGCGCCTTGCGCTGCGATTTCTCGACACTGAAGATTCCGTTCATCGTCATCGCGGCGGATTTCTACGCCATCGAGCCGGTTCTGCTGGAGCGGGGGCCGCTGCTTCCGGCGATCGCTGCAAGCTGCGCACTGCCGCACTGGGCACGGCCGGTGGTGATCGATGGGCGGGTGCTGATCGACGGCGGCTATGTCAGCCCCGTGCCATTCGACGTGCTTCGCGGCAAGGCCGACGTGACCATCGCCGTTGACGCGATGAGCGACCCTCAGCGCCGGGGCGGTGCCAGCATGCCGGCACTGCCGCGACCGTCGCAGGCCCGACGCGGATCGATGCAGCTGCTGTTCCATTCGGTCACGCGCGAGAAGCTCAAGGCTGCGCCACCCGATATATTGATTCGACCAGCGGTCGGGCGCTTTGCATCGGGGGACTTTTTCAAGGTCGAGGAGATCCTGGCCGCAGCGGAAGGCGCCAAGGAGGAGCTGAAGCGCAAGCTTGCTGAGCAACTTGAAGGTCGCTGAGCCGGGGTCAGACCCGTGCGTACGTCGCGGCACCTATCCACAGCCCACCGCCGTGCCACACTATCGCTTCGGGTTGTCGTTACGCATTGTTCCCGGGCATCCGCAGCCGAGTCCCGCGCCCCAGTATTCCAGAATGGGCGCCGAGCAGGGGAGCCTACCCGGTGGCACAATACGCAATACAGGCCGCGACACAGGCTACACGAGAGGCTACACCACAGGCCGAGCCCGATACGTTCCGCCTCGACGTCGACCTCGACCATGCGCGGCGCGAGGGCGACCGGGTGCGGGAGATGCTGGCCGCGCTGCGCCGTCGGCACGATCTCTCCCGCTACGAGTACACCAGGATTGTGCGCATCGTGCCGGGCGGCGACACCCACGCCCACCCGGTGCTGACGCTCGGCAACCGTTTCGCCTCCAGCGAGGACGAGTTGCTCTCCACCTACCTGCACGAGCAGATGCACTGGTACCTCTGGCACCTCGGCACGCCGGAGCAGGACATGGTGGCGCCATTCATGGACGAGCTGGTGCGGCGCTATCCGGACGCGCCGACAGCGCCTCCGGATGGTGCCTTCGGCTACGACGCCACTTATCTGCATCTTGTGGTCAACTGGTTGGAGATCGCAGCGACGGCGGAGTTCATAGGCCGCGAGCGGGCAGCAGCGGTTGCCAAGGCGCAGCGCAGCTACCGCTGGATCTACCGTACCGTGCTGAACGACTGGGACCTGCTGGGCGATCTCTATGAGCGCCACGACATCGTGCCGATGCAGCCCGCCAGCGCCATCGTGCTCCGGCCCGCCCCCGATCCCGAATTGACGGAGGCCAAGAAGCCGGCGCTCAACGGCGGCTCGCGAAAAACGCCTTCAGCAGCTGAGCGGAGCGCGTCTCCGCCAGTCCGCCGTAAAGCTCAGGCGCGTGGTGGCAGGAGGGCTGGCTGAAGATGCGGGCGCCGTGCTCCACGCCGCCGCCCTTGGAGTCGAGCGCGCCATAGTAGAGCCGGCGGATGCGCGCAAACGAGATCGCCTGGGCGCACATCGGGCACGGCTCGAGGGTGACGTAAAGGTCGGCCTCCGGCAGCCGTTCCGACTTGAGCGCCGCGCAGGCCGCGCGAATCGCCAGCATCTCGGCATGCGCGGTCGGGTCGGCAAGCTCGCGTGTTCGGTTGCCGGCCCGGGCGATGACCTCGCCCCCCATAACCACCACCGCCCCCACCGGCACCTCCTCTCGCGCCGCCGCCGCCTCGGCCTCAGCCAGGGC
>DASURA010000420.1:0-6114 GCA_036280295.1 Hyphomicrobiaceae bacterium
GGTGCCGGCATGCCGGTGAAGTAGTTGGCCTGCCAGCGCGGCTTCTCCACGTCGATCATCGAGTTGAAGCGGGCGAGCCTCAGCCCCATCGCCAGCGCGAACACCAGCGCCACGATCCAGCCGAACCCTCGCGGCAGGGCACTGAGGCCCCAGATGTACATGAGCACGGCCGGGGCGACGCCGAAGTTGACGAAATCGGCCAGGCTGTCGAGCTCGGCACCGAACTTGGACTGCGCCTTGAGGGCGCGCGCCAGGCGCCCGTCGACGCCGTCGAGCAGGGCGGCGACAACGATCAGGGCGATCGCCAGGTCAATGCGGTGCTCGATCGCCATGCGGATGGCGGTGAGACCGGCACACAGGCTGAGCACGGTGAAGAAGTTCGGCACCACCATGCGCAACGGCACCCTGCTGTTGGCGAACAGCCGCCGGCGGCGGCGACGGCGCTCCTCCGTCTCAAGCCTGGGAAGCAGAGGGTCCATGCGCTCGTTCACCTTGCAACTCCGGGATAGTTGGGTTCAGCCGCCGGGTCGTATCCTGCAAGCACAATAGATGCACCCCGCAGGCCAGCGGGCTGACCTCAACCCTCTTCACTTCTACTGCCGGCGCGCCTCGCGCTCGGGCTCGGTGGACTTGAGATCGGCGATCACGGTCTCGCCGCCTACGGCGCGTTGGCCGACGGCCACCAGGGCGTCCTGCCCAGGCGGCAGGTAGAGATCCACCCGCGAGCCGAAGCGGATGAGGCCGAACCGCTCGCCGATCCCGAGGCTGTCACCCTCCTTCGCAAAGGTGACGATCCGGCGCGCGATCAGGCCGGCAATCTGCACCACGCCGATCTCGACGCTGCCCGGCGTAGCGATGACGAGCGCGCGCCGCTCGTTCTCCTCGCTGGCCTTGTCGAGCGCGGCGTTGAGGAAGGTGCCCGGCACGTAGACCGAGCGCGCGATCCGCCCCGGCACGGGCGCGCGCTGGATGTGGACGTCGAACACGGAAAGGAAGGTCGAGATCCTGAGGCGCGGAGTGTCCCCCAGCCCAAGCTCTGTCGGCGGGCGCACGCGCTCAATCGACGAGATGCGGCCGTCGGCGGGCGCAACAATGAGGCCATCGCGCAGCGGCGTCACGCGCGGCGGATCGCGGAAGAAGTAGGCGACATAGGCGGTCGCGAGCACGGCCAGCCAGGCGAGCGGCGGCCACAGCCAGAACAGCAGCAGCGAGACCGCGGCGCCCAGCGCCAGGAACCTGTAGCCCTCGCTGTGCACCGGCACGATGCCATCGGTGATGGTGTCGATCAGACTATGGCGCTCGGACACTTGCCCTCCAGATGAGGTTTCGGTTCCAGGTTTCAGGGACGGCGTCGCTTCCCTGAAACCCGATCCCTAGAACCTGAAACCTACTTCTTCTCTTTGCCCTTGCTGCGGCTCTTGGGCGGGGTGCGGACGCCGGGCTTGGGAGCGGGCTTCGCCTCTTCGGCGAGACGGCCGATGGTGACCTTGAAGGTGCGGCGCTGCCCCTTGCGGGAGACCTCAATCTCCACCTCACGGCCGATCTGGGTCTGCGACACCAGGCGGGGCAGCCCGCGCACCGAGCCCACCTCCTTGCCGTCGAACCTGACGATCACGTCGTCTTCCAGGATGCCGGCCTTGGCGGCCGGTCCTTCCGCAGCAACGCTTGCCACCCTCGCGCCGACCCCCTCACGCAGGCCGTAGGTATCGGCCATATCCTCCGTCACCGACTGGACGTTGACGCCAAGCCAGCCGCGGCGCGTCTCGCCGTATTGCCGGAGCTGGTCCAGCACGACAATGGCGGAATCGGACGGCACGGCGAACCCGATGCCGATCGAGCCGCCCGAGGGAGAGATGATCGCCGTGTTCACGCCGATGACCTCGCCGTCCATGTTGAACAGCGGACCGCCGGAGTTGCCGCGGTTGATAGCGGCGTCGGTCTGCAGGTAGTCGTCGTACGGTCCGGTATTGATGTCGCGCTGCTTGGCCGAGATGATGCCGACCGAGACGCTGCCACCGAGACCGAACGGGTTGCCGATCGCCATCACCCAGTCGCCGACCTTGAGGCTGCTCGACGAGCCGAACGCCACCTGCGCCAGCGGCTTCTTCGGCGTCACCTTGAGCAGGGCGAGATCCGTCTTGGAATCCTTGCCCAGGATCTTCTCGACCGTGAGCTTGTGGCCGTCGGCGAAGCTGATGGTGATCTCGTCGGCGCCATCGATGACGTGATTGTTGGTGACGATCAGCCCTTCCTTGCCGTCGATGACAAAGCCGGAGCCCTGCGCCGTCACCTTGCGATCCGGCAGCTTGCCGCCCTTGCGGTCGAAGAAGTCGTCGAAAAATTCCTCGAACGGAGCGTTCTTGGGCACCTTGGGGAGCGGCGCACCCTCCGCCCCTTTGAGCGTCTGCTTGGTCGAGATGTTCACCACCGCATCGAGAAGCTTCTCGGCGACAGGCGCCACGCTGGGCGGCCCACCGTGCACCTGGGCGAGCGCCACGGGAGCCAGCCACCCTGCCAGAAGCAAGACGGCGAGCCCCAGGCTCGCAACGTATCCGGCGAGCGGCTGTGCAAACGCGCCGCGCTGTGGTGTCGCCGTTTCGTACCGTCCAGGCCCGGTCATGGCCACTCTCCTAAGCCGCCACCCACTTGATCCGCCGCACCGCGGTTGCAGCGCCGCTCATGCTCGCGCCCGCCAGACTGCGAGGACGCCGGCCGCCGTTGACAGGCGAGCGACGTCCACGACGAGAAGCGAGGCTGCTCGGGCGATGGTTGAGGAGTCCCCTGCATCGCCTGTCGCCAGGTGCTGCAGCGAACGTCTCGATCTCCATCGCACGTGCAATCATTCTGTTGGCCATTCTGTTGGCCTGTCTCCTTCAGGCCACCCGCCGAAGGTCATTGCTTGGGCTGACCTCGGCTCACGCCACCGGGACTGTTGAAGTATTTGAAGAACTCGCTGTCCGGTGACAGCACCATCCGGGTTTCGCTGTCTCCGCCCTTCATGCCGGCCTCGTAGGCCTGCATGGAGCGGTAGAAGCCGAAGAAGTCCGGATCGCGATTGAAGGCGTCGGCGAAGATGCGGTTGCGCTCGGCATCGCCCTCGCCGCGGATCTGCTCGGATTCCCGCGTCGCCTCAGCCTTGATCACGGTAACCTGCCGGTCGGCGTCCGCCTTGATCTTGTTGGAGGCCGCGGTGCCCTCGGCGCGGATCTCGGACGCCTCCTTCTGGCGCTCGGCCCGCATTCGCTCGTAGACGTTCTTCTGGTTCTGCTCGGGCAGGTCGGCACGCTTGATGCGCACGTCGACCACCTCTAGGCCGAACTCCTTGCCCTCCTCGTTCACCTGCTTGGCGATCTCCTTCATCAGCGCCTCGCGCTTGTCACGCACGATCTCCTGGAAGGTCGCGCCACCCAGGACCCGACGCAGCGAGGATTCCACGATCGGCTTCAACCGCTCGCGCACGCCAAGCTCGTTGCGCACCGATTGGTAAAACAGCAGCGGATCGGTGACGCGGTAGCGGGCGAAGGAATCGACCATCAGCCGTTTCTGATCCAACGCGTTCACCTCATAGGGTGGCGAGTCGAGGTCGAGGATGCGCTTGTCGAAAAAGTCGACGGTCTCCACAAACGGGATACGGAAGTAGAGGCCCGGCCCGTACCTGCCGTTAGGCTGGTTAATGACCTTCTGTGGACTGCCGAACTGCAGCACCACCGCCTGCTCGTTCACGTGCACGATGAACATCGACAGATAGGCGGCGATGCCCGCCAAGGCGGCGAGCACAACAATGACTGCTGACAGAGCCTTCAACATCAGTTGGCCCCCTCTTTACGCTTCTGAACCTGATCGAGGGGCAGGAAAGGAACAACGCCCTGGCCGACCTTGCCGTCGACAATGATCTTGTCGGAGCCGCCCAGCACGCGCTCCATCGTCTCCAGATACAGCCGCTTGCGCGTCACATCGGGCGCCTTCTTGTACTCGTCGTAAATCTTGAGGAAGCGCGCCGTTTGTCCTTGGGCGTCCGCGACGGCCTGCTCCTTGTAGCCCTTGGCACCGAGCACGATGCGATCAGCCTCGCCCCTGGCCTCGGCAACGGCCTTCTTGGAGTAGGCGAAGGCTTCGTTCTGGTACCTCTCCTTGTCAGCCTGCGCCGCCTGCACGTCGCGGAACGCGTCGATCACCTGCGCCGGCGGCTCGCTCTTCAGCATCTGCACCTGTAGGATCTCAATGCCGGAGCCGTAATAGTCAAGCACCTGCTGCATCAGCTTCTGCACCGCTTCCTGCGTCTGGAAGCGCCCCTCGGTGATGATCGGCTTGATGTCGGACTGGCCCACGACCTCGCGCATCGCACTCTCGGCAACCTCCCGCACCGTCTCATCCGGCTTCTGGATGTTGAAGAGATACTTCTGCGCATCCTTGATCCGCCAGCGCACCACAAAGCCCACCACGACGATATTCTCGTCGCCGGTCAGCATCAGGCTCTCCGCCGGCACGTCACGACCGCCCCGGCCGGCCCGGCTCGACTCGAAGCCGATCTCGATGATGTTCTGGGCCGTGACCTTCGGGAGCCGAACCTCCTCGATCGGGTAGGGCAGCCGGAAATGCAATCCGGGCGGAACCTCACGGTCGAACTTGCCGAAGCGCAGAACCACGCCGGCCTCGTCGACCCTCACGATGAAGAAGAACGCGAAGTAGGCGACCACGGCCGCGCCAAGCAGCATGAGCGCGGCGACCAGCAAGCTCGGCGGGCCGCCACCACCGGGCATGACCTGCTTCAGGCGATCCTGGCTGCGCTTCAGCAGCTCCTCGAGGTCGGGTTGCTGGTGCGATCCGCCAGACGGCCCCTGCCCCCAGGGCCCGCCGCTGCCGCCCCCTCTGCGACCACCGCCACTTTGATTGTTCCAAGGCATCTACGACTCGCCTCTTCTCGGTTCCCTCGACCGGGGAGTTATGGCGCCCGCCTCCCCGTCTGGGCCTCGGCGCCTGTCAATTCCGCAACTTAGGAGGATCTGCTCTGCGTGCAGGGCAGGCTTATAGGGCACGCGCGGGAAAGGCGCAAATTCCGCCCCGCGACATATGGCGTTAGCAATGCTTACCGCCAAGCTTACCTTTTGCGGAATTTATCGAGTTGCACAACCTTGGAGTCATTGGCGGGCTCGTCTGGCTTGGAGGGCGCGGGCATCGACCGGCCGCCAGCCTGGGCCCGCGGCAAGGCTGCACCCACCGGCTCGGCAATGTCCGCGGCCAGCGGTGCGGAGGCATCCCCGACGGAGCCGTCACGGGTGCTGTCTTTCGGCGTGTTGCGCGGCTTGCGCGGGCTGCGCGCCCTGGCGGGCGCCGCGGGCTCCGCCAGCACATCGGGCGCGGGCTGGCGCGTGGGCTCCAGTGGCGGCTCGCCCAGCACCGCATCCAGCACTGGCACGTCGAGCTGATCGGCGGTCTTGGCGACCAGATCCGAGCTTTCGAACTGCAAGCCGTAGGGCACGCTCGGATCGAAGAATACACGAATGGCACGCAGCGGCACAGTCAGGCGCTCAGGCACATTGTCGAAGCTGAGGGTCACCTCAAAGCGATTGTCATCGACGCTGAGATTGCGGAACTGGTGCTGGAGGACGATGGTCATCTCCTGCGGATACTTCTGTTTCAGCCGCTTGGAGACGACGACGCCCGGCGCCCGGGTATCGAAGGCGATGTAGAAGTGATGCTCGCCCGGCAGGTGGCCCCACCCGGCAACCCGCTTCAGCACCGTGCGTACGATGCTGAGCATGGCTTCTCGCTGGGCGTCTTGCGCCAGAGCGTCATAGTCGATCTGCAGCTCGCCCGTCATCCTGGAATCGTCAACCTGGAAGCAATGCCCTCGCGCCGAGCCGCGGCGCACAACAGCCGAGATGGGTGGAGGGCTTCTGTTGCCCGGTGCCCTCCGAACCGCGCCTGACGCGGCTAAGCGTCAGGGCTTCGATCGAGACGTTTCGCGCTGCTTACGCGGCGAGAGCGGTCTCAGCATAGTTGTCATTGGCAACTATACGATTGACCCGATAACGGCGGATATCATACCGAGCGAAAGTACACCCTTTACACCCTCGTCGATCCTATTTCGCCCCCACCTCAGGGGTCAGGTGC